>CALUNK010000017.1 GCA_944321985.1 Candidatus Methanomethylophilaceae archaeon
GACGGTTCCTGCCGATCCCCATGGTGCCGACGGAGAACGCCTTCTCGATCTCGGATATCAGGGTGCCGTTCCTGTAGGCCTGCACCACCGCGTCGGCAGCCTTCATGTCGATGTCGTAGAATCCCTTCTCCAGGTTCCTCTCGAACCTGCCGTTCCCCATCGTCATCCTCTCCATCCTGGCGGAGGGTCCGAAAGGCTGGATCTCATCGTCCAGGACTATCCTGCCGCGGGGCTTCTGGGTGAACGACGCCTCCACGTCCACGGGCCTCTCGGTCAGGGCAAGCTCCTGGACGCTGTCGACAATCCTGCCCGACTTGCGGAAGTCGGTTGCGTCTATGCGGTACTTGCCGCGGACAAGCCTGAACCTGAAATCCACTATCTCGTCGATGGACTTGCCCATCCACATCTCCGGACGATCCATCACGGTGGTGTCCCCGAAGTAGGGAGGTATCAGGGGGCCGATGTCGACTTTCGGATAACCGTACCTTCCGACAAACACGGAGGGAGGGCTTGACCCCGCGAGATCCTTCATGTCGATCAGGGGCATGGTCTTCTGCTGCGAGTAGAACTTGATCATTAGCGGGCAACGGTCCTTGCCGCAGAGCCTATGGGCACCCTTGCATATCGAGCACAGTCCGTTCTTCACAGGCGAGTCGTTGAGTTCCACGGCCTCTTCGAAGAACGTCTTTCCTCCCGACATCTCAGCGCTCCGGCATCGTCAGAAGATGAGACAATGCAAGGGAAGCAGAAGTCAGATGGAATTTCTTCCGAGCAAGGGGACTGACTTCCGCTTTGGTTCAGAGATTATTTTACAAATTATATAGTTTGTGACATAAACGGCGTAAACTTCTGCCAAACCATCCAGAATCGACCCGAGGATTCATCGAAATTAGTCTAAAAAGGATAAAAATGAAGATTCAAGATGTTTTTGGAATAGCAACTGGTTCGGTGTCGACGTCGGCGGAACAGACCGGGAGCATGTCCAGCCCGAACAGTTTTCTGAAGTCTGGACGGACCTTCTCGAGACTCCACAGCTCCATGCTGGTGTCGCCATCAGAGACCAGCTCCACCAGCACGGTGTCCCCCTGCCTCACCAGGCGTATGTCCGTGACCGCATGGTTCCTGTGTCTGTCGGCAACATCCGCGATTTTCAGGAACATGGCGCACTGCCTGATCGCAAGGGCGTCCTCCCGGGGGAAACTGGCCAGCCGAGGGTCCTTGGAACCAGGGAACTTCTTGTGATGGAACCTCACCATAAGGCCCATGGCGCGGATCTCGTCGATACTGAACCCTACTAGATCCGCGTTCTCGATAATCAGTTGAGACATGACGTTGTGATTTGTGTAGCTGATCAGCTCCCCGATGTCGTGAAGGAGAGCGGCGCAGTAAAGGAGGTTGCGGTACCCGTCGCTCATGAGGTTGAGCCCCAGCTTCCTCGCCTGATCGAATAGAGAGAGGGCGTTCCTGCTGACGGTCTCGGCATGAGCCTTGTCGTACTGGCAGCGATGCGCCAGCGCTCTGATGGACGACTCCCTGGTGTCGAAAATCGTGTAGCCGTGGGTGAGCATGTGGTCGAGCTGCATCCCCTGCTTGAGCCCCTTCTGGCTAATTTCCATCCTCTCTATCCCGAACTGCGACATCAGCTCCTCTGCGATAGCGCCTCCGGCCACTATGATGTCAGCCCTACCCTTGCCGAGTCCCGGGACGGCGAAGCGCCCTGCCATGTCTTTCGAGCGGATTTCCGGCATGAGTTCTTGAAGTTCGCGTAAAGTCAGGTAGGTGGAATCGTGGTCCCCTCTGCGGGCGGCGCACATCTCCGCCAGGGCAATCAATGTCCCTGATGACCCCATCGCCTTGGTGAACCCGATGTCCTTGATCCTGTTCACGGCATGGTACGAAGAGATGTCCACCTTGCGCATCATGAAGCTGTAGTCGTCCTCTGATACGGGAACCCTGTTGTCTATGCCGAGTCCGTAGGCGTATCTGACCGCCCCCATGCTGAGGCTGTCGAGGAAGAGGTTCTCGTCCCTCTCGCGGATGATGATCTCGGTGCTTCCGCCCCCGATGTCCATCTCAATAGTGCGTTCCTCTGGTCCTTTGTCACCGAAGACCCCCAGGGCAATTAGCCTGGCCTCCTCGGTTCCCGGGATAACCTTGACCTCGACCTCCGCGTTATTGGATATCGCCTCGATCAGTTCCTCCCTGTTGGCGGCCTCCCTGGCGGCGCAGGTGGCGAACGCGACCACCTTGTCCGCCCCCAGGTCCTTCGAGATCTGCGTGAACCTGGAGACAACGATGGCGCTCTTCCTTATGGTCTCGTCGTCGATCCTGCCTGTACTGTATAGGCTCTGACCCAGACGGACGGTCTCCTTGTCCTGGAACACCGGGGTGCCCGAGGAATCCTTGTAAAACCTAACCACCAGGAGGTGGATAGAGTTGGTTCCGACGTCGATGAATCCGACGGTCTCGGACTCACTCGCTGCCATGCCACACTCCTCTGTGGTCGATGAGCCACTTCTGGGAGCGCAGCTTCTTCTCCCCCTGGTTGCGCTGGACCAGCCTGTACGTCCCGTCGGGGAAGAGCTCCCTGGCCTTCACGTTGTCCGCGAGGTGTATGTTGAGGATGTTCTCCCTGATGTTCACCATCATCTCCTTGTCCAGAACCGGGAACAGGACCTCCACCCTTGCCAGGAGGTTCCTGGGCATCATGTCGGAGGAGCCCATGTACATCTCGGGATTGCCTCCGTTCTCGAAGTAGTATATCCTCGAGTGCTCGAGGAAACGGTCGACGATGCTGGTGACCCTGATGTTCTCGGAGACGCCGGGGATGCCTGGCCTGAGACAGCAGAGTCCCCTGATGTTGAGATCGATCTTCACTCCGGCGTTCGACGCCTTGTACAGGGATGCAATGATGTCTGAGTCGATGAGTCCGTTGGCCTTCATGGCGATGTAACCGTTCCCGGACACATTGTGGACCTCGATCTCCCTCTCTATCTTCTTGATGAGGCTGCTCTTCAGGGTGAGGGGGGCTACAAGGAGGTGGTTGTACATCCTGGGGCCGAAGTATCCGGTGAGGGCGTTGAACAGCTCTCCCACATCCTCCCCGATCTCGGGATTGGCGGTCAGGAAGGAGATGTCCCCGTACTGCTTGGCGGTAGACGTGTTGTAATTGCCCGAGCTCATGTGGGTGTAACGGACCAGATGGCTGCCCTCCAGGCGAACCACCTGGAGCAGCTTGGAATGGACCTTGAGGTCCACCGGGCCGTAGACCACGTGGACCCCGATCTTCTCGAGCTCCCTCGACCAGCGTATGTTGTTGCTCTCGTCAAACTTGGCGCGAAGCTCCATCAGTACCGATACGGTCTTCCCGTTTTCTCTGGCCCTCATAAGTGCCTTGATGATGGACGGGTCCTTGCCGATCCTGTAAAGGCATATCTTGATGCTCTGGACCTGGGGGTCGTCGGCCGCGGTGGACATGAACCGGACTATGGTGGAGAACGACTCGTAGGGATGGTATAGAATCCAGTCCTTCTGCTTTATCGCCTCGAATATGTCCATCCCCTCAGCCAGTTCGGGCGGAGTATAAGGCTCGAACGGCTTATCCTTCAGCTTGGGGTAGTCCAGACCGACCAGCTGCCAGAGGTCCACAAGCATTATGGCGTCGGTCCTGTGGACCTGCACGCCTGAGAGCTTCAGATTCCTGGCGAACAGCTTCACCATGTCTGTAGGCATGGTACCCTCGGCGACCATCCTGACCGGGAATCCAACATCCCTGTCTTCGAGGGATTCCTCAACGGCCGCCATGAAGTCGCAGGCCTCGTCGATTGTAACCTTGACATCGGCATTGCGCGTCACTCTGAACACGTAGGCGCCGTCTACGTCCAGACCAGGGAAAAGGAAGGAGATGTGCGTCTCTATGATGTCCTCTAGCATGACGAAGACTATTCCGCTTGATGAGGGTACCTGTACGAACCTTGGAAGGGTGCCAATGGGGACCTTCACCCTGGCGAAGAGCTGCTCATGCTTCTTGTCGAACATCCTGACAGCGATGTTCAGCGAATTGTTCGATATGAAGGGGAAGGGGTGACTGACGTCAAGAGCCAGTGGCGTGAGGAGGGGATGGACCCTCTCTTTGTAGAACCCTGCGACCCAGGCCTGCTGATCGGGTAGGAGCTCCTGCACCTTCAGGATGCTGATGCCTTCCTTGGCAAGGCATCTCTTGAGGTCGTTCCAACAGATGCCGTACTGCTGCACGAGCTCCTGCACCGTGGTCGACACCTGTTCCATCAGCAAGTTGTAGTTGACATAGAGGTAGTCGGGGCCGGGAATGGGAGTCTTTGACATGATGCCGGGGACACGGATCATGAAGAACTCATCCATGTTCCCATAGCATATGGCGAGGAACTTCACCCTCTCCAGCAGCGGGTTGGTTTCATCCATGGCCTCCGCAAGGCAACGCCTGTTGAACTCGAGCCATGAAAGCTCCCTGTTGATGTAGAACCTCTCGTCGTAGAGATCGGGGGTCTGGGGAGTCTTTGCCTCCTCAGCCATAAATCACTCCTCCTCCGGCATCCTGACCTTGACGGACTCGCAATGCGCGTGAAGGCCCTCTGCCGTTGCCAGCGTCTCGATGGTTGATGCCAGGTTGGCCAGCCCCTCCTGGGTGAGGTACTGTACGGTGGAGGTCTTCATAAAGTGCGCCACGTTGAGACCGGAGCATGTTGCTGCATGTCCTGCCGTGGGAAGGACGTGGTTAGTGCCGGATGCGTAGTCTCCAGCGGCCACAGGGGTGTAAGGGCCCACGAATATGGATCCGCCGTTCCTTACCTTGCTGAGGGTGTCCAGGGGGTCCTTGACCTGGATTGAGAGGTGCTCTGGCGCGATTCCGTTCATGATCTCGATGGCGAGATCCATATCTTCGGCGATGATGTACCCTGAGTTGTCCAGCGCTTTGTTGATTATCTCCTTCCTGGGAGCCTTCTCTATCATCCTCTCCATGACTGCCCAAGTTCTGTCAGGGAGGTCAGGGTCGCATGTTACAAGCAGACTGGCCGAGGACGGGTCGTGCTCCGCCTGAGCGATTAGGTCCGCGGCAAGAAACTCAGGAACGGCGGTCTCGTCCGCTAGAACTCCGATTTCGGAGGGGCCTGCAGGGAAGTCGATCTCTACTTTATTCCTGAGCATCATTTTGGCACACGTTACAAAAACGTTACCAGGCCCGACAATCTTTTGGACTGGTTCTATACTCTCGGTTCCAAGAGCCATGGCCGCTATTGCTTGTGCACCGCCTGTCTTGTAGATCTCGTCGACACCAGCGATGTCGGCGGCAACTAACGTGAGCGGATTGATGGGGGCGGGAGTACACATGATGACTTCGTCTACTCCGGCCACACGGGCAGGTATAACTGTCATGAGTACTGTGCTGGGATAGGACGCACGTCCTCCAGGGATATAGCATCCAACCCTTTCAAGAGGAGTTGACTTCACACCCAAGGTGATTCCAGGTTCCACCTCCCTAAGCCATAGTCCTGGAGGCATCTGCATCTCGTGGAAGCGCTGAATGTTGTATGCAGAATTTTCTAACTCCTCCACCAGTTCGGGAGAGACCTTCTCATATGCAGCCTCGATCTCATCTCTGGAGACAGCAATGTCGACGAGATCTACATGATCGAACTTCTTGGCGAGTTCCCTGATGGCCTTGTCACCATTCTGACGGACATTCTCGACTATCTCCCTGACAGTATCTTCAACCTGTCCGACCTTGGACTCGCGATTCTCTTTCCAAAAGTCTTCACTGACTTGTTTCCACATAAATCCCGTATCTCAAACTGAGGGATTTATAGGATTTGTAAGGAAGGTAGGTAGACCTATATAGTGATCAAACGTAGAATCCGCAGATATCGTTTAAAACATCAAATTGATTTTATTAACTTAGACGTCCATAATTCATAAGATGGAAATTGGAAAGCCTATAATAGTTGTCTCATAAGCTAATTTTAAGCTACATCTAATAAGAATTATAGCGAACGAATTTATGGCATCAAGTTATCGGCCTTACGAACCATGAAGGTTGTTATAGTCGGAGCAGGCGAGGTCGGCAGAGTGTCTGCCGAGACCATCTCAAACGTCCACGATGTTTTGGTCGTGGAGAGAGATGAGGCAGTACTGAACATTCTGAAGAGTCGTCTCAATGTCTCTACACTCAAAGCGGATGGAACTAATCCTAAAACGATTCAATATGCAATTGAGTATCATGGTGCGGATATGATTATTGCTACTCTTGGTAGCGACTCGGAAAATCTCTTTGTATGTCTTATGGCCAAAAGATTCAAGCCATCCATTGTTACGGTATCCTCGGTCAATAATCCAGATTATATAATACAGACCTCCGAACAGGGAGTAAAAGGTGTAGACACGATAATCTCTCCAGAACTCATAACAGCCGAAAAAATGTACAAATTATGTGTTCTGGAGAATGCAATAGATTTCGAATACATATCCAATTTGGGATCCGCAGTAGCCATTTTCACAGTTGAACCCTATCACGACATTGTCGGAAAAGTGGTAATGCATCTTAAAACCCCTGATGACTGTACTGTTTTCGCCATATATCGTGACGATGTCGTTCATACGGAAATTGAGACCATGGAGATTCATCCTGGTGACAAAATTTGTGTTTTTGGGTCAAACGAATCGCTGACAGGATTCAACGAGTTGATGGGGATTGAATACCCTGCAAAAAACTTCGTCATTTTGGGAGGATCAATCGTTGGTCGCAATCTTGCAAGACTCTTGGCAGCCGACAAACTAAATGTTAAGATAATTGACAGAGACGAAAATTTATGCAGAGATATGGCTAGGACTCTTTCAGGTGTTGCCATAGCTTGCGCCGATTTTATTGATCCGGATGTTCAGAATAATGAAAATATTTTTCGCAGTGATGCCTTAATAAGTACCTCCCACGCGGATGACACAAATCTTCTGATGTCTATGACTGCCCAGAGACACAACGCCCGCAAGGTTATTACCCGCTATTTCACTAAAGAATACGAAGATATTTTTCAATATACTGGAATTGAGACAATTATCGGATACTATAGAATCATCTCAAATGAAATTACCAAAAGCACAATCTCTGATGAGACTACCATTATGACGGCAAGAGACCAAGATGAGTTCTATTTCATTCATTTTGTAGATGGGCAGTCAAAGCTTCTAGACCGTTATCTAGGCGATATGATGGTACTTGAAGGTGTTAGGATAGTCGCCATTAAGAGAGGAGATAGGATTTTCTATCCGAGACTGGACACGATGTTCCAAAAGAATGATGCCGTCATAGTGTTCACATCGTTTGCTCGCAGATCAGACCTTATCAGAATTTTTGGAAAACCATCTGTGCCGGAGGTGTGATTCTGAAGAATTTTTTCCCCAAGGTAAGAGTGCGCCCAATATGGGAAAGCACAACAGTCCGTACCCTTGGGATGTTAGAAATCGTTTTTGGCCTCCTTCTATTGGTGCCTGCCGCCCTCGCTATGTATCTTGGGGAGCATCCCCGTATATTTCTAGAGCCAGTACCATTTCTGCTCATATTCGGCCTGTTGCAAATTGTTCTTTTCAAAAGATCTAGTATATTCAGGTCTGTAAACGGCTTATTACTCATCGGAATTGTCTGGTTACTGATGTTTTTGATTTCAGCAATTCCATTCTTTCTGTACGGTATAGACTTTGTCGACTCGCTTTTCGAATCCGTTAGTGGTTTAACTACCACAGGACTTTCAGTCATGGTGGATGTGGAATCTCTGGACATGAGCCTTCTTGTCTGGAGAGCGCTCACTATGTGGGTGGGCGGAATTATGATCATTATTGTGTTTCTTTACATGCTGCCGCTATTCGGTATCGGACGCAGCGTGTTTTTCAATGAACTCTCCGGATCAGGTTCATCCAATTACTCCATGAAGATGAAAAATGCAGCCAAGTCCTTCATCTATTCATATGCATTGCTCAGTCTCATCAACCTTGTTCTTCTCCTTGTGTGCCAAATGGATCCACTGGAAGCATTCTGTTTGATGTGTACGACCATTTCCACAGGAGGACTCATGTGTACAAATGATAGCGTGATGTCTTACTCCGATCCAATACAAATTATCACCATCATCTTTATGTTCCTTGGAGCGACAAACTTCTATCTCCATTACCGTGCCATTCATAGAAAAGAACACGGAGTCTATCGCAAGAACTCAGAATTCAAGATGATGTTAACTTGGTTTTTAGGCATATCTGTCATAATCTACCTCTTGGTTATTCTCGACAGCGGAACGACAGGAATGGGTTTGGCAGAACATTACGAGACATTCAAAAACGCTCTTTTTACCACGGTATCTCTCGGAACAACCTCGGGCCTTTACATAAACGATTTTACTCTGTATCCAGAGCAGTGCATCCTGCTTCTGATGATCGTTGCACTTATTGGGGGGAGTTCTGGATCTACCAGTGGAGGAATAAAAATCAGCAGATTGAGAATTATATATGAATTCCTCAAAAACAGCTTTGGTAAAGTAGTACATCCAAATGCTGTATATGATGTAAAAATGGATGGATCCAGTGTTAGTAATGAGACTGTACAGTCAGCTCTCATAGTCTTCCTAATGTTCGTCATAACTACCATAGTTGGAACGATTCTGATACTCATCATTGGAATCACCCAACCAACTGTTAACGGCCAGGACATCGACATAATAGATTCTGTTGGCCTCTCCATCTCCAGTATATCCAACGGTGGTATGGGGTTCGGAAACTTCGGCCCAACAGGTAATTTCGCAGGCCTCCAAGACTCATTGAAAGTTCTTCTAATCATCCTAATGTGGATTGGTCGTTTAGAGGTTGTCACAGCACTTGTGCTCTTTACCCCAAGCTTTTGGAAGGAGTTAACAGCAAATCGCAGACACAGAGTCAGAAACCGTTCTCCTCCCAAGTCTTTCAAACACTGATATCTGTTGTCGTATTTAGAAGACAGATATCGTCTAGAAAAACCATTATGCATTATCGTATACGGATAAACTACTATAACAAATCTGAATTGGTTTGAAAATTCAAAGAATGGGTTCTATGAAGCACTCAATGTCCTTCACAATACGATAGGACATTGAGGGCAGCCTTATCACCTGGCGACTTCTCGTTGATCGCCCCAGACACTATACGGGCTTTGTCATACTCACCCTTCTCCGCCAGACATATTCCCAGAGTCTCCAGCGCACCGATATGGCCATTATCGATATTGATTGCTCTGGTGGCGTATCCAGCGGCGGCCTTGTAGTTCCCGGCAATCCTCAATACATAGGCGGCAATAGCGTTGGAATCAGCTGACTTATCTTTCAAACCCATCCTGGCGTACTTACCAGCCTCTTTATCCTTGCCTCCGAGTATCAGGGCGGAAACATATGCTCTACGAACCTGATAGTTCTGAGGATACTCGGATAATAGTTCGGAGGCGATCCCTATTGCCTTAGCGTGCTGTCCCAGAGCACTATGGATCTCCGTCAGCATCACACGATCAAACGGGGTTATCTCAGAAATGCGCCCGACAGTAGCAAGAGCTTCCTCATATTCCTCCAAATCCAGTAAACAAAGCGCAGACATCCTGACAATCGAATCGTCCTGCTCCATGCTTCTGAGGATAGACAGGGCGCTTGACGGAAACTCCAGTCCACGGAGGGCCCCAGATATCTGAATGAGATCTTTGCGGTCATCAGGTAGGCCATCCATCAGAAGACGAAGTATTTCCTTCGAAGCATCGGGATCGTTTACGACTTTCAAAAGAGACAGGCACTTGATCCTCGTCATGGGATCCCCATCGGCTCTGGCCAGGGATAGTACCTTGTCTCCGACAAACGGATTGCCCTCACCGATCTCCTTCCGAATATCCTCGAAAGCTGCCTGTGTATCCATAATTGCACAATAATATGGGATTCGATATAAACATTGAGACGGACAAACATCTCGAAATGGCTATATGATACAATCATGATTACGGATTGTCCATGATGATCAAATCGCTCAAAGTCTCAAAACTCTTCGATGAGTACGATTACAATTTGGACATGTGCTGCTCCCTGACCTTCCTCCACTCCCCCAACGGATTGGGAAAGAGCACTCTCATGCGCATGGTCTACGCCGCCCTGAAGGGCGATGTGAAGTACCTCTCCGATACACCGTTTGAGAGGTTGGAGATCTGGTTCGACGACGAGGCCATCATGATCCTTCAGAAATATGAAGGAAGGCTCAACGTTCTAATGCAAAAGAACGAGGTGGACACGCCTCTCACCCCTGATGAAATGTCAGAGGTTTGCAATGCTGTATACATCCCTCCAGAGAGACTTGTCATCAGGAAGAGGGACGGACACATGGTTCCAACTTTGGAAGCTTACGCTCACGAACTCTACGAGAGGTTTAGATATGCCAAGGAGCACACCGAACTGGAGCCGCATCCGGAGAACATCAGAAAGGGCATCAGTGACGAAGAGCTGGAGTTCTGGTCCAAGGACCTCAAGGCGAAGCTGGAGTTTATAAAGGACGCAGGATTCGAGCCGGATATTCCACCCAGGATGAAGTTTCCCCCGTCAAGGTACGATATCAACAAGGACCGTGAGGGTTATGAGGCGCTCACGGCCTCGATTGCGGAGTACGTCAGAAGGAACTACATGCTGGCTGAGTCGGTCATCATTTTCAAGGACATCGTCAACGACATCTTCATCGACAAGTCTGTTACGGTCTCAGACACTGGTAGGATAGGCATAGAGATGAACAACGGCATGTCTCTTCCGCTCAACAAGCTCTCATCGGGAGAGAAACAGATTCTGATTATTTTCTACGCGCTTTTGTTCCACGCAGAGCCTGGCACCATAGTGGTCTTTGACGAGCCTGAGCTGTCTCTGCACGTGTGTTGGCAGCAGAAACTCGGAAGGTACTTTGCTGATATATGTAGGGTCAGGAACATCCAGATGATCATCGCCACGCACTCCCCACAAGTAATTCACGATATGTGGGATTCCGCCAGGGAGCTGAGGCCTGCAAATGCGTGAATTCATCACCTCCGACGACATCTGCAACCAGATTTCCATGGAGAGGTCGGTATTCAGAGGAACATTCTTGGTGGTCGAGGGTGTAACAGACGAAAGGCTCTTTGAGAAATTCATCGACAAGGACGAGGTACGCATTATCGAGGCCCATTCCAAAGACAACGTCCGTCATGCTGTCAAGGACATGGCAAGCGTCAGGAAGGATGAACGCGTCATTGGCATAATCGACCCCGACTTGGACAGGCTCAGAGGCAGAAGGGCCAATCCGCCGCTGTTCTTCACAGACTGTCGCGACATGGAGATGATGGTCATCAAAAGCAACGCCCTCCAGGATGTTCTGGATGAGTACTGCGACCAGGAGTCCCTGGCGAAATTCACCGAGACCGTAGGTCTCGTGAGGGACGCTCTGATATCGGCAAGCTATCCCCTCGGACTGCTCATGTACGTGTCACAGATGGAGGGTCTGAATCTTAGCTTCAAGGACCTGGATTTCGAGCGCTTCATCAATCCCCGGACCCTGTCACTCAACGCCGGATCGATGGTAGATGCCGTGATATTTAACTCAAAGAATTGTCGCATGGGCAGGAAATCCCTGCTCCAGAGATTGGATCGCGAGGCCCAGAGCCTGGAGGATCAGTGGGACGCCGCCAGAGGCCACGACACAGTAAACATTCTGCTTATCGGCCTGAAGAAGAACTTCGGATCTTTCAACAGCCGTGGACTCAACGAGGGCGAACTGGGAGGCGCGCTAAGACTAGCCTTCTCCGACCAGTGCTTCGTCAAGACCGACCTCTACAAGGACACCAGCCGCTGGGCTGCGGAAAAGGGTGTTTCCCTCTGGGAGATCGTCAGCTGAGGTCCAGTTCCTCTTCCCTGACCGTTCCGTCTGCTGCGTTCATGATCTTGCGGATGCGACGCTCCCCATCCTCCAGGATGCTCCTGCAGTGATCCCTGAGAGCAACTGCCTGTTCGTAGATCCTGAGACTCTCGTCCAGGTCTATGCCGCCGTCCTCGAGCCTCTTGACCAGTGCCTCGAGGGCATCGATACTCTGCTCGAATGTCATCTCGCTTACGTTCTCGAACTCTGTCATCTCTTCACCTTCCCCTTGATCTCCGCCGAGGCCGAACCGTCTCTCATCTGTATCTCGACCGCTCCCCCGACCTGTATGTCATCCACGGATGTGACCACTCTGCCATATCCGTCCATTATCATGCCGTAACCTCTGGACAAAACGTTGCACGGATTCAACGACTCAAGACGCGCCGATAGCGAGTCGAGCCTCGATTCCGACGTCTCGAACCCTCTGGTAACCGACGACTCCACCCTGGAGTACAGAGACGACATCCTCTCGCCCATCGTCTCCATCCTTGTGAGGCCAGTGGATGGTGACAGCTTGGCGTTCAAGACGTCGAAGCGCCTCTTCATGTCGGCTATCTTCCCGGTCAGGGAATTGTCGGCGCGGTTCGAGAGGTCGAACAGAGACATCTGCCTCAGGCTAAGGTCGTCTAACGCCCTCTCTGGGGAGAGCTTGGCATCTAGCACCTCGAACCTGTGGCTCATCCTGTCCAGCGTCGCCGACAGTGCGCGGGACGCGCGTGCCATATCACCGTTGATCTGGTTCAGTATCTCGATCCTGTCCCTCAGGATTATGGCGGCGGCACCCGTGGGCGTTGGTGCACGTCTGTCGGCCACGAAGTCCGCTATGGTGAAGTCGGTCTCATGACCGACCGCTGAGACTATGGGAGCCTCCGACGCAGCGATGGCGCGTGCCACGGTCTCCTCGTTGAAAGGCCATAGGTCCTCCAGGGAACCCCCTCCCCTCCCCACGATTATGACGTCGACCCCAACCCTGTTGAGGAGCTGTATGCCGGCGACAATGGTCTGTGCGGCACCCTCGCCCTGGACCATGGCTGGAGCCAGTAGGATGTCAACGGGGAACCTGCTCCCCGACGTGGTGATGATGTCGTGGATGACCGCACCTTTCTCTGAGGTTACAACGCCTATCGTACTGGGGTATCTCGGCAAGGGACGTTTCCTGGACTCGTCGAAGAGTCCCTCCGCTTCCAGCTTCTTCTTGAGAGCCTCGAACTCGAGGTACAGATCACCCAGACCTGCAGGCCTCATGTTCTCAACGATGAATTGGTAAGAACCTCTCTGGACGTACATGTCGACGGAGCCGAAGGCGGATACCTTCATGTTCTCCTGGGGTTCGAACTCCATCCGCTGGCGGGCCCTTTGGAAAAGGACGGCACGGATCTCGCTCCCGGAATCCTTGAGGGTGAAATAATACCCGGACGGATAGCGTTTCAGGTTGGAGATCTCCCCGTTGACCCACAGGTCCCTCACAGCAGGGGAGTTCCCCAGAATGGTCTTCACCCTGGAGTTGAGTTGGGTCACCGTAACCGTCTCGGTCATGAACTGTGATTGGATGCACCCTATTTAATTGGAATCAGGAGAGGTCCCCGAAAAACATCCTACCGGAGACTGTGGGCCAGATGTTTTTCGGAGGCCCCGAATAACCTCGGCAGAAAGGAACGATTCATTCTCAAGAAGGTTAGAAATAAGATACCAGCCTACGCGTCCGCATGAACGCCGATGAGCTCAGGTCGAGGATGGACGATGATGTGGTCCAGTACCTCGATAGCGTCGTTGACATGTACAACGCACCCTTCGCCCGCATGATGGGCATCGAGATCGTCTCTATATCGAAGGATGAGGTTGTGTGTGAGATGGAGCTTCGCCCCGACCTCATGAACAGCATGGGACGCGGCCACGGCGGTTCGGTATACGCGCTCATCGACCATACGTTCGCCATCCTGTGCAACATGATGCATCCATGCACGGGTCAGAGTTCCACAGTCAACTACTACAGGCCAGCCCAGGGGAAGATAAGGTCGGTAGCCAGGCCGGTGAACAGGTCGAAGTCCCTAGAGGTGTACGAGGTTCGCGTGTTCTCGGAGGAGGGCAAGCTTATCGCCTCGGCAATGAACACCGCTTTCGTCCTGAAGGTGTGATCGCATGGCAGACAGACGTTGTCCCTACTGCGGTGAGTTCGTGCCAAGAACGAACATCACCTGCCCCAAATGCTACAGGAAGATCCCAGTGGAACCGGAACCGGTTCAAAGAGAGTCCGAACAGCCAAGAAACGGGTCCGGAAGACGCTACAACCGCATTCTGGCAATCCTGCTTTCCGTGATCCCAGGACTTTTCGGGATTCTCGGTCTCGGGCTGATATACAGAAACCCCCACCAGAAGATCGGGTACGTCGCGCTTGTCCTCGGACTCCTGTTCTTCATCGCCGCCATGGGCTTCACGATCGGCGTGTTGACGGTATTCCTTGCGGTACCGTGCTGGATAATCTACGCACTCGGCTACCTCGGGTGTCTAGTTCTCGTGCTCATAGACAACATATCGTTCCGTGTGTTCTGAGAGAGTAAGTTCCGGATGCCGTGACCGGGCTCCGGTCAGAACCATCCCTGCGTCCTGAGCCTCATCAGCACCGACACGGCCATCCTGGCCATGTCCACGGCACCTCTGCCCTCCCCTACGCAGGCGGGATCCCCAGGACACAGGGTGTCATAGGCCTTCCTCACCAGCTCATACTCCATCTCAGGTGGGCCCTTGAGGTCCGGATCCAACCTCATAGATATCGACGGCAGGAGGGTCAGGTTGCGCGTGCAGTCCCACGGTTCGAAGTTGAGAAACTTGCCAAAGACGTTGCCTACGTTGTAGGAGGTGCACTCCCGACCGAAGATGATTCTCTGCACCTTCTTGACCACATCCTTCTGCTCCTCCCCCATGTAAAGATCCTCCGGGTTGATGCCGTAGCACTCCGCAAGGTAGTCGAGGGAGCCCTTCCCGAGGTCCTTTGGGTCCAGGAGTACGGTCGCGTCATAGACGGTGTCGAAATCGCTTCCGTCCGGCAGCATGCGGCATATTCCTATCTGGGCGACGGTGTCCGAAGGGATGCCCTTGGGGCCCGTGGCCGCGATCTCGACTACGTAGACCTCGTCCATACCGACGCATCGGAGTCATGGTTCTTAAGCGGTCTGACTCATACCTTCCGGGATGCCATTCTCCTCAGCCTGGGGCTCAGTTCGAGATCCTCTATGGCATCTGAAGCCGTACGGCCTTTCATGTACACACCCGCCCAAAGGGAGGCGATCAGAGTCCCTACGGAATCGCATACCAGGTCGGTTAGAGTGTCATAAGGACTGTACTGGGCCATGGAGCCCATTATGATGTCCGACAAATGCTCGATGACCTCCCAGTATACGCTGAACGTCAGAGAGATAAGGGCCGTGAACAGTGTGAGTCCACGACCTGTGAAATTCACCCGTCCGCCCGCAAGGTACTGTATGCAGGTTAGTGCGTAGAATATCAGCAGCGCGACGACGGTGGATGACAAGGTATGCGTGACTGTGTCGAACTGTGCAAAGTCATCGTAAGCTCCCGTGAAAAGACCTAGAGCATGAAGGAAGGGCGCGAACGCGACGAGGAACGAAATCGTTCCGGGCAATGAGATTACATGGGTGCGTCTCAGTGCGGCAGGCACGAAGCAGACGAAGGCACTGAACAGGCCGGTGAGGACGTTGTGGGACCCCTCCATGCCGGCAATCACGCAGAACACGAGCATGACCGCCCCCATGGCCACCGTCACGACATCCGCTACCAGGGCCCTGTAGTCGCTCATGCCGTCACCTCCTCTATGAAGAACTCCTTGTCCTTCCCGCGACCGCGGATGAACATCAGGGCGGCGAACACAGCCGTGACGATTGTGGATGCCATGGGGGACGACATCAGCAGGTAGTTCGTGTAGCGGTCACTGTCGTAGAAGTCCTGGTTGAACACGGGGTAACCCTCGGCGTACATCAGACCGAAAGTGAAGAACATGTCCAGAACCGTCATGGACATCGCGAAAGTAAGCGCGAAAACCACCATCCACGGCACCGTCATGGTCAGGTTGTAGCTCCTGTCCAGAATCACAGAGAGCATGAATCCCAGGAGGAAGCACTGATATGCCTGGATTCCCGCCGTGACGTAAGTGTAGAGATTGACCTGCCACAGAATCTCCGATTCCAGCGAGAAGAAGAAATTCAGAACGTAGACGGCAGATGCTACCACCGGAGCGACCATGCTCATGGCCACTATGTTGCGGTTGTAGCAGTAACCCAGATCCTTCACGTATGGGATAACCAGAAGAACCACACAGATCGCATCGATAATCATCCACATCCAGTCATGGCCAAGGAACGCGATGATCCCCAGAACGACAGACAGCGCCACTGACGCTGACACCAGCCTCTTCGAAGACAGCACAAGCGTGGATAGTCTCCGACATTAAAGATAGTTGTCCATGCGGACATGGTAATGAAATCCGTTTGACCGTCTGTCGGCATCATTGAATACACTCAACCCATGCTTACCCGCATGAGGCGGCTGAAGTCCATCGACGAAATCTACGAAGAGGTGAAGGACTACGACCTTGTGATCACCAACGACGTCGCTCTTGAGACTGCTCTGAATGCCAGAATCGACACGGCCCGCATCGGAACGTTCGCAATAACCCCGAGGCATCTCGCCCGCGAGCTATTCGATTCGATACTGCATGAGTCCGAGATGAGCGACCTGGAGCTGGTCGCAAGGGTCTCCAAGGAAACCGAGCTGGATTTCAAGTACGTCTACAGTGAGATCCAGAACTTCAGGATGATACGCAAGTACACCTCGCAGGTACGTCCCAACCTCTCAACCGCCCGTTCCCGCAGGGTGTACGACGCCTACGAGAGCCTTCCGACCAGAGAGAGGGCGATGGGGTCTTACGAGCCTGATTACGAACCGGACCCCGCGAAAAGGAAAAAAATCGCCATCCTGGAACCCAGGTTGTTCGACGACCTGGACAGGCATTTTACACCGTATGACTTCGACGAGCTATCCATCTTCAAAGATCAATCCGAAGGGAGGTTCGACATCGACAGGTTCTACCGGGTCGGGAACGACCGCCAACTTGCCGACAACGCCGTAGAACTGGTGGATCCCGAGAACCCCTGGGATTTCGCCATAGTCATGAACGCCTCATCACCGATCGCCGACGCCGTCAGAGCCGCCTTGTACAGAAAGAACCTCCCGTTCGTGAACTCCCTGGCCGTCAGGGATCTGACGCCCGTACGCGACTTCCTCAGTTTCATCACATACTCAATGGACTATGACACCGTCCGTGTAGGGCAGGTCAAGGAGCTGTTCGCCAGCTTCAGGGAGTACTTCAAGCCCGGAAGGGACGGATACCTCCTCTCCAAGATCGATGACGGATCGGACATGGTCGGCAATCCTCGCCTCAGGGGCATTATGCGGTGCATCTGCCATGACGGCATGACGTTCAAGGAGGTCATGGACCTGGTCTGTGATGCCAACGGCAAATCTCGTGTTGGGACCATCCTCAAGAGCCTTCTTCTAGAGGACGAGACCATCACGCCGAGAAACCTCTCCGAGCTCATATACGCCGTGGACAACGTCACTGAACTGAAGCACAACGAACAGATCCCGGACAGCGAGAAGACGGGGGTGGTTCTCGTGGACTGCATGAACTCGGTCTACATAGACAGGCCGGTGGTGATCTATCTCGGTCTCGGGCAGGACTGGAACATACCCATCCCATCCAGGCGTTTCATAGACGCGGAGGAGGAGGCGGACAACAACGCGATCCGGCTCTCGGCATTGCTGCAGCAGGGCGAGAAGAGGGTGTACCTCATCAACTCCACTAAGAACGGAAAGGAAGCAAAACCCTGCACGACGTTCAAGCTCCTCATGGACGAGAAATGCGAAGTGTTCTCGGACATCGCTCCGGTGACATCGGGAAGATGGGTGGTGGATGAGCAGCCCAAGGACCTAACGAGAGGCGAGTCGGTGGTCGAGGAGCTTGAGCCTTACGGTGAGCGCTTCTCCAAATCGTCCTTCAACGACTACTACTCCTGTCCTCGCAAGTACATGTACCATGCCCTGTTGGGATCCGAGGATTCGAAATCTTCCAAATTCGGCACGCTAATCCATTCCTTCGCCGAAATCTACGCATGTCACAAGGATGAGGTGGAGGCGAGGGGTCTCGACTGGTTCGCTTCGAAGATTTCAGAGCGCTATTCCGGGCTGTCTTCACCAACCATGGAGAAAATGGACCTGGACTCCGTCAACATCGCCCTCATGAACATAAAGCGCTACATCGACAGCCATGGGATAGATGCGATGGAGGGGCATTCCGTTCCCCTGAAGCACAGGAACGAGCTCATGGAGATCCTCGGCATCGAGGACACCAGCGATCTCTGCGAAGAAGACGTCAAATCCTATGAGCACCCGATTCACGGAATATTCGACCTGTACTGGGACGGCACCGTCATAGACTACAAGACGGGAACGATGCCTAACGCCGCGAAAATCGCCAACGAGATGGTCCAGGACTCCGGCGTCAGTTTCCCAGAATTCCAGCCGCTCTTCTATCTGGCGCTGGCCAGAACGGCCGGCCACTACAAGGATTCCTCCAACGGCATTTTCGAAATGTTCTACGCAATGGGGAACGATGTGGAGTCGTCATCCGAGGGTTACGACATCGATAACAATGTTAGGAGGGTGCGTCTCATCGACAGCGACCTGTCCGTGTTCATCGCTGAGAGCCCGGAAATGGAGATCGCCTTGCACGACAAACTGAAACCGAGTATGAAACAGCATGCCAGGGCGGTATTGGATGCTATCGCCTCCTCTGCAAGGGGTGCCCCCGAAGGCTGGAGAGCCGATCTGAACGTGGTGGAAGCCGTGATTGAAAGAACCGGTTTGAGAGGCAAGAGAGGGGCAGATGATGCCGGCGTGGCCATAGGGTATGTGGCAGAGATGCTGAAGGAAGACATGGCCATCGTAGGCGACACAGTAGTGGTCACCCCGAAAGCCATCGAGACCTTCCTGGATGCCGTCGATTCCATGAATGCCAAGGCGGAGTCCGAATCCCTCACGGATATGCCGGCATCCCCCCGCAAAGGAATCGACTGCAGGAAATGCGAATACTTCCAGGCGTGCACCAGGGACGTAGTCATCCTTGATGATCCAGAGGAGGGCGAATGACATGGGAGGCGACCTCAACGAATCACAGAGGAGGATCGCGGAGACGCTGGACGGCATGATCGTGGTGGATGCCGGACCCGGTACCGGTAAGACCCACACCATCGTCCAGAGGTACATCAATCTGATATCGAGGGAGAACATCGAACCGAGGGACATCCTCCTGATGACGTTCACGAACAACGCCGCGGACGAGCTCGAGGAACGCATCAAAACGGACATATCGAAGACGATCAAGGAATCGGAGGACGAATCCCTCAGGCAGCTGCTCGAGCGCAAATCGAAACTTGTCCAGGTCAAGACGTTCGACGCGTTCTGCAAATCCGTGGTGATGGAATCCCCCGAGGATGCAGGTCAGCTTTTCGGTATCGACGAGAGGCTTTCCCGCGGGGCCACCCTCGAGAGCAACGACACGATCAACAGACAGCACTTCTCGCAGTTCCTGGATAGGTTCCTTAACGAACGCGGGGATGACTACGGGGACTGGGCGGCCATCGCCAGCCAATCCCCGAAGGACCTCCTGGACCTGATCAACAAGCTGATGTCTCACGGGATTTTCCCTCTGAGGAACGGATGGTTCGGTTTCAACATTGAAAACGAACTGTACGGTGACCCCGCGACGCTTCTCGACCGTATGACGGAACTCAACGTTGTCGGACCGAAAGGCGGAAAATCCAAAATGGCCGGTGCGATTTCAAAAATCGATACGAACGATGGCTGCGACCTACCAGACATCACGAACAGCTTCGTGGATCCGGAGAAGCTCGAACAGGCGGCCTACGACGAGTCCAGACACGGACTGGTCAGGATGGTCCATGACATCTTCAGGGAATACATCAGGAGATGCATAGTCGAGGACCACCTCACATTCGGCATAAACGCCATGCTTGCCTTCTCCCTGCTGTACAACGACAAAGGTGTCAGGGAGAGGAACTCCTTCAAGTATGTGATGATCGACGAGTTTCAGGACACCAACACAAGCCAGCTCATGATCACCCTCATGATCCTCAGCCAGCCCAACCTGTGTGTGGTTGGAGACTGGAAACAGGGGATCTACGGGTTCAGATACGTTTTCATAGAGAACATAACAGATTTCGAAAACAGAGTGCTGACCCTGAGGAAATTCCTGAACTACGATGTCACCAGGGTGAGGATCTCGGTGCCCGATGTCGTCAAGCTCACCCTCGACGAAAACTACCGGTCTTCCGAAATAATCCTGGACACGGCGTTCGATAGCCTTCGCGGACCAGGCAAGATAGGGGACACGTCGTTGGACCTTACTTTCCTGGATTTGAACGTCCATCCGATCTCCGCGAGCAGATGCATACCCGATGAGCACACGGCAGTCAGATACGTGATGATGAACAGCCAGGACGAGGAGTCCGAGTCCGTAGTCAGAGCCGTCCGCGACTACGTCGACTCGGGAAACTACTCCGTTCACACGGACGAGGGCATCGTCCCCATGGGGTATGGGGACATAGCCGTGCTCTGCAGGACGCTCAAACAATGCCGTAAGATTCTCGAGAGCCTTACCGAAGCGGGCATCCCGGCGTACATGGCCGGGGATATGGACATCATGTCCACCAGGGAAGGGAAGCTGGTCCTGGCATGGCTGAGGTACATCAACAACGATGACGATTACTGGGGATACCTGCCCATACTTGCGGACCTTGGGTACCCTCTGGCCGAATGCTGGAAGATACGCAACGACAAGACCCTCATGCCGGACGACATCAGGAACCTGCGCACAAAACTGAGGGGGAAACTCCGCAGGATCACCGAACTGATCACCTCGATCTTCGATTTCTACGGACTGAACAACGAGATCACGCAGGCAATCACGACTGTCCTGTCCACGGCACACAGGAACTCGCTACTCACCGTATCCGACATAGTTCGTCTCATCGAGGAGGGAATCGAGAACGGGGCGACGTACAATGTCGAGAATTCCATCGAAACGGCAGCTGTCAGGATAATGACCATGCATAAATCCAAAGGACTGGAGTTCCCGACTGTGATCATCCCGTACATGGACCGTTCCAGCATGCCCTCCGTCCCTGGATCCGACAAAACCTTCGTCTTCGATTCGGTCCTCGGCATACGGAGCACGAAGGAGGTCGGTCATTTCGAAAACTACAGCAAAATATGCAGATCATGGAAGACTGCACTGGCGAAGGCCACCCGGGATACCGATTACAACGAAGAGCGCAGGCTCATGTTCGTTTCCCTGTCCAGAGCAGGCCAGTACATCACCCTGATATGCGGAGACAAAAGATCCAGCTTCATGGATCATCTATCCAAGGGGGAGTATGTCCACGACATCCCGCTTTGCCCACCGAGGGAGAACTTCTCCACCGAATCGGCATCGGAGAAACCGGACGTCTCCGGCTACCACGTCCGTCAGAAGAAGATTGGTGTGCACAGCATCATGAACTTCGATTCGGAGGACGGGCAGGGAGGGATGGCCGAAGACCTCTGTGAATTCGGAAGGAAGGGAAACATCGAACACGGCACGGACGTCCACAAGGCTGCTCAGGCGATATTCGAGGGCTGGCCATTGAGGAGGGAGTACGAGGATTTCATCGAGTTGGAGATGATCCGCACGGTCATCGACCAGGCGAAGTCTGGATCGAGGAACGCCGGCAAGGAGGCGATGGCCGAGGTGGATTGTACTCTGCCCGTACCCGAATGCGGCATCGTTCTCAGCGGAAGGATAGACCTCCTGGCAGAATACGAGGACAGGGTCGAGATCCACGATTACAAGACCGATGACAGCGACCGCTTCGAGAGCGAATACATGCTGCAGCTTTCCGTATACGCGTTGGCAGCCGAGAGGTTCTTTGGAAAGAGGGCCGTCTGCTCCATTGATTACGTATACATGGGCTACAGCAAGCAATTCGAGCCCTTCGGAATGGAAAAAATCGTCGAGAGGGTCGAATCATACCAGGAAAGGATGAGATCGGTAGCCAATCCTACAATGCGAGGCTCAGCTAAAACGGAAACGTTATAATAAGAGGATGATAGAGCAGCCACCATGAGGGGACTGACCAGCGACGAGGTCGAGGACCGCAAAGCCCGCGGACTGGCCAACAATGCTGATGTACGTACTAGCAGGACGTACACGGACATATTCGTCAAGAATGCGTTCACGCCCTTCAACATCATCCTGTTCATCCTCGGGATCCTCCTGGTCTTATGCGACGAGGTCATCAGCGCCATTTCGGCCACGGGAATCATCATCGTAAACATCCTGATATCCACGCTCCAGGAGATGCGTGCAAAGCGCAAACTGGACAGGATCTCCCTTCTGATCAGGCCAAAGGTCACCGTCGTCCGCGACGGAGGGGAGTCCGAGATTGACCAATCCGACATCGTGGTCGACGATCTGATCGTCATCCGCGCGGGGGAGCAGGCGCTGGTGGACGGCATAGCCGAGAAGTGCACATCCGTGGAGATGGACGAATCCCTTCTGACCGGCGAATCCAGAACCGTGAGGAAGCATGAGGGGGACAAGGTCTACTCGGGCTCGGTATGCGTGACGGGCGAGATGTACTACACCGTCACGGCAGTGGGGAACGATGCCTACGCTTCACAGATGCTCAAGAGCGCCAAGACGTTCACATCCAAGAAGACGCCCCTCCAGATGGAGACAGGCACCATGACAAAGATCCTGATGCTCATCGCCGGCATACTGTTCGTCCTCACCATCTTCAAGTCCCTTTTCATCACCCATGTGGCTCTGGGACACATCCTGGAGGTCTTCGTTCTGTGTCTGGACGTCGTTCCGATAGCGCTGTTCCTTCTGATCACACTGACCTACATGATAGCGGCCGCCAGGATGGCGGACTCAGGTGTGCTCCTGCAGAGATCGAGTTCGGTGGAATCCATCAGTCACGTCGACACCGTTTGCATGGACAAGACCGGGACAATCACGACGAACAAACTCATGTTCGAGAACAGCACGGACTTCGTACCTCCGGAGGACGCTGCACATTACGCATCAGTGTTCTCCACCCTCACCGGAAGCAAGAACAGGACGATGCAAGCGATCGTCCAGCATTACGGTGAGGCTGATGCCGAACTCGAGGAGGAGATCCAGTTCTCGTCTGAAAGGAAGTTCAGCGCAGTCAGGGCGAAGGAGGGGGGCATCACGTACACGATGTACGTGGGTGCTTGGTCCACCCTTGGCCAGCACTGCCACACCGACATGGACATCGAGGGGATCATAGAATCGGAGTCGAGGAAGGGACTTCGCACCGTGCTCCTCTGTCTCGGCGAGGACGGTCCGCTCCACGACCGGGATGGCGAACCCATCATCCACGAACTGACCCCCGTGTCTGTGATCTCCATACGCGACGAGGTCAGACCCGATTGCAGAGAGACGATACAGGTCTTCCTGGACAACGGAATGGGCCTGAAGGTCATACCGGGAGACGACCCCGTGACGGTGGACTCCCTCTTCACCATCGCGAACATACCTGGGGAGAGACGGATCGTGTCCGG
>CALUNK010000018.1 GCA_944321985.1 Candidatus Methanomethylophilaceae archaeon
CACTGCGACTACTGGTCAGACAGCTTGAGTAGAGCGGGCCTCTTCGACGCCAAGGCAGACGACGTCATTTTTTTCTTTAATGATACGGCGACCACCGAGATTGCCGAGAGGATTCGCGACAGGGAAGAATGGAGGGACGTCAGGGGTCTCTGCTACGCCTCTTCCTCGGTTCCCGATGGGTTCATCGAGATGCCGTCCTTCGAGGAGTGCAGGGACGACCGCAAGGCTTTCATGAGGGCATTCGTGACCTTCAGGTCCAACAGCGACCCGATGACCGCGAAGGGCCTCGCACAAAGACACGGGGACAGGCATCTCATCCAGAACCCCCCTCAGAGGCCGCTGACCACCGAGGAACTCGATTCCCTTCACGAATCGGACTTCGAGGATGCTGTGCATCCGTACTGCCTCAAGGACGGGGAGGTCAGGGCAATGGACACCGTCCGCAACTCCATAACCACCCATCGCGGATGCTACGGCGACTGCTCCTTCTGCTCCATAGCCGTCCACCACGGGACCACAGTCGTATCGAGATCCGAGGATTCAATATTGCGCGAGGCACGCAGGATCGCGTCCAGGCCGAGGTTCAACGGCAACATACAGGACGTCGGAGGACCCACGGCCAACATGTACGGCATAGAGTGCCGTGTCAAGGAGGTAAAGGGCAGATGCGCCGACAGGAGATGCCTAGGTTCCAAACCATGTCCACGCCTTCCGATAGACCATTCCGCCCAGACCGATCTGCTCGGTAAGATCTCGGAGATCCCGGGAGTCAGGAAGGTGTTCGTCAACTCCGGCATCCGCTACGACATGATAGTCTCCGACACCGTGAACGGCCAAGGGTATCTGGACGATCTGGTCTCCCACCATGTGTCCGGGCAGATGAAGGTCGCTCCGGAGCATGTCTCCCCCGGGGTGCTCAAGCTCATGGGCAAGCCTGGCAGGGAGACCCTCGACATGTTCCGCGGGATGTTCTCCGAGTCCGTTCGGAGATGCGGCAGGGACGAGTATCTCACGTACTACTTCATGGCCGCCCATCCCGGATGCACCGACGACGACATGAGGGAGCTCTCGGACTACTGTCGCAACGTGCTGCACATGCATCCCGAACAGGTTCAGGTCTTCACACCCACACCGTCCTCGTACTCCACGGCCATGTACCGCACGTCCTTGGATTCCCGCGGCAGGGACGTCAGCGTCGAGAGGTCCATCCAGAGGAGGCAGAGGCAGAAGGAGATCGTAACTGGGAGGCACAAGCTTGGCTGACCTTCCAGAGTTCGCACTCGAGGCCTGCAGCCCCTACTTCAGAGAGGCAAAAGGGGACTTCGTGCCGCGCAAGGAGTTCGGCTACAGCTGGAGGGTGAACGGGTCGAGCATCGAGATGCACATAGCCGATTACCTGGCCGGAGCCCCCGACCTGGTCCTGATCGACTTCTGCGACATGGTCTGCCGCAGAGCGGTCGGCCGCAGATGCCCCAGCCCCGATTCCTACCTCGACTACGTCCGCTCTGACAAGTACATCGTCGACAACAGACCCACCTACATACGCAGGAGCCGTAACCTGGCTCGCACCGCATGCGGTCGGACAGCGTACCTCCACGACTCCGTGCAGAGGCTCCTGGATTCGGGGCTCATCCTCGATTCCGACATATCGAATTCCTACATGTCTTGGACCCGGAGGAACAACGTCCAGAGGGTCGGTTTCTGCAGTACGATGTTCAGAGTGGTCGGCATATCGTCCAGGCTGGACTCCGATGACATCCCGGACATGGTGAGGGACTATGTCGTCTACCACGAATGCCTCCACCTCAGACAGGGTTACCGTCCCGGCAGGCGCGTGCACGACGCGCAGTTCAGATCATGGGAACGGTCGTTCCCCGGATGGAAGGAGGCGGAGGGCGTGCTCAGGAGGCTCGGGGCCGCTTGAGTCCGTCCCATCATCTCCCGGATACGCCGCTTCGGGCCCGCTGTTCAGACCGCACAGATTATTTCGGACGACCGGATACCGTTGTTCATGACAGATGAGGGCGGATTCGTATTCCACGGCCCGGACGGACAGGTCGAGCTGTGCATTGACGAGGTAAGGAATCTCGCGAAGAACAACGACCCCGACGGACTGTACGCACTGGCCATGGCCTATCTCTTCGGTTGGGACGTGGATCAGAACGAGGACGTGGGATACGACCTCCTCGAGAAGGCCGTAGCCGCCGGGCAGACCGAGGCGATGGCCCTCATGGTCAGGCTTTTCATGCAAGGTGAGTACTGTGGCATCGACAGCGAGAGGGCGGCACAGCTCTCCATAACCGCCGCAGCGGACGGCATCCCCGACGCGCAGCTCTACGCCGGCCTGGCTTACATGGACGGGGTGTCTGTTGAGCAGGACTACGCCGAGGCGGCCCGCTATTTCAGGCTTGCCGCGAACCAGGGCAACCAGGAGGCCAGGACCTCGTTGGCGTACCTCTTCCAGGAGGGGCTGGGGGTCCCAAGGGACGAGGGGAAGGCCTACAAGATGTACTGCACCGCCGCCAAGGCTGGCAATGTAAACGCCATGTTTCAGGCAGGGATCTGCTGTGAGTTCGGCAACGGCACGCCCATAGACCTCATTCAGGCTGAGGAATGGTACAGGAAGGGCGCAAAACAGGGTGACACGTTCGCGATGGAACGTCTCGGGTACCTCCTGTCGGAATCTGAACCGCCACGTGCCGACGAGTCTTTCGAATGGTTCCTCAGGGCCGCGTCCGAAGGTGTTCCCACGGCGATGCAGATGGTCGGATACTGCTACATGAAGGGCTTGGGAACCGAAAGGAACGATGAGGAAGCGCGCAAATGGCTGAACATGGCCCGCGACAACGGCGTCGAGGAGGCATCAGAGATGCTTTCCATGCTCGGTTCGATTTTAAGCTAATGAGAACTGGCTTAAAACGGAACGGACTTTCCTCCCCCTGATAGCATGGCCAGTTCGGAATCTCTCAGGAAGGCCGCCGAGGAAGGCGACGCAGAGGCTCAGTATCAGCTCGGACTCATTTTCCTCTACGGAAACGACGAACCCAAGGATGCCAAGAAGGCGTTCGAATGGATGTCCAGGGCTGCCGCCCAGGGCATCGTGCCCGCTAAGAGGGAGCTCGGCGTGATGCTCGCCTCAGGAGAGGGTACCGAACCTGACATACCCCGCGCGGTGCAGATGCTCAGTGAAGCGGCTGACAACCTGGATCCGGGCGCGCTCTACCATCTCGGACTGATGTACGAGAAGGGAATCGGCGTACCCATGGACCTCCAGAAGGCCGTGAGGATGCTTGCCTACGCGGCCTCCATGGGGTATCCGGGAGCCGAGGTTGACGCCGACAGGATCGACAGGATTCTCACGGAGGAGAGGAACAGGAACCTCCGTGCAAGACCCATTCTGAAGCTGCAGGTTTCCGACGTGGATGTCGAGGCGGCTTGCTGCAAGAAGATGCTCGACGAGCTCCTCGCCCAGAACATCATCTTCACGGAGACGATGCAGGGACCTGCCCTTCTGGGAGAGGACGAGGACGGCATGGATGCGGTGCTCTACAGCTGTCCGTTCTGCGGTGCCAAACTGGAGTTCATCTCCCACGACCACAAGTGGTGATCCCCCACACATTACGGGATGACTGACCCCTCTCCGGGTTCAGCATTCGGACACGTCAGTCCGGCATCTAAGAATCGCTGCCACCGGAGGTTCTCCCTCATGGAGATGGGATGGCCGATGCTGAACCCCGGTCTTGATACCGCACATTGGTTTCCGACATCCCACTTGGAATCGTACACAGCCTCTCCGGACGCCTCGAAAAGACCGTTCTTTCGGTCGCTTAGATTATAAGTAAGGGGCATCGATACCCTTGTTGATAAAATGGAAGCCGAGTACACCATCGACGAGGCGATCGGGATCATCTCCCAGGCCGTTGAAAGGAAGAAGAGGGAGATCGCCGACCTCGAGAAGAGGAAGAGGCGTTTCAAAAGGGAGGACAGGATGGCCGAAATCCAGGAACTCATCGATTACCTGGAAGCCGATATGACGGCGTACATCAGCGTCCTTGCCGACATGAAGGACGACGACAGTCTCCTGGAAGGCCTCAATCTCGACGACAGCAAGGCTGTGGAGTGCCCGGTCAAATACGACCAGTATATCAACGGGCTTTCCGCAGACGACCTAGAGAACGAGCTCGAGGCGGATGAGGTCCGTGCCGAATACTGCGACGAGATCGTTGAGATGATGTGCTACGACATCGGGGAAACAGCCCTCAAGTCCAAGAAGATGGTGAAGTTCCTCCTCGACGACCCCTACGCCCTCGAAGCTCTCGGAGAATTGATCTTCTACGACGATTACCTCTACGACACCTTCAGGGCACTTGCCGCGTCCAACAAGGGCCAGGACAAGAAGAAGAAAAAGAAGAAGGATTGAATATGCCCGGAAGCAAGTACGAGCGCGAGCTCAGATTCATACAGTCGGAGACCAGAAGGCTGGGAAACCAGCTGACTAAGCTCCGCGAGATCATGCCCGTCGACCCCATCGAGGCCGCGAAGAAAGCCGACGAAGTCCTCGGTATAGAGGCAGAGATCGGAAGACTGCTCCAGAGGAAGAGGGAGATTGAGGACTCCTTCATCGCGGCTGGCATGGAAGTCCCGTCGATGGACAAGGACATGAACGAAAATGTCCACCAGGACAGCCGCACGTTCATCGAAGGATCGGAGGATCGTAAGCCCGCACCCGAGGCCAAGCCCGAGGGCACCGTGGATGATCTCACTCAGGAGATAGAGTCTGTCACCGATGAGCTGATGGGCATCGAGATAAAGATGCTAAGGGCAGACATGAATGGTGACGAGGACGAGAAGGAGAAGCTCTCCATGATGGCATCCTCCCTCAGATCCAGAAGAGACACCCTCGTGGAGAGGGTGAAGGATCTGAAGGCGGAGGAGGCGAAGGCATCCGCCCCTGCGCAGGCAGGGCCCGGCTCCGTCGACGTGTCTGCTTTCGAGAAGAGGTTCGAGGCGGTAGAGTCGGAGAGCCGCACCCTGAGGTCCCAGATTGCGGACGTCAGGTCCGACGTCATCGACATCAAGGAGAGCCTCAGACAGATCATGAACTCCCTGGGGATCGACAACTAAACACTAATCACTCCGGGATGCTCTCCCGGAGGATTCCCCCAATTAATTCTCCGTCCCGGTTCATCCAGAACTCCCTGTCACAAACCATCACCAGCCTGCGCTTCGCCCTCGACACCGCGGTGTTTATCACACGCATCCCAACCAGGGACTCTGAGCTTGTGAACCTGAAAGGCACATCACGTGAGACCACCCCGTTGTCTGCCACGCTGAATACCACAGTGTCCCATTCACGTCCCTGGGAACCGTGAACTGTCATCACGCAATCGCGGTACTTTCTCCCGACCCTCCTTCTCAGAAGCGTCAACTGAACGGAGTACGGGGTCAGGATGGCAACATCGACAGGGTCGGGCATCTCACGACGCAGGAAATCCCTCACCGCTTCCGCCACCGCTGCGTTCTCCCTCCCATCGCGATGGTCGCATACCGCATCGATGCAAGTTATTGACAGATCACCAGAAGCCGAGCCCGTCATCCCGTTGCGGTATACAAATCTGTCCAACACCCTCGCCAGGTTCTCTCCGAAACGGTGTGAATCAGTGAGGTCGTATCTTTGCGTCCTCATCATCGACGGCTCCGAACCTTCAACGAACGCTCTCGCGAGCGATCCTGGACCGTCACCAATGAGCTGTTCGCTGTACAGAGCCGACAGAGACCAGAGGTACCCGTAGCAAAGCCTCCCGCCCCTCTCCGCGGCAGACCTCAGGGCCTCATCGTCCAGCTGAGAGACCGGAGGGAGCTGCATATGGTCCCCCAGGAACGTCACCGGGACCCCGTTGGTGAAGAGCGACGCGGCCTGCATGAGTCCGCAGTAACCCGCCTCGTCGAGGAATATGTGGTCCACGTCGAGCTCTGGACGTCCGTCCTCATCCGAGCCTCTGGGACGGAAGCGGGATACGAACTGATGCGGGGTGGAGGCTATAATCCTCGCTTCCTCGAGCCTGCATGACGTTGCCTTCGCCCTGAGCGACTTCATCTCGTTCTCAGCCTCGAAGATCCCTGAGAGCAGGTCTTCGTCGGACCATGAGGAGTACTCCTCGATGTCCGCGGCCGGACGTTGCCGGCGGTACACGGCGTCATGGAGTTCTGCCACGACCTCGCGCACATCACGGTCCCGGAATGATGCCATGAGATCGCGTGTCAGCGGACGCGCGGAGAAGAACGGCTCCAGTTCTCCGACTTTCTCGCACAGCCCCCGGCATTCCGAGAGGAGGACCTTGTCGTCCGCATCCCCCATGCTCCGCACCTCCCGGAGCATGTCCTCCACCTCCCACTCCAGAATATCGCAAGCGCGCTCGTACATCACTTCCTCCAGGCACTCCACCGTCCTCTGACAGGCTTCGAGTCTCCTCTGCGCCTGCCTGTCCTCGCACATTTCCGGATGCTCTTTGTAGAATCCCCTGGTCGGCACCCCGAGCCTCAGTATGGTGCCCGTCAGTTCGCTGTCGTCGCCGAAAGCCTTGATTATCCCCCTCAGAACCTGTTCGACGGAGTTGTTGGTGGGTGCGAAGACGGCGACGCGTCCCCCGGCTTCGATCACCGCCCTGATGCATGTTGCCAGGACGAACTGCGTCTTCCCCGTCCCGGGGGCACCCCAGACGTACGAGGTCCTGTTTGCGAGGACCCCGCGGACAGCATCGCACTGCTGGGCACTGGGGTTGCTTCCCTCTGGGTACACAGGCGCAGAGCTGACGACATCGGTCGACGGCAGGGAAAGCAGGGAGCCGTAGCGTCTGTAGAAGTCCCCGACTACCGAGACCAGAAATTTCATGTCTGTGAGGAGACGGACCTTCGGGGAGCTCTCCGCCATGAATCTGAGGACGTCTTCCCCTGGACGAACCACGACGGTCCTGGAGGTCTCGTCGTAACGGTCGAACCCAGCCTCGGATTCCTGGAGTATCCTGTCCCCGACCATCAGCATCAGGCCGTTGGCATCAGGCATACGCCCATCGACATGGAGGACCGCAAAACCGTCGCTGATGTCGTATGATGAGATCTCGCTCACAGATATGCCCATGGGCGGGTCTGTGGCGTACTGCATGTCCGATATGTACTGGTAGACCTGCGTGGCGGACTCCACGAGGACCTCGGAGACGGATTCGCCGTTCATGACCGCCAGTTGACGGTTCCGACTATAACAGAATCGCAGTTGATTCCACTAGCTAAATCTAAGATCGGGTCAGGAGTAGAAACTGGCGTAGTTCTTCTCGATCTCCGGATCCTCGAAGGTCGGCACGCCCTCGGAGAACTCGTCCCAGTCGATGGGCTCCCTGGACAGGAGTACGAAAGAGTTGTTCTTAGCATCGAACTTGATGGCGTCGTTGGAGACCTTGATCTCCACATCGAAGAGGATGTTGAGGTCCATATCCTTGTAGTCGCCGTCGGGATCCTCGATGGAATGGTCCCTGCGGACGCTGTTGAACTTGACCTTCCTGACACCCAGGAGACCCCTGACGCTCTTCGTCACCCTGTCCAGGAAGTACCCGTTCCCGAGGTTGAGGGACCAGAAATCGATGTTCTCCTCCTCAGCGGGGTCGACCTCCACCTTCTCCCAACCGGTGTAGTCGTCCTTACGCGTACCGGCGTAGATCCTGTACTGAGTCTCCTTCGATATCATCTTTGACCTTTTCCGCAATCCACGCGCGCATATATTACAGATACGTTGGTCCAGACTACGGGAATGACTTTGTCCCGGTCGCCGCACCGTCAACAACGCGTTTCTATCGCAACCCGTGGTGCAGACCCTGCCGATCCCGAGACGACCACGACGCGGGGGGTGGCGGATGACAGCGTTCTGGTTGTTGAGCCCATCGGCCGCATGAATGCCCGTCGTGGTCCCTCCCGATGGCTTGCGCAGTCTCCGGGGGGTCCGGGAAGAAATGAGCCAGACATAAATAATGAATCGGAGATTCGCATCCCATGTTCGCAGACGCCTGTCAGAAGGTCTCCGAGTTCATCAGGCCCGTAGTCGTCTCCATCCGCCAACACGACGGTGAGGTGAAGACGCAGTGTGGCACTTTCATCATCGTCAACCGCGAGGGCTGGGCGATCACTGCCGGGCATATATACGACTCCTTCGTGAAGTACCAGACCGACCAGAACAAGCTCAAAGAGATAAAGGATCTCAACGAGTCACGGAGCTCCCGTCCGGGTGCCCCGATCATGGAGGTCAAACCGGACCCTACATACATAACCAACCATTCTTTCTGGTGGGGCTGGGACGGGGTCAGAATGAACAACGTCTTCGTGAACAGACAGATAGACATCGCCGTCGGAAAGCTTGAACCGTTCGATCCCAGTTGGGTTAGGGAGTACCCCGTGTTCAAGGACCCGGCACACGTCAGACAGGGGACCAGCGTATGCAGGATGGGCTTCCCGTTCACCGACATCCAGAGCACGTTCGACGAGTCGGCGAACGCGTTCAGGATCCCCAAGATCCCCGTCCGCGATCTCCTTTTCCCGAACGAGGGCATCCACACGCGCACCATCGACCGCGGAGTCACCAAGGACAACCTGTTCGAACGCCTCTATGTTGAGACATCGACGCCGGGCCTGACCGGCCAGTCGGGTGGCCCCATATTCGACAGAGAGGGTCACATCTATGCCATGCAGACCGAGACCGCGTTTCTGAAGCTCGGCCTCCACCCCACCGCAGACTACGATGGGAAGACGGTAGTCGAGAACCAGTTCATGAATGTCGGACGCGGGGTGCATGTGAAAACCCTGCGCGACGTCATGGACTATCGCAAGGTCAAATTCAATGCAGAGGGCGACGAAACCGGTTACAGGATAATCGACTGAGGGGATTGGGCGGGGGCTGTGCCCCCGGGTTTCACACGGACCTGCCCATCTGGTATGCCTGCTTCGGGAAGTCGGTCGACTCGACGGCACCCTTCTCCCATACGCCGACGGCCTTTATGACGCCCCTCTCCACGGCCCCCTCCATGCAATCCCTGGTGAGGCCCCTGAAGCTCTCGACCGCCAGCTCCAGCATCGACTCGTCCGGATCTGCTGCGGCGACGATGATGTATATCTCCTTGTTCTGGAGCTCGGTGTAGAACGGCACCATCCTGTCTATCAGCGCCTTGATCTGTGCCGATATGGTGTAGAAATATACCGGGGACGAGAAGACGATGACATCCGCGGCCATCATCTTTTCCCTGATCTCGTTCATGTCATCCTTGTAGACGCACTTCCCGCTCTTGACACAGTAGTCGCAGCCGGTGCAGAAGTGGATGTCCTTATCGCAGACACGGATCGTCTCGACCTCGTGGCCGGCATCGCAGGCGCCTTCAGCGAACCTGGAGCAGAGGATTTCGGTGTTTCCGCCCTTCCTAGGCGAACCGGACAGAATGAGTACCTTAGCGCACATCACTGATGAATCTCAGTTCTCGGATATCATCCTATCCCGACTGTTTTTGTCACATCTTCGGTTCCCCTGCGTTGCCCGGGGGATGCGTGTCCCTCATGCCGCCACTGTCCGATCCGTGTACGCTGATGGTTATTCGGCAGATTCGGCGACCCCCCATGAAGGCTTATCTATGTCGCCCCGTTTTGCGGTGACATGCAAGGACTGTTCTGCCCCGGATGCAAGAGCCTTCTCGCCCCCGGTTCCAAACGCTGCATGAGATGTGGCATGTCGGCCGACGGATTGGTTACAAGCAACCAGTCCAGCCTTTCAAGCGTCCCGGAGAGGAAGGCCCCGGAGCCCAGGATCGTTCAGTCCGAAAACCGCGACGCCCCCTTCATGCCCTACGAACCGAGGGGATGCCAGCTCGACATAATATTCGACATACGCTCCTTCCTCGACGAGGGGCGCCACGTCGTCATCGAGTCCGGAACCGGTACAGGCAAGACCATCGTCTCCCTCGCCGCATCGCTCCAGCACGCGAAGGCAACCGGGAAGAAGATCGTTTACGCCGTCCGCACCATCACCCAGACGGACGCCGTGATGAAGGAGCTCCGCGCGATATCGAAGATCAAGAGCGTCTCGGGGATAGCCCTGACCGGGAGAAACAAGTCATGCCCTCTGTTCAGGGGCACTGCTGGCTTCGAACAGATCCCATCCAACGTCCTCTCGATGATGTGCGAGGACCGCAGGAACAAGAGCATAAAGGGCCAAGCCGGGGGATGCAGGTATTACGACCGTCTCAAAACCGAGATCGACAACATCGAAAGGTATTGCAGGGAGAACATCCCGTCCTCAGACGACCTGGACAGATACTGCGAGAAGCTCGGCGTGTGCCCGTACGAGGCAAAGAAGCTGCTTCTGAGGAAGGCGGACGTGATAGCGGCCCCGTACATCCAGATACTGAATCCCGACATCAGGGAGAGCCTCATAGCCAACATGGGCCTCGAGGGGGACCCCCGCGGGATGATGATCATTGTGGACGAGGCCCATAACTTCCTCGACGCGGCAAGAGGAAGCGAGACTTTCACCATAGACAAGCAGATGGTGGACAACGCCATAGACGAGTGCCCGACATACCGCGACCCGACGGTCTGGGAGGATGTCAGGTTGGACTCCTTCCTGAACTTCTTCAAGGTATGCATCCGCGCCGCGGCAACAGAACGGCTCGGGTTCAACGAACACGACTATGTCTTCACAGACGACTTCATAGAAGACAAGATGATGCAGAAGTTCGGCATGACTCGGTCAGACCTCGAATCCGCAGTGGAGAGGGCCCTCGACCTCGGGGAGGCCAGGACGGAGAGGCTCATAGACAGCGGAGACAACAGGACGTCCTACGTGGAGGACCTGGCCGTGAAGATGAAGGCCTGGTTCTCATCCGGATCCGACAGGTTCGTCAGATCCATCAAGGCCGACAAGGACGGGGAGTACCTGGTGGCCACATGCATCGAGCCTTCCGAGATCTCCCGTTTCCTGAACACCGTCCCCGGAACGCTGCACATGTCCGGGACCCTGAGGCCGTTGGACCAGTACGCGAGGGTCCTCGGCCTGGGCAACAACCCCAAGTTCAGGACCTATCCCTCACCGTTCCCGGCCGAGAACAAACTGGTCGTCTACGCCAGGAACGTCACCACCAAGTACGACGCGATGAGGGACGATCCTGGGATGCAGAACCGCATCGAGAGGATGATCGTCGACATATGCGATGCTGTCCGCAAGAACACGTTGGTCATGTTCACATCGTACAACAACATGCGCAGCATGCGCCCGTACCTGGAAAGGCACGTGGACCGTCCCAAGTACTGGGAGGAGTCTGGCAACCAGCGCATGACGGCCGACAGCCTGGCCAGGTTCAAGTCCGGACGCAACGGGGTGTTCTTCTCGGTCTTAGGCGGTTCCGTCGCCGAGGGCATAGACTTCCCGGGCGACGAGCTCTGTGTGACTATAATAGTGGGGATCCCGTTCCCGCCGCCCTCGAAGGAGCTCAAGGCCATGAGCGACCGCTTCGACCAGAGGTACGGGCAGGGCAAGGGATGGCTGTACACGAGTCAGGTCCCGGCGGTCAGGAAGATCAATCAGGCCACCGGCAGGCTGATCAGGATGGAGACGGACAGGGGTGTGGCTGTAATACTGGACCACAGGGCTTCCCGCTTCGCGAAGGACATCGGTGCCGTACCTACGGACGACCCCGTTACCGACGTGATCAGGTTCTTCGGCAAGGATGCCCGACACGGTTCGCTTTGAGTTCGGATATGTTTTGATTAATCGATACGATCAAGACATTTGTCGATTACACTGTACATCGATTATACGATTGTTCACACAATCTTCCGTTTTTGCATTCCGTAGCAATGCATATATACATAATGCATAATCGTCACCGCATGCCATTGCTAAGCATCCTCTCCGACATCAAGGCCTGGATAGCGGTGGCTATCATCCTCGCGCTCATCATCGGTTTCGACAGCCCGGACGCATCGACAATAATGATGGTCGCACTCATCGCCCAGATGGCCGTCGCCCTCGACGGCATACAGTTCAGTAGACACGACTTCGGCGATTACAGGAAGCCCATACTGGTGAACCTGATCTGCTGCTTCGTGGTCTGCACCGGATTCACCCTGCTCACGGGACTGTTCTTCATCGACAACCACGCGTTGTGGATCGGATGGGTGATGCTTTCTGCCGTGCCCTGCGCCATATCCGTGGTTCCTTCGGCGCTGTTCCTCAAGGCGGACCCCAAACTGGCGGTGCTGTCGCTCGCAGTCATCTACGTCGTCGCCATCGCCCTGACGCCTCTGATAACCCACACGCTGATCGGCAACTCCGTGAATCCCCTGGAAGTCCTCAGGTACATCCTGATGTTCATCCTCATCCCATTCATCCTGACATTCTTCCTGAAGAGGATCAACCTTAAACAGACGCCCAAGACCGTCTTCATCAACCTCATGATGTTCGTCCTGGTATTCGTGGGGCTTGGATCCAGGCAGGAGTTCGTGTTCTCCGAACCCATGATCGTCTTGAGTCTCGTGATCGCCTGCATGTTCCGCATATTCCTCGTCTCGACCGTCATCGTCTATCTCCTGAGGAAGTTCAACTGCAATAGGACCAACGGTTTGAACTACGTCACGTTCTGCTATTGGAAGAACAGCGGAATGTCTGCATCACTGACCATGGGGTTGTTCGCCGCAACCATACCTGAGGCGGTGCTTCCGTGTGTGGTCTCCCTCATCGTGGAAGCCGTATGGTTCGCATTCCTGACGAAGTACATCGACAGGATGTGGCCACCGTCAATACAGGACAAACAACTGTTCGAGAAAGAAATTCAGGAAAGTGCCTGATAATATAACTCATCCCTTTTCACGAAGAATATCGACATGGCCCATCTATGGTCAAAATCCTACATCTACTGAGCTTCAACAAATAGATTTTCTGCCTACGAACAACTCAATTGTTAAGTCGTTGACTGTTCTTTATTTAAACATTTCATGTAAGGTTAATTTTTTGAACTTTTGTATGAATGTTCAAAAAAACCTTGGTTGGATAATCCCCCAGGATTTCATTGACGGTAAAGTTATTGTTCGAACTCCAACGAACTGAGTGTACATGTCAGGGACTACGATGAAGAAATCTCCCAATAACAAAGAAAAGAATACTGTGTACAGGAGCGAACAGACGGGCACCCGATTTCAAGAGCTTTTAAATCGCCAGGACGCTGTTTACAATCCATGAATTCCAAATCATTGGCGATCATCGCCGTGGTCGCAATCGTCGTGGCAGGGGTCACCTACTGCACGTACATTCTGGATTCCGATGACGACTTGGAACTCAGGGACTATCTGGTCGTCGGGGACTGGGTTGAGTACTGTTTCGGAAACGACAGCTACACGGACAGATACACGGTCACAGATGTCGAGTGCATAGACAGATACGTCGTGAACGTGTCTGATCAGTACACCATGACGGTATCGTACGCATTCCTCTTCACCATAATAGATCCCGATGATGATGGCATCAAGTACCTTGGAATGGAAACCGCCAACACGTTCATGGGGAAGATCAATTGCGAGGTCTACAGCAAAGACAGCTATGGCACGAGCTACAAGTACTATGTGGATCCGGAAACGAAGCTGGTCCTCATCACGGAGGGCGTAGACGACGACGGCAGAACCTTCACGTCTAGGATAACGGGCACATCCGTGTTCAGTCCGGTCAATATGGATTACACCGATATCGTCCTCTCCGAGCCTGCGGCGGGCAGCGCCTACGAGTATGAGAACAAGTACGAATACGTGTCTGGCGACAGCTTCTATTCCGGGGGATACGATGCCTCGATGGAGGTGACATCGGTCAACTACGACGGCACCCTCAACATCGTCGGGGAGGACGAACCCATCACCGTAGAGGATTTCATGTCGGGACTGGTCATGAGCGATGAGGATTATGACGCGTGGACTCTTGTCGGAACCAAGGTCGTCAGCACCCAGTGGGGGCTCATGGAGTGCAACGAGTACACCAGGTCCTCGTACGATGCTGCAGTCAACGACGCAAAGTGGGGCATGCTGACGGATCCCGAAACCGGCCTGATACTCAAGATGTGGATGGAGGATCACAACCTCGAGTACGAGGGCATAGTATGGGATGACTACTTCGAGTCCTCAACACTCCTGAACTGCAACCTCGTCCAAGTCATCGAGTAAGCTTCAAACAGCCGGGGCGACCCGGCACTTTCCCCGAGCGAAAGGTCTCGGGACCTTCCTTTTCCTCATCGCATCGGATCCGATGCCGTGCATCATCCGCTCACCCACTTTTCTGTCGATCCATTGATGGGGACGCACAAAACATTGCGGACTCGGGATTCGGACCTCAATCACAACCTATGTTGGATGGATGTATAAACCAATATTTATATACCGATAGACCAATCCCTATTACAGTCGTCGGAAGCTCCCTTGGCCGGCAATAATCGAAAGCTCATATTCCATTTCCTCCTCACGACGACGAGTCCGGCCTCGGGCATTTCATTTCTATAACGTTCCAGAACGGTTCTGAGATCGTTGCTGAAATGCCATCTCAGCAGGAATGTCCGGCGCCCGACATCTGGACCGACGGACAACTACGCCATCCTCTGAGCAGAAAGACCTCTGCAGGAAGAACAGACATGTGGAACCCAACGGCAACATGCGGGGACCGCATGGATCCCTTCTCCCGGGACGGGTGGATCTTCAAATCCCATCCGGATTATGCCCATCGGGATTTTATATTGAATCAACTTTCCCCAGGCTGAGCGGAGTTAGCTAAGCTTGGCCCACGGCGCCGGTCTTGAAAACCGGTGGAGAATTCTCCACGGGAGTTCGAATCTCCCACTCCGCGCCATCACTAATATCCATAATCCGGACGTCGCACCGCGACACCGAAACGACCCTGGTCCTTCCAGCTATGTTATCACGGTTCCATCATCTCCAAACAATTGTCGTTATTCCTGCCTGTCCACATTCTGGATCGACGGATTCAGACCATGGAATCCCAGGATATTTCTGTATGCCTACAGTACGGAAAAATCGACATTTCATCATATGTAGCCCCATAAGATCCCTGATTCCGATTCATCGGGAATTAAATTACGAGTATCAAATAGAAGGAGATGAGAGAGGCATAGATTCTTGGCCTTAACAGATACAGATCATTCGTCAAGTAGATCAGACAGAAGAGGCCGATTTCTAAATCGTACCTCCAACCCAGAGAAGACCTTGACATCAGAGAGATCATGGATCATATCAGCCTTGCATCCAATCGGGAAAATTCTAGCATTTCTGATGATCGGAAAATCGTCATCCCCCCCCCCAAAAAAATGACAGAAGTGGTAGAACAAGCATGCTGTAATAAGTCGGGTTCAGCGAAGGAACCGGAGGCCACGATGTCGCAGTCATCTGTACCGTGTTCGAAATGGGACACCGTGTAAAGGATCAGCCCCTGTCAGAAACCCTGAACTCTCCGACCGGGATGAGCTTGAACACAACGGTGTCGGCGTAGATCAGAGGATCGGCGTGCCTGAAGAACACGACGCCGTCGCAGGTGGCCCTGACCTCCTCCCTGACGCAGCCCTCGTACGGATCGAGGATCCTGGCAAGGAGGTCCCCCTCCGACACGAGGGTCTTGACCTCCACGTCCGGCTCGAATATCCCCGCCGAAGACGTCTGTATGCTGACGAGATGGCTCTCCTCGATGACGTCCGGAACGTATCCCGCCTTGCCCGAATATGATATGACGCCCACCTTGTCCAGGAACCTCGTGATGCTGTCGACCACCTTCAGGGCGCTGCGGCGGTCGGTCCTGGCGGTGTTCTCGGTATACAGCGAGAAGGCCTTGGTCTCCCAGATCTGCCAGTTGTAGTTCAGGACTCCGGAGTCGAAGGGCCTCGGGTCCACCAGCACCACGTAGGGCAGGTTGAACATCTTGGCGTCCTCCACGGCTTCGAACCCCGTCCTCATCATCCTGACATGGGGCGCGAACTTGCCGGGCACGTGGTAGCTCGCGAACTGGACCCCGTACTCGTAGCCCATCAGCTCCCTGAACAGGCCGTCCGCGATCCTCTGGGTGGTCTCCCCGAGACCGTATCCCGGGAACATGCGGTTGATGTCCGAGTTGTCGGTCGGCCAGAACCTCTTACCTATGTTCATGGAGTAGGGGTTCGCGCAGGGGATGACCGTTACGGACTTCCCCTCGGTTATGAGACCCTTCGACTCGAGGGTCTTCATCCTGTCGACCAGCAGAGAGCAGGCGTACATCTGCTGGACCTCGTTGCCCCTCATGGCGCCGACGACGCACATGCTCTTCTCCCCCGACCCGAAGCGGTAGCCGGTGATGCGGAACGAATCCCTGTAGATCGATTCCATCTCGTAGACGATGATCTTCTCCACGTCATCACATCCTCAGTATCCTTGCTATCAGCGAGCCCTCGTCGACCACGGGGTACTCCCTGAGGGTGAAAACCAGGCCGTCGCAGGGGGACACGACCTTGACCAGCACGTCCCCGGTCATCGGGCTGACGATGTCCCCGAGATGCTCCCCCTGGCGTACGTCCCTCCAGTGCTCTATGCGCGGGACGAAAATGCCGCTCTTCGCGGCGTTGATGTACTCCACCTGACGGTCCACCGAGATTATCGGCTCCCTGACGTAGGGTATGGGGCCGTCCCACATGCCTAGATGCGCCATGAGGGCGATGATGCCCTTGCTGAGCTGGTTCCCGTACTCGATAGTGAGCCTCATGCCCACGCCCATCTCCGCCACCAGGGTCCTGGTCCCGACGGCGTTGAGGGAGTACGCCAGGGTGGACTCCAGGACGGTGGCCGCGGAATGCACCCAGATGAAATCGACGTTCAGGTGCATGGCCAGCGGCAGCAGCTCCGTGGCGGAGACCTCGTTGATCCTGACCTGCGGGATCTCCCTGAGGAAGATGTTGCTGGCGTGGATGTCGATGCAGACGTCGGCCCCGGCTATGTCGTCGAATATCGCGGCGGCTATGTACTCAGGCATGGAACCGTCCCTCATGCCGGGGAAGGTCCTGTTCATGTCCAGGTCGAATCCCGGGATTCCCCTGGTTATGGAGTCTATCCCGAGGGGGTTCAGCGCAGGGTAGATGTCGACTATCCCCTTCAGGTGCTGCATGTTGGACTTTATGAACCTGGCGAGCTCGAAGCACACCAGCTGGCCCTCCAGCTCGTCGCCGTGGGTTCCGGTGACGATGCATATCCTCTTGGCATCCGGGCCGATGCCCTCCGGCGCTATCCTGTTCTTCTGAACCCTGAGCTCCTCGTCTGCCGGGAGCTTGATGGAGACGACGTTCTCGATCATCTGCGAACCTCCTGATCCTGAACCGGGGAAACCAGGGCGTGGACCAGCTGGGAGCTGGAACGGGCTCCAAAGAATACCCCTCTGTTTATGCGGCAGTCATCATAGTCCCTGCCGTGGGAGACCTTGATGTGACGCGGGCCGACGAACGAATCGCCGGTGGGGTCCATACCGTACCAGACCCCGTCGCAGAGGACCTCCGCCCAGGCGTGGCTCTCGCCCTCCCCGACCGTGTACCCTACGACGTACCTGCAGGGGACTCCCCTGCTCCTGAGAATGGCCAGCATTATATGACTGTAGTCCTGGCAGACCCCGCTGCCCCCCGCCATGGCCTCCTCGGCGGTGGTCTCCGGACAGGTGACCCCCTTCTCGTACCTGAGCGACGAATGGACGAGGTGCATGATGTCCGCGACGTCGGAGATGATGTCCCCCGATGGCTCGGGCACGGACTCCATCAGCTTCCTGATGGCCGGTCCCGGGGCGGTCCTGGCCGTGTTGTACTTGAAAACCATCGAGCCGTCCCCCTCCTCCCTCTGCTCCGGGATCGGACGGTCCGATTCGGCCGACGGGACCTCCGCGACTCCCTGGACGTCCACAGAGAACGAGGAGTGCTCCGCGGCCACGGTGCCCTCTATGATGGGGTTCCCGAATCCGTCGAAACCGGCTGTGCAGGGCACGTCGGGGAGGACGGAAACCTGCAGCGACCGGACCCTCTGCCTGAGAGTGTCCACGGGGGTGCAGCGCAGTGTGAATGAGTGTCTGGACGCTTCACCGTCGAATCCCAGCGACAGTTGATATTGGAACCCCAGGAGCGTCTTTCCCGAATCCAGAGCGGCATCCCCCTCTACAGGCCTATGGCCAGCACATAGTTGAACCTTGTCACTCAGACGTCCACCATGGACTCCACGAGGCGTATCGCGTCGGCGTAGGGTACCTCGTCCTGGGCGAGCATGTTCCTTAGTCTGGGGATGGCGTCCTGATCGTAGTTGAGGCCGGTCCTCACGATCCTGTTCTGTAGCCTGTTGACCTCGAACGCTATCGTGTCCGCGGGCATCCTGAACCTCAGGTACAGGTCTATCCTCTCGATCCTCCTGGCTGCCTTCACGATGCTCCTCTCGCTGTAGTCCACGACCCTGTCGTCCAGACAACCCCAGAACGCGAATATGTCGTCGATGACCGTCTGCAACCCTATCAGCGGGGCGACGCCCAGCGCGGCCTTCCTCATGTCGTAGATCGCCAGCTGAATGTAGGACAGAGTGTCCGAGCCTATGTCGTCCCTCAGCACGACGGCGTTGTCGTACGCGCGGATGAGGTTGCTGATGATCGAGTCGGGGTTAGTGTCGTCGAACGGATAGTTCCTGAGGAAATCGTCTTTATCGACGTAGACGTTGGGTATGCTCACCCTGCGGCAGTAATCCGGGTAGGACACCTCCTCCTCGTCTATCATCCTGTCGTAGCCCTTGAAGAACTCCATGCATGTGGTGTAGACCCTCTCGGCATACCTGCCGAGCCAGAAGAGCTGGTTGGCCTTCTCTGTTGTGATGTTGCTCATTTCCTTCACCTCGAGAGGACCCATGTGTCCTTGAAGCCACCGCCCTGGGAGGAGTTGACGATGAACGAGTCGGGGTTCCTGGAGAACCTGGTGAGGCCGCTCCTCCAGACGATCGTCTTCTCCGCGGTCAGCACGAATGCGCGCAGGTCGGCCTTCCTGAACACCCTCTGCTCGTCGTCCAGTATGTCCAGATCCTTGAAGTCGATGACCTCCTGGGCGATGAACCTCCTCGGCTCCCTCTTGATCAGGTCGATGAGGAGCTCCCTGTGCTCCGGGTCGAGCTTGCTTCCGAACACCACCCCGTAGCCTCCGGCCTCCGCGACGTCCTTGATGACGAGTTTGTCGAAGTTCTCCAGCACGTATCTCCTGTCGTCCTCGTAGAAAGGCAGGTACGTGGGGGCGTTGTGCAGTATTGGCTCCTCGCCCAGGTAGTACTGGATCATCTTCGGCACGAAGTAGTAGATCCCCTTGTCGTCGGCGATGCCGTTGCCAGGGGCGTTGATCAGGGCGACATTCCCGGCCCTGTAGGCGGACATGATGTGCGGCACGCCAATGACCGAGTCGTCCACGAAGACCATCGGGTCCAGGTAGTCGTCGGAGATCCTCCTGTAGACGCAACCGACCCTCTGCTTGCCGCCGTGGTAGTCCATGTAGTAGACGACGTTGTCCTCCACGGTCAGATCCTGGCCTGTGACGAGGATCGCACCAGTCCTCTCGGCGAGATACGAGTGCTCGAAGTACGCGGCGTTGTAGCGTCCGGGGGTGAGGATGACGTTGATCCCGCCCGTGTTCACGTTGTCCATGGTCCTCCGGAGGATGTCGGCGTAGTCGCTGTTGTCCTCGACAGCGTAGTGCTTGAACGTCGCCGGCGACGCCATCCTCGTGAACTTCCTGGCGATCAGCGGATAAGATGCTCCGGACGGCACCCTGAGGTTGTCCTCGAGGACGTACCATGTGCCATCCTTTGCCTGGACCAGGTCGATACCGGATATGTGGCTGTAGATCCCCTTGGGGGGAACGATGCCGTCGCACTCCTTCAGGAAACCGGATGAGGTGAACACGAACTCCTCCGGTATGACTCCGTCTTTGATTATGCGCTTCTCGCCATAGACGTCCCTGAGGAAGCAGTTGAGGGCGTCGACACGCTGTTTCAGCCCTTTTTCCAGGTATTCAAACTCCTCCTTCGTGATGATCCTCGGTATGGGATCGAATGGGAACAGCTGCTCCTTGAACACGCCATCCTTGTATATTCCGAACTTCACGCCGTACCTGGCGAGAAGGCTGTTTACAGTCTCGGTCTGCTTGAATAGATCGTCCATGGTGCTCACGCGAGGGCAGGTGCCCGAGACAAGGTATCGGGTTGCGACTTATAATACAGGATGCAACAACGGAGGGAGAGGGGGACGGTGAACCGGGTGGCTTGACGACCCGTATGCTCCCACCATCCATCATGGACAAGTAGCTTGGAAGGTCCGTTACGCATTGTGACGGTATCGAAGATTTCGATTGCACGATGGAGGGCGTCTCTGCCGTAGCCGCGGTCTGGAGAATCGACATCGCCCATATGCCGATGAAAACCGATAACTACCTAGTAACCATCGCATCGGACGGAACCGAGCCGGATGATGATTGATCGAGGCTGATTTGTGATGAGCCCTATGAGTTCTGACGGCGGTTCCACCTGTCACAAGGTGTCGTACTCGTTCATTCCGGTGTATAGGAGGAAATCGGACAGCTTCATGCCGTCGTCCCACCTCATGATGTAGTTCCCGCTGGAGGATACGTCAAGTTTGGGAAGTCTGCGATACAGGACGGAGTGCCTGCCCTTGTAATCGTGGTCGCTCGGTATGGTGAACACCCTCCACGGGTCCCCGCGGAACGATTTGAGACGGAACGCGTAGATCGGAACGAGATGACAGCGATTGCATTCCCCCAGCATCGTGTCCGCCTGCTCTACGAGCCTCTGACTCCGGCTGAAGTGCATGACGGGATCCGACGAGCTTTTTACCTCTATCGGGAACGAGAAATCCCAGCGCAGAGCCACCAGGTCGATCCCGAGCGAGCCGGCCGCACGTATGACCAGGAACGGTTCCCTGAGCATCGTGTTGTAGGCGGCGGTCTCCATGGCGTTGCAGGTCTTGACCATCCTGGCCACGGCCTTCTCGTCACCCGTCAGAAGTGCCTTGAGCTCGCGTTCGTATGTATCGCCAGGTGCTGCCATCGTATCGAATCAACAATTCCTAGGATGGTATTTAAGCGAAACCAGGGGATGGTCGAATAACCCCCTGTTTTACCGAATAACCCTCGGAACCTGTCTACAAAAACGATGTCGGATGTGTCCACACCCATTGCCCTGAACACTACGTCCACGACCCTTGTGCTATGTACCACATAGCTGCAGTGATCGGCACGGTTCATGATGACCAGTTCCGAATCGGGGATCGATGAGGCGATGAACTCGGTATCGCTCCTCCTGACACAGTCCCTGGAACCGGCAACCACCGTCACGGGAATGTCGATCTTCGCTAGATCGTCAGAAGTCAAGTGCGGTTCCGTGAGCATCAGACGGACCTTCGGGTCCTTCTTCTCCAATTTCCCCATCCTGTCTATGGCCATCCTGAACCCGCCAAGAGTGTCCGGGGCGGTGTTGGCACCGCAGGCGATGAGACGGTGCAGCCTTCCCGGGTTCTGCGAGGCGAACATTAGCCCCACTATGGCACCGTCACTGAAACCACAGACCGACGGATGTTCGAGATCGAGCTTCCTGATGAACTCCGACAGATCGTCGACCATGTCCTGATAATGGTATTCTCTGACCTGGGAGCTCTGACCGTGACCCCGGGTGTCTATCAGGTACACTGTGAAAACCTGCTCGAGGTATGCGACGGCGCGATCGAAGATCGTGTGATCCTCTCCGTTCCCGTGTAGCATTATCAGTGCCGGGCCCTTCTTCCCGCGGACCTCGTAGTACAGTGAGACGCCATTGGTGGTTATACGCATCATGATGCCGATTGATGATTTGATTTAAGACTTTTACGGAATGCCTAAATCTCTGGATTCCCCCATCGAAAAACCTGATTCCGACCTCCGCTCCACGGCTATCGGCTGGGAGCTCGAGTTCCACACCTGCCCGAACGCGAGTGGCCGAGAGTGGATGCGTATTGCAGACACGGAGCGAGGTCAGGAGAGCGAAGGGGGACACATGGACCGCATCGGACGTGCGAAAACATGAGTCTCGACGTCAGCGGATGACCTCTGCCGGACGGATGAGGCCGGGGTGAGGAAGGGAGATGGGATGTGATGAAAAGGTTTAATCACCCGGCAGGGACCGCCGGGATGGTGAAAAAAGAGGTGGACCTATTCTGCTCAGGGTTCCAGTCTGCTGGGATCCCTGGGGAACAGGATGGCCTCCCTGATGTTGGGCAGGTCCAGCATCTTGACTAGGAACCTCTCGATGCCTATACCCCATCCACCGTGCGGAGGCATGCCGTACCTGAACGCCTCGAGGTAGAACTCGAAGTCCTCGGGATCGAGGCCCTTCTTCTCCATCCTCTTCACAAGAACGTCGTACCTGTGCTCCCTCTGGCCTCCGGAGGAGACTTCCTGGCCGCGATAGTCCAGGTCGAAACTGTATGAGTACGGGGTGCCGTTCTTCTCCATGATGTAGAAGGGCTTGGCCTCCTCGGGGTACTCGGCGATGAAGTAGAGGTCGATTCCCTTCTGGCCCATGATGTCCCCGACGATCTTCTCCCCCTCGGTCCCGAGGTCGTCGCCCTCGTTGAGCTTGAGGCCGGCGTCGTTGACCATCTTGAGGCACTCGGAGTAGGTGAGGATCGGATAGGGCCTGGCCGGCACGTTGATTTCCTTGCCGAGGACCTCAAGCTGCTTCGCTCCCCTCTCCCTGAGACTCCTCAGGACGTGGTCGACGATCTCCTCTATCATGGCCATGACATCGTTCTGGTTCTGAATCCAGGACATCTCGCCGTCGAATGAGATGAACTCGGTCACGTGACGGTTGGTGTTGGACTGCTCCGCCCTGAACGCGGGCCCGATCTCGAACACCCTGTCGAGTCCGGTGGACATGAGGATCTGCTTGTAGAGCTGGGGGGATTGGGCCAGGTATGCGGGCCTGTCGAAGTACTGGACCTTGAAGAGCTCCGCGCCTCCCTCGGCGCCGGCGGCTCCGATCTTGGGGGTGTATACGCGTGTGAACCCGTTCTCCCTCACGGCCTCCTCAATGAGGTCGACCATGATGGACTTCAGCTCGAAGATCGCCTTTATCTCGGGCTTGCGGAGATCCATGAACCTGTGGTTCAGACGGGTGTCCATCTCGACGTTCACCTTGTCGATGACCCCCATGGGGAGGGGCACCGCGGCCTCGCCGATGACCTCGGCGGATGTGGGGATGAGCTCCAGACCCAGGGCGGTCTGGTTGCTCTCCTTCACGTCGCCGGTAATGGCGACGACCGACTCCCTGGGCAGCTTGGTGAGCAACTCGAAGAGAGCGGGATCGATCTTCTTCTTGGGCATGGTCACCTGGAGGATGCCGTGCCTGTCGCGAAGGGTCAGGAAGGATATGCCTCCAAGGTTCCTTACGTCCTGGACCCATCCATGGACGGTGGCGGTGCCGTCTGAGACGGCGATGGTGCTGGAATCCCTGATTACTGTCATCGTTCCCGTGGATGCTAGGGCCCTATTTATGGA
>CALUNK010000019.1 GCA_944321985.1 Candidatus Methanomethylophilaceae archaeon
ATGTCGCGTGCCTCTCTGAGCGAGAGCTGCAGCAGAGCCATGGCGTATGCGGCGAAGTGCCCGTGAGCATCCACGAACCCGGGCATGAGGACCTTCCCCCGGAGGTCGCGCACCTCGGCGTCGGGGAACCTGGCCTTGAGATCGGATGGGTCTCCGACGGCGGCGACCACCCCGTCCTCCACGAGGACGGCGTCAGCCGTGATTTCGTTCATTGTCAGCATGTCTCCGCCTAGGAAAAGGGTACGCATGAACACCGGATGTCGTTGTTCGGAGTTATAAGTAGCGGGGAGACGAGTATATCTTATCGAAAAGTGCCGAATCGCGCAGGTATCCGTTTAGGACCTCGACCGTTTCGCGGACGAGGTCCGCCTCCTTCTGCTCCAGCCCTGTCACGTCCGGAGCGGTCACTTCCTTCTGGGAGGGGTCAAACCCAGACACGAGATTCTGGATCGTTCCTCTGCACGCGGATCCTACCGTTGCCATGGATCCAGATAACAAACCGATGCCGGAGGTCAGCCTGTCCTGTCTGGACAGGAGAACCTTAGTCGGAAGGTCGTTGCGCTGAGTGAGGTTGGTCCTTATCTTCGATGATATTGTTGCCGCCCTAAGCATCAGTGCAGCCTCTTTCATACGGTCCTGGCGACCGGCGGATGAGTCGCCGAACGCGAGTATCTGATCCCTTGTGATGTCGAGATATCTCTGGCACAGCACCGCGTTCTCATCTGCCAGACGGTACGGTAGAATAACTCTGTTAGCGATGCTGGCTATTGCGATGCCGGCGAACACGAAGGCGACCCTCTCGGTCAATATTGTCTCCGGAGGGTTAGTCATCGTCGCTGTCAGCAGGGAAGATAGCGTGATGAAGGCCATCATTACATCGTACTTCTTCGGGGAGATGACCGTGAACAGGTAGTTGGAAATCAACATGATCACGGTCAGGACGGCGAGGTCACCTCCAGCAACCACCAAGGAGGCGATGGCTGCCAGTATCCCCGTGACCGTTCCCGCCAGACGCATCGCGGTACGCTTGACAGTACCCTCGAGGTAGGGTTGTACCATAGCGATGGTGGTGAACGTCAGGGCCTTGGTGTTCTCATCTCCCGTGTACTGCCACACGAACGCGCACAAGGCGAACATCAGTGCCATGCGGAACGAGAACGTGAACCTGACGGAGTCGAGGCGGAGGCTCTCCCTCAGCACCGTTCCGATCCTGAAGGATGCCGGTATGTCGGCGTTATCGAATCCCTCGTCCGATGTGCTGTACTCAATCCTCCAGAGCCTGTCCCTCAGCAGCCTCAGGGCTGCGCGGGTCTCTGCGCCAGATTCTGGACGACTCCTGAGAAATTCGTCGATGGAGTCCAGGAGGGGTTGCATATCTCTGTCTTTCTGGTACAAGGACATAGCTGCGGCGATTCCCGATATCGCCTCCAGGACCGAAGGGTCACGTTCGGTCAGACAGACCTCCCTGCCGAGCACCTGCAACGACACCACTATGTCCAGCGTCCTGCGGTCTCCGGGCCTCGTCAGGAACCTGGACTTCAGCCTTTCGTAGAGGTAGCCGTCCATCTTCCCGCACAGCGAGTCCAGTTTGTCCGTGTCGACGGTGGCGCCGGCCTCCACGGAGACGCACAAGGATGAGATCTCGTCGCATATTGCGGTGATGCCTTCGCGTTCCCGCCTTCCTTTGGATGCATAGTGGAATAGCGTGTTGAGGCCAACCACGAACACGGACCCCACGACCAGTGCCAGCAGCCTCATCGGAAGGTCCTCGGGGGATACGGGGACCGAGAGCATGAACGTGTATCCGAGGAGGAACGGGAAGTGCATCGGGGAGTTAAGGTCGTGCATAGCATAGAAGCAGGCGCCGAAAACGAACGCGAAGTTGAGGGCCGCGCCCATGAATGGGTTGCCGGACCATATGGACACGAACGAGAACAGCCCCATGATCAACGTAGAGGCCACCATCACACCGAGGTTCCACACTGGCCTGACCGACAGATCCCTCGACAGCATGGTAAGTGCCAGGACTATGATGATGACACCTGTCAGGTTGTTCTCGGGACCGAAGATGCGCGAGAACCCCGATACGAATACGCAGATTAGGATGAAGAACAGGGATTTCCCTGCCAGTGTCCTGGCGTCCATGGGACGTAATCTGCTTGTGATGTATATGCCCTATCGCATCCTCCGAGAAGGATTATATCTGTCCTACCCATCGCAACCTCCATGATTCAGTGTCCGCGCGGTACGAGGGATTTCCTCCCCGATGAGTTGGAGAAACGCAGGTTCTATGAGAACAAGCTCAGGCATACCGCGAGGACGTTCGGTTTCAGGGAAGTCGAGACCCCGATATTCGAGGATGCGGAGCTCTTCATTCTTAGGTCGGGACCCAACGTGCTGAAGGAGCTCTACGCCTTCGAGGACAAGGGCGGCAGGCAGATTGCCCTCCGTCCCGAGATGACCGCCCCGGTCGTCAGGATGTTCGTCAACAACATGAGCAACGAGCCCAAGCCCATCAAGGTGTTCTACTTCGGGCAGTGCTTCAGGTACGAGAGGCCCCAGAGCGGCAGGTACAGGGAGTTCTTCCAGTTCGGCGCCGAGATAATCGGCAGTGCCACCCCGGAGACCGATGCGGAGGCCATCGCGCTGGCATACGCCATGATAGGGCAGATCGGTGTGAAGAACTACCGCATCCGCATAGGGCACATCGGCGTGCTCAGGCAGAGGATCGCAGACGCCGGCGTCCCCTCGGACAGGACGGCGGAGGTTCTGCAGAAGCTCGACAAGAAGCTCTACGACGAGGCCCGCCCGCTCATGCAGGACATGGGTGTGGACGACGAGGACATCGACGACATATTCTCGCTGACGGAGACCGTCGGCGGGGTGGAGGTCCTGGACAGGGTCCCGGGAGAGGCGGGCGACTGGCTCAGGCAGGTCGTAGCCTACCTGGACGTCATGGGGATCAAGGACCTCGAGATTGACCTGGGGGTCGTGAGGGGGCTCGACTACTACACCGGCATGGTGTTCGAGGCGGAGGCCCCGGCACTCGGTGCGGAGAAACAGATCTGCGGAGGCGGCTCGTACACCCTTTCGGAGCTCTTCGGAGGGGAGAGGGTGTTCTCCACGGGTTTCGCCATAGGATTCGACAGGATCCTCTTGGCACTGGAGAAGGAGGGCAGCTCGTACGATCCCGAGGGCATCGACGCCTACGTCCTGTCCGTCACGGACGACATGAGGGTGAAGGCCGCGGAGATCGCCGCCATGCTCAGGGCGGATGGGGTGTCCGCCGACGTGGACATCATGGGCAGGAAGATGGCGAAGGCGCTGAAGTTCGCGTCATCCGCCAGGGCGAGGTACGCGGTGATAGTCGGCGCCAAGGAGATGGACCAAGGCGCCGTCACGCTCAGGGACATGTCCACCGGAGAGCAGGAGCTGGTGTCAGTGGACTCCCTGGCAGACAGGATCAGAGGCTGAACAGGGACTCAGGGGCCCGTGGCCCCTGCCGTTCCGAAGCGGTTTCGAGAGATGTTTCGGGCTCCGATGCTTCCGTTCACTTGGACCATTTTGGTCTGAGCCCGGTGTAAACCAACACCGCGATTATCAGGACTGCCACCACAAGACAAGGCAGCATGCACATCCCGATCGGGGTGTCCGGCTCTCTGAAATCAGGATCCAGGATTTCCGGGGGTGCGTCCGCCCCTGTCATGCTGTACGAGATGTCCACATACAGGATTGGGGTGCCGCTGTACTCGTTCGGGTAGAAGGTGATCGTGCTATTCCTGTCGAAGGTGTGGGTCCAGCTACTCTCCACATACGTGTTGCTGAACTCGTACTCTATTCCGAATTCGAGTTCTCTCCCTTCGTTCGTCAACGCCCTGCCTTCGAAGTGTACGGTGTCCCCCGCCTTCGCGTACGCCGTGTTCTCGTGCATACCGTACGGTTCCAGGACCACCTCTGCATCATACATGCGACCATCGATCTCGAACCGGTTTTCCCTGTCGTAGCTTACGTAGTATGCGTTGATCATGGTTCCGGACGGAACGTCGGTGCTCCAGTCGATATCCCCGCAGAACACGTGGTTGTCGGTGTCCGTGGGATTGGAGATGTAGCTCTCCATCATCGTATCCATGTAGGAGCCGTCGATGAAGAACAGGCAGGAATCGAAGGTGTTCAAGGACATGCCATCCGTCTTCACAAGGGAAGTTCTCATAAGGTAGGCATGGGAGTGCCTGCAGGACTCCTGGTACCCGTCATCGTTGTCTGATACCCCGGCCAGGGTGGCATTCTCCACTTCCATGTGCATATCCACGTATAGGTCGGTCGATCCGTTCAGAACAAGTCCAATCTCATCGCCCACGTTGTGCCCGGAGCTGAAGATCGACCCGTGTACATGTTCCCATCCGTAGGCGAATTCGATGAGTGCATTCACGGTTTCCCCTCTGTTGCTGGTTCCGTTGAAGCTGCAGGATATGTTCGTGGATTCGCAGGTCATCGTGTAGAATCTCTCGCCGTACGGCTCCAGGACCGTATCGGCCTCGACCTCCACGCCTTGGAACGGGATGGTTCCATCGGCTGCGAGAGAGGGCATGTACACGTTGACCGTCGATCCGGCCGGCAGAGTCTCACCCCATCCCATCTCCCCCGACCCGATGTCCGTGCCGTATGGGTTGCGTATGTAGGAATCCATCCTGCGGTCTGCCGCGGATCCGTCGAAGAAGTAGTAGCATCCCGAAACCGCCTGGAGGCTCTGGTCATCCTCGATGTACACGGATGCCCCCAGCAGGAAGACGGTCGAGTAGCGGTGGTCTTCGGAATAGGCGTCCGACGCATCCGACAGGGCTGGGACGATGCACACAGCCAGCATCACGGCTATCGCAGCGGTCGCGAAGGCCTTCATCACATCTCCCTCCTGATCGTCTTCAGGAGCCCCAGCAGCAGGAACACGGTGCCCCAGACGATTCCGATCACGAGCATCGCGTCGTATTCTCCCACGTCTACGAAATTAACCCCCATCATGGCAAAGAACCCGTTCACCGAACCCATGAACGGCGAACCCATTACCAGAAGCGCCAGGTCGGGGAGGAACACCGGCAGCATGAAGAGCTCGTCTATGTCGTACCTCACCCCCACCAGCAGGAATACGAACGGCAGCAGTATCGTCATCAGCAGGAACGGTATCATCGTCGACGGCGTCCTGTTGACGGCGCTGAGGCAGAACGCGGTGCAGCTGAAAGCGAAAAGCGCCACGACGGAGGCGGCTATCGAACGGAGGACGAGGCCGCTGGAGACCGAGCTGTATTCCAGTCCGGTGGCGAGCAGCGCCATCGCGTACGCGAGCATGAACACCCCGATGCACAGGACGAATCCTGCGAGGTACTTGCCCAGGTAGAAAGACGACCTCGACATGGGCAGGGACATGTTCATGTACGCTGTCCTGTCCTTGAACTCCTGGGAGATGGGCGGTCCGCACAGTATCGATACGAAAAGCCCCATCAGAAGCGGCAGCAAGGCGAGCATGGATCCGAGGTAGGCGTTGGCGTCGCTGCATTGGCTGACGAGCGTGGCCAGGTATTCGTCGGGTACGATGGTGACTATGACGGGGATCATGATCGCCATGACCATCATCGCGATGGCGGACGACGACTTGTAGTACAGCTTCATCTGGACCTTGAACACGGTGAGCGTCTGGCTGCCGAACGACGGTATGCTGTACCTGACGTCCCTGTGCGCTTCGGAGTCCCCGGCGCAGTAGCCCGTGCTCCCCCACGTCCCGCCGCGGTTCTCGTCTTTCTCGCTGTTCGCAGGTTCCGGTTCCTGTCCGACCTCGTCGACGGAGGGGACTCCATCTTTCTGAAGCTTCTCGTCGGTCTTCCTTGACAGGAAGCTTTTCCTGGCTCTGGGGGCCTCGGGCTCCTGCGAGTCTCCGCGCCTGCGGTTCGGCCGCTGGACGGTGTCCTCGGTCATTGTATCTCGTCCCCCTTCGTGAGCTCCATGTAGAGGTCCTCCAGGTTGGCTCCCTTCTCGTTCAGGGCGAGGACCCCGAGACCGGACCTGAACGCGACCTCGTTGACGAGGGCCTGTTCCTCCGACGTGCCGGTGAACTCCAGCTTGATCATGTATTCACCCATTTTTTCCGAACCGGTCACGCCCTGGCAGTGCTCGAGGTCCGATATGACCTGGGGCGTGAGAGGCTTCAGCGTGCGGATCTCGAGGGTCACGGAGTTGCTTGCTCCGATTCTGTGGATGAGGGTGGAGACGTCGCCCGATGCGATGACGTGGCCGTCCCTGATCATGCTGACCGATCCGCAGATCTCGGAGACCTCGCTCAGGATATGGGTGGAGATCAGCAGGCTGACGTCCCTGTGCTTCAGCTCGGCCAACGTCCTCCTGATCTCGATCATCCCTCTGGGATCAAGTCCGGACGTGGGTTCATCCAGGATGATGGTGTCCGGGTTGGGGAGGAGGGCCTGGGCGAGGACTATCCTCTGCCTCATGCCCTTGGAGAACTCCCCCACCTTCTTGTTCCGCCAGTCCCACATCCTGACGGTTTCCAGGACGTCCCTCGAGCGGATCGCAATCTCTCTGGAGTCGAGGCCGTATATGCGGCCGACGTAGTCGAGTATCTCCGCGGGCGTGAAGTCGGGGTACGGTTCAGGTGTCTCGATGACGCAGCCCACATGCTCCATCGCGTGCCTGTGGTCCTTTATGTCTATTCCAGCGATCCTCACGCTGCCGGAGGTCGGCATCAGCAGCCCAGTGATGGCCTTTAGCGTGGTGCTCTTGCCCGCGCCGTTCGGGCCGAGAAGGCCCATGAACTCGCCTCTTTTGACTGTGAGGTTGACATCGGATATGGCGGCGAAATTGCCGTACATCTTAGTCAGGCCGACGGCTTCTATGGCCGGTGTGCCGTTCATGCGAATGGTATTAGCATTACAAATCTAAAATGATGGGATGCGGCGACCGTGATTCGGAGGTTTCGGTCATCCTCTGGCGTGCCTGTCCATCTCCGAGTTCAGAAGGGCGTCGGCACGGGGGACGAACTCCTCCGACCTCCTCACGTTCCTATACGACACCTTGGGGATGAGGGATGCCAGCGCTTCGGCGTCGGAGTGCAGGGCCGCCATGTCCGGGTTCTTGACCCTGTACTCCCCCGTCATCTGTCTTATGACGAGCTGGGAGTCCATGACGAACTCCGCCTCGTCTGCCCCCAGCTCTACCGTCTTGCTTATCGCCGCTATCAGCCCTCTGTATTCGGCGTAGTTGTTCGTGTGCACGCCCAGGAACTCGGAGTGCTCGTGCACGACCTTCCCGTCAGACGTGATCACTATGGCGTAAGCGGAAGGCCCCGGGTTGCCCCTGGACCCTCCGTCGGAGTAGGCGGTCAGCTTCAATAGACCAGCTCCCTGGCGACCCTGTTCTCGGAGTCAACCAGCAGGACCTTCGCCCTGATGGGCTCGTCCACCAGCTCGTAAGCCATGAGGATGACGAGGTCCCCTTTGCTCACAAGGTGTGCGGCGGCCCCGTTGACTGCTATAATGCCGCTGCCCCTCTCGCCCGGGAGGGTGTAGGTGTCGAAGCGGTTCCCGTTGTTGACGTCCGCCACAGTGATCTTCTCGCCCACCCAGATCCCGGCCCTGTCCAGCAGGTCCTGGTCAACGGTTATGCTCCCCTCGTAGTCGAGGCGAGTCTCCGTCACGGTGGCCCTGTGGATCTTGCCGCGTAGCATCCAGCGCATAGGCTGTCCATCGAGGGGTCGTTTATATAATCTTCCGAACGACGCGAGTACAGGGCAGGCGGTTCCTCCGGTGTGCGCCCCGGGATGTCGGTGAACCCCGCACGCGATCTCGCGGAACCCACAGGATCGCAGGCATGCGGCTCCAGGAGAGGGCGCCGTTCAATCGCGGCAGGCTCCGTAGAGTCTGATGGTGGGGTTTCCGCGCTCGTCCCTCTCGTAGCGGGCGTCGACGTTGAAGACCGTGCGCATGTTCTCGGTCGTGAGGACCTCGTCAGGGGATCCGGACGCGAATATCCGCCCGTCATGGAGCAGGATGATCGTATCGCAGTATCTCGCGACCATCGGCAGATCATGGGAGACGATAACCACGGACAGCCCGCTCTCCCTGGAGAGCCTGTGAACCAGGTCCAGGATCTCGAACTGCATGCTGATGTCCAGGTGCAGTGTCGGCTCATCCATCAGGAGGACCTTCGGGGTCTGGGCGAGCGCCCTCGCGATGATGGTCCTCTGCCTCTCCCCGCCGCTCATGGTGTTGATGTAGCGGTCTGCCATGCAGGACACCCCCGCCTGCTCCATGGCCTCGTCCACGATACGCTCGTCCTCGGACGAGTTCCCGCGGAACGCCTCCTGGAACGGCATCCTCCCCATCTCCACAATCTCCCTGACCGTGAACGCGAATCCGATCTCGTTGGTCTGGGGGACGGTTGCGACCTTCTTCGCGATGTCCTTCTTCTGCATCCCCTCAAGGTCAGCGTCGTCCAGAAGCACGCATCCCACCTTGGGCCTGAGGTTCTTGTTAAGGTTCCTAAGGAGTGTGGTCTTGCCGCACCCGTTCGGCCCCAGGATCCCGAGCACCTCTCCGGGCCGGAGCTCGAATGACACCCCGTCCAGGACGTCCTTTTCGCCGTAGCTGTACTCCAGCGACCTTGTCTCCAACGGCGAGGTCACCATCCCACCACCTTTCTTCTGCTTACCAGCAGGTACACAAAGAACGGCGCGCCGATCAGTGACGTCACCACGCCTATCGGGAGGACGCCGTAGAGGGGAGCCACGGCATGGGCGACGTAGTCGCACATGATGATGAACGCGGCACCGCCTACCGTGGATATGGGCAGAATCAGACGGTTGTCCGGGCCGAGTATGAGCCTGAATATGTGCGGGATGACCAGGCCTATGAACCCGATGGTCCCGACGAAGGCGACGCTGGCGGCGACGACGAGGGAGGACACCACGAGCAGCATGAGCCTGACCCTCGCGACATCCACGCCGAGGTCCATCGCATGGGCATCCCCGAGCATCATGGCGTTGAGCTTCCTGCACTGGGTGAGCATGATCGCTACGCCGGCGGTCACGATGCAGCCGACGATCGTGACCTCCGTCCAGTCGCCGCCCAGGTTGCCCATGGACCAGAACACGATGTCCTGCATCTCGTCGCTCGGCGCGATGTAGGTCAGGAAGGACACCACGGCCGATATCAGAGCCGCGACGGCGACTCCGGCCAGGACCAGCGTCTCAGTCCTGACGTTCCCGCCGCCCATCCTGGACACGGTGTAGACCAGGAACATCGTCATCAGACAGAAGACGAAGGCAAGCAAGGGCTGAGAGACGCTCAGCGGGACGAACGAGATCCCGAAGAGGATGGCGACGGCCGACCCGAGGGAAGCCCCGGAGGAGAGCCCGAGGATGTAGGGATCGGCAAGAGGGTTCCTGAACACCGCCTGCATGACGCCGCCAGTGACTGCGAGGCCGGCGCCGACGAAGATCCCCATGGCGATGCGGGGCAGGTTGCGGACGTTGACGATCTGATCTGTCCCCCAGCTGCCGTTGCCCGTGAGCGCCGCCCAGACCTCGCCCAGGGACAGGGTCCTGTTCCCCGCCCAGGAGAGGTCCAGAAGCACGAATATGAAAAGAAGGGCGATGAGCGCGATCGCGCATAGGAGGGCCAGTGTCCATTTCCTACCGCTCATGCTCATCGCCCAGGTTGATAATCGGATTCGGTTTAAGCCTTCCTTCTGCTGAAGTACACCAGCCCCACCAGCAACCCGATGATGACGACTACGCCGACTGCGACCAGCAGCCAATTGTCGGTCGACGGCTCTCCGGACGTGCCGTCCTCGGAACCCTGGGCCCCGTCATCGAAGTACTCGTCGATGTAGCCCTCGTACGGTTCACCGAGGATCCCGGGGTAGAGGTACTGCCCGATGGTCATTAGGCCGTCGGCGGACTCGGGGCACCAGTTGTTCCACAGGCTGTCCATCACGACGACCGGGAAATCATCGCTTCCGCCTAGGACGTCCTGTCTGAAGGATTCCGCTGTGCCTCCGGATGTTCCGTAGCTATAGTTGACGAATATCACTGTGCCCGGATTCGCCTCGAGGAGAGAGATGACCATGTTCACGTCACCGTAGTGGGACGCGGTGGAGTTGCTGTACCCTATGTTCTCGGCGTTGGCGACCTCGAGCATCGAGTTCATAATGGACGAGTTGCCGACGGAGAACTCCCCGCCCGTGTACCAGACGAAAAGCGCCTTCGTGCGCTCCGAGTCTTGGACCTTCGAAACCGCATCCGAGACGGTCTGGGTCTTCTCCAGCATGGAGGAGACCGATTCCGGAATGGTTCCGGATGCGATCATCGAGACGTCTGTTACCATCTGCACGATGGAGTCGTAGTCCGAGGTGGAATCGGTGGTCCACACAAGCACCTTGGTGAACCCCGCCTCCGAGAGGCTGTCGTATAGCGCCCTGTTGGAGGAGTAGCTGGTCAGGATGACTGTATCGTCCAGGGAGAACTCGCCCGCGTCGACCATGTTGATCAGCGATGCGATGATGTAGTCGTGGTTTGTCTCGCCGTAGAAGCTTCCCAGGTCGACAGCATTCATATCGGCGAGTGCCTCGTATCCTGTGTAGCCGTAGGTGGAGTACTTGTCCACGGCGACGATCTTGTCCACAGCCCCTGCCTCGGCGATGGTCAGTGTCGTGGCGGCGCCGGTCGACACGATACGTTCGGCGGGTGCATCGTAATGGAACATCCTGCCTTCGCCGTCCGTCACATCGAAGCCCACGTCGTCTGAGGCATCGGCCGGGACGGTGACAATCGTCGCGCAGAGTACCAGAGCGATGATGCCCGCGATCAATACCTTAGCGTTCATGTTTCCATCTCTTAATACGAATTTAATCGTAAGTAACACGCACTAAGACGAAGGAGGTACTTAACGGTTGGTGTAGAAGGACTGAACCAAACGGGAGTTGGAGGAAGAGGAGTCACAAACGGGAGAAAATAAGGGATGAGCGCCCTGGTCGGAATTCGAATCCGAGTCGAAGCCTCGACAGGGCTTCATGATAGGCCGCTACACTACCAGGGCAGTATGCCATGGTATAGACAACATCTATTTAATGATTATCATCATGGACATCGCCAATAAGCACAGTCCAGTACGAATCCTGAGCTTTTATGCCCGATAGTACCTTTATCATCCAGGACAATGCCCCTTACATGCCTCTGGGAGATCCACAGGGAGGCCTCTTCGAGTACACGGTCGAGGGCATCCCGGAATCAATATTCGCCAGTTCCGTGCCTGTCGGGGATTTGGATATCTCGATCCGGTTCTACACGGACGTTCTGCATCTGGAGCTGTTGGGCCGCACGGATTCCGAGGCCTATCTCAGGCGCGGGCAGTGCCGTATCATCCTGAGGACCTCGCAAGACGCGGGCATCGACACGGGGATCTACTTCGGTGTCGACAGTCCCTTCAACACCCGTCGCCGCCTGATAGACGAGGATGTGGAGTTCGTGAGGGAACCCGTCCACACGCCGTTCGGCACATGCACGTCGTTCCTGGATCCGGATGGGAACATACTGCACGCCATAGACTCGGGGGCAGAGTTCAGAATGTAAGGGGGAAATGGCCCGAAGGCCGTTTTGACTCAGTCAAAGAAGAACGCTTTGACGTTGTCCCTGAAGAGGTACCAGATAATTATCAGATCGATCAGGATGCCGATAATTCCAGATGCGTACATTCCTGACATCAACGACAGGATTCCTCCGATTATTCCCAGTATGGAGAATATGACTCCCAGGTACCACCAGAGTTTCCAGCCCTTGAAGAACCCGAGGGATACGATCAGGTAGATGAGGCCGACTACTATGTAGACCCCTCCTGCAACACCGGAGAGAGCCTGGAGGTCCGGGTCGATGTCCACGGATGTACCAGTCAGTAGGAACACAGCGCCCGCTGCAAAGAAGAGCAGGGCGAGGATCAGGTACAAGACGCCGATCAGTGTAACAAGCAATGGACGTTTTGCTCCCATGCGGGATTTATTGTCGTCATGAGTTAAAAAAAAGACGGTCCCTTTCGGGACCTGATTGGGAAAAGATGCTCAGTCCCCGAGGTTCGCCTGTTCGATGGCGACATCGAGTTCCTGCTGGAGCGCAGGCGGCAGGCCGTTGATGCTTCCGGAGAGGAATCCCCTGACGATCATGCTGACCGCCTCGTCCTCCGTCAGTCCCCTGGACATCAGGTATTCTATCTGGTCCTGGGCGATTTTTCCCACGGCCGCCTCGTGTGTCATCTCGACATCCGCAACATGGGCCTCCAGCTCGGGCACGGCGTTGGTGGATCCGCCGTCCTTCATGATGATGCTCCTGCACTCCAGATGGGCCTTGGCGCCAGGGGCGTTCCCCACCAGGCGACCGCGGGCGCACATGTGGCCGCCCATCGAAATGCTCCTGCTCATGATCTGGGCGCTGCTGTTCCTGCCGTTCAGATAGACCAGCCCGCCCGTGTCTATGTCGGAGCCCTCGTGCGCGATGCACATCGTGTTGTACAGGGCTGTTGCCCCCTCCGCGAGGGTGGCTGACGGGAAGCTCTGGAGGCTTCCCACGGGGTTCAGGATGACGTAGTTGCTGGTGTAGTTGGAGTTCTTGCCGACCACGGTGGACGTCCTCGGGCGGACCCCCGTCTGCTTGCCCCAGCTGTGGATCATGGAGAAGGTGAGGTTGCAGTTCTCCCCTACGTAGATCTCCGACACGCCGATGTGGAGCGCGTCGTTGGCGTGGGGGGAGGTGGAGCACCCGGTGATCATCTCGAGGGAGGCGTTATCCTCCACGATGACGATGTTGTGGACGTTCTGGATGGTCTTGTCGGTGTTGATCATCATGCACGCCTGCACGGGGTCCTTGACGTGGTATCCCGACTTGACGCGGATGAAGTATCCGTCGGCATCCTCCAGGTAGCTCTTGGCGGTGTACTTGTCCTTGGTCGGGTCCATCGCCTTCCACAGGTAGTCCTTGGCCCAGTCGTACTTCCTCAGGGCCTCCTGGGTGGACATCATCTCCAGCCCCTCCTGCTGGGAGGAGCTGCAGTGGCTCATGCCGTTGTCGATGAACATCAGTGTGCCGGAGCGGTTCATCTCGTCGGCAACGACTCCGACCTTCTCCATGTAGTCCTTGTACTTGGAGCTCTGGAGGTCGTCGATCTGCACGGAGTCCTTGGATCCCTCACTGTAGTGGTCGAGGTCCAGGTCGGCACCGTACGCGCCCATCTTGTTCAGGGCTTCCTTCACAGACTTATTATCTGCTGACATCCGTCGCACTCTCCGTATCCGTTCTCTTTGATCTCCCTGAGAAGGTCGCCGGGCCTGCCCGAGCAGAAGATCCTCCCGTCCCTCATGACGTATCCGCGGTCCGCGCCTATGTAGTCCATGATCTGCCCGGTGTGGGTGATGACAAGGGACGACACGTGCCTCTGCTTGCCGGGGCAGCTGCTGTCGTACAGCAGGTCATGCACCTTGTTTCCGATCAGGTCTATGTTCTCCAGATCGACACCAGACTCGGGTTCGTCGAGGAGGATGAACTCCGGCTTCTGCGCAGTGAGCTGCAGGAGTTCGGATCTCTTGATCTCCCCTCCGGAGAATCCCACGTTGACCTCCCTCTCGAGGAAGTTCTGCATCTTGAATTTGGAGGCGTCCTTCAGTATCGTCTCCCCGTTGTCGGGGGAGGACGCCTTGATGAGGTCTCCGAGCTTGACCCCGTATATGTTAGGGGGGCGCTGCATCATCATGCCGATACCCATCTTGGCGCGCTGGTCCACGGTCATCTCGGTAATGTCCTGTCCTTTGAACAGAATCTTTCCCTGAGTGACCTTGATTGAGCTGTAGCCCATGATTGTGGACATCAGTGTGGACTTTCCGGACCCGTTGGGACCGAACAGAACGCATGTCTCCCCCTCATTGACGGTGAGGTTGACGCCTTTCAGGATCTCCCTCTCGCCGGCGACAGCGTGCAGGTCGACCACTTTCAGCATTTCAGTCATTTCTTCACCTATAACGGCGTGAACGCTACGCTATAATTTAAGTTATCGAGCGCCACCGAACTTCGTGTCAGGATGGACCGGGCACATGTCGCTGCCAGCGTCCAGGCAGGTCAAAGGACTCGGCGCCCCCGCCCATGCGTCTGCCCTCCCACGTCTGGAGGATGAAACGGCGGTCAAACGGGTCCGGAACGACCGATACAGGTTTATCGACCCCCATTCTACGCATCCTCCATGAAGGTGCTCGCACTGAACGGAAGCCCCCGTCCCATCGGGAATACAAGCAACATACTGCACGAGGTAACGGACCTCTTCGAGAGGGAGGGCATTGAGATGGAGATCGTCTACCTCTACGAGTACCAGTTCGTGAACTGCAACGTCTGCCTGACTTGCGAGATAAGGGGAGACGGCAGGTGCATAGACGAGGACGATGGGCTCAACGACCTGCTGGACAGGATGAGGCAGGCTGACGGCATCGTTCTGGCATCGCCAACCTACGCCAACGCCTGCCCCAGCATGATGCAGACCTTCCTGGAGAGGGCGGCCCTGGTTTTCGGAAAGGGGGACCACGGTCTGAAGGGCAAGGTCGGAGGGGCGATCGCCGTGTGCGGGCACGACGGCGCGTCCATCGTCTACAACCAGATGGTCGACTGGATGCTCATGAACCAGATGCTGGTGTCCGGTTCGTACCCCATGCCCATCATCAGGGCGCTGAACTCGCCGCAGTACGATGACGACAAGGAGGGCATGAAGGGGGTCCGTTCCCTTGTGGAGGGGATGGTGTCCGCCATCATGCGCCTCAACGGCTACAGCTGAGGCCGGGAAGTCAGAAGAAGAAGAATCCGCAGCCTTCGGACACGGAGATCTTCGCCACGGCCTCCATCCTGTCGACGGGGCCGCTGTAGCGTCTGACCATCATCTTACCCTCTGCCGGGAGAGCATCCCTGAGTACGCCGACCTCCCTGAGGAGCTCCTCGGCGTCCTCGGGCGTGAACCTCCTCCCCTCCCTCACAGCATCGGGGACCGACGCGACGATCGGGCATCCGTGTCTGCCCGCTATCTCGGGCAGGAGGCTGTTGTCCGGGCCGAATGCGCCGATGCATCCGCGCCCCTTGTCCCAGGACAGGGGGCAGCCGGCACACATGTCGTTCATCTCATCGAAGCTGAGCATGTCCCATCCGGTGAGCCTGTCGTCCGGACCCGCTCTGGCCATGACCGACGCCCTGACGTCCTCCGGGAGTCCCTCGGTGACGATCCATCCGGTGCACACGTTCTGAGCCAGGGGCTCCAGCAATGCCCTGTCGTCGTCCTTCTTGACCTTGTCCAAGTACACCGCATCGGTGTCGGGGTTGATCCTGTTGCGTTTGATGAACAACTCCCAGTCCCCGACGGCCTGCTTCGCGGTCTCCAGGTCGACCTTTACATCATGCTCCATGTAACCCTCGAAGCCTTCGGGGTCGTCCAGATGCACCTTGACGATGTTTGCGCGCAGTTCCCTGCAGGGCGCACTCGGCGCCTCGGTCTCGCAGATTCCGATGTTGATACCCATGCCCTGACCTCCGCCTCGGCGGCTGTATGCGACGCAATGAGCGAATGGTGTAGTTAATGACTGCGGGGAGACCTCAGATCCTGCTCTCGGACAGCACCGAGCCGCTGCGGGAGATGACGGTCTCGGTGACCTCTATGGTCCTGCCCGACGTCTCGGCGGCGGCCTTGACGATGTTGCTAAGCGCCCTGCAGCAGGGGACCTCCATCCTGATCACGTTCACCCTCTCGATCGGATTATCCCTCAGTATGGCCTGGATCTTGTCGAACCTGGCGCGGTCATCCAGTTTCGGGCAGCCGATGATGACGGGATGTCCGGTGACGAACCTCTTCCTGAAGTCGTCGATGGTGAACGCCGTGCAGTCCGCGCCCACTACGAGGGTCTCCCTGAAGAAATCGGATTTCGGATGGACGAGGGCTATCTGGATCGGCCACTGGTACCCGGGGTTGGCCATCAGGCAGGGCTTCTGCCCTCCCGCCTTAGGCGACATGGTGATGGACGGTTCCGGGTCGGTGAAAGATATGGCGCCGCGGGGGCATGCCGGAAGGCAGTCCCCCAGTCCGTCGCACGCGTTCTCGCGGACCAGTTCCGCTTTACCGTCGATCAGCTCGATGGCGCCCTCATGGCATGCGGTCACGCAGAGCCCGCATCCGTCACATTTCTCCTTGTCGATGGAAATCTTCCTGCCCAGCATGCCATTGTGACTGTGTCTGGAGGATTTTAAAACAATGTTGTAGAGACAACATACGCCACGGGCATGTCCCGTCTCCGGCCCCGATTCCGCCGTATCGCATCGGTCAGATGCGATGGGCGGTTTCCCGGAATTGGCCTTCGAAGATTCCGTCGGAGCACTTGTTTTCGATTCACGCATGGTACTAACCATGTTGGTTTAAACGGGATGAAGGTCAAAAGAGTAAATACCTGTAGATTGATTACTGTGTTCATGGCGTCGATGGATGTCGAACCTTTAGTATGCAAGGTATGCGGCAGGGAATTTGAGGCGACGGCATCGACCTCGGGGGAGTTCGATCCTGAGACGCACGTTTGTAGGGGTTGTACAGAGGGCAAGACGAAAGTCCTTGTTCGCATGTACGATGGTACCGAAAGGAGATACCCCCAGGGCAAGGTTTTCCGTGGCAATTACCGGCTGATGATGGAGAACGGGAACATCTATCACACGCATGTCAATTGTTATCTGAATTGGAATAGGGCGATGCTCATCGGTTTCACGGGTTGGAAGCTGATTCCGAAGGGCTCAGCGGAGCACATCGGCAAGTGCTTGTTCTGTACGTCTGCCGACGAGCATCATGAATCCGGGTTCATGGGAATGCCTGTGTACGATTGGGAGGACTATGAGGGCCGTGAACCGATAGGCAGGATGGTGTTCGAGAGTAACGACCCTGGAATGTCGCTGGGGAACCTGCTGATTCCGGGTAAGACGAATGACGTATAGCCCGAGTTCTTCACTGGTAGGTCTCATGTGCGTATCCCGGATGAAACGGAGCTAGTCGGATTCGACGATCATTTTAGACTTCACTTCGTCACTGGAATCGACGAGAGTGGCGGGCGCAGGATTGTCACGGTGAGCGTCTACCGCATGCTCTTCAATTACAAAGGCGAGATCGTAGAGGATGGCCGCAGGTGAGTCTGTCATTTTTGGCAGACCCTACTGATGACCATGCCCTCCACCTCTACGGGCCTCATATCCCGGGCCGTTTCGACGGCGTGTGCGAGCTTATCCTTGCGTTCGGCATAGATTGTCATCAGGACATCGCCCTTGGAGACTTTCATGCCCAACTTCTTGCCGAGGACCACCCCTGCGCCCCTGTCGGCAGGTGCGCCGGCTGCCTTGGCCACCGCCACCACAGCCTTGTTGGAGAGTCTTCTCACGAATCCAGGTCTGTCCGAAAGGACATCTTTGGAGAACCTTCCTGGCACCATGTTCTTGGATGACACGTCGGGCTTGCCGCCCTGGGCGGCGACTATCTCAAGGAACTTGTCATGGGCAATTCCTGATTCCAGGATTTCCCTAGCTTTTTCGGTGCCATCGCAAATCCCGCCCATGCCGAGGATAGTTCCGGCGCAAATGCACGCCTTGTCGGCCACGTCTTCGTGTCCAGGCAGACATTCGAGGACCTCCATGCACTCCCTGGCCTCAAGAACCGGTCCGACCGCCTCGCCAAGGGGCTGTTCCGCGTAGGTGATGATGCACTCAACCCTGATCCCCAGTCTATCGCCGAGGTCCATGAGGTCGCGTGCGTAGGACCTTGCCTCCTCCAGCGTCGGGACTTTGGACTCTGTGCCCATGGGTATGTCCATCACGAGGTCGGTGGCCCCAACTGCGACCTTCTTGCTCATAATGGAGGCCAGGAGCTGCGGGCGGGGGTCTATTCCCAGTGGACGCTGGACCGTGATGAAGCGGTCCCCGGCTGGCCCCAAATCGGTGGCGCCCGTCCACGAGAACACCCCTCCCACCTCGTCCGTTATGCGTCTAACCTCCTCGGAGTCGAGGTCCGTTCTGCAGAAGGTCTCCACGAAATCCGCAGTCCCGCACGCGCTGCTAATCGCACGGGAGGAGAGCTTGGGGATCGCGAGCCCTGCCGCGGCGACGATGGACACCACGATGGGGGTGACCTTGTTGCCGGGCAGTCCTCCGAAACTGTGGAAGTCGAACACCTGTCTGCCAGGGAAGGAAATCCTTTCCCCGGTCTCAGCCATCGCTTTGGCGTAGGCGGCAATCTCGTCAGTGTCCATCCCCTTTATGTACAGGGCCGTGAGCCAGGCGGAGGTCTCGATCCTCGACAGCCTACCGGCGACGACATCGTCGACCAGCTGTGCTATGGACTCGGCGGATAGGCATCCACCATCCATCTTCGCGCGAATGTGCCTAACGGATTCGGGGGTATGTGACAGCGTGACCTCCGCGAAGCTCCCGACGGATGCACCGCTGGCCTTCTGTACCGAAGGCGGGATGAGCGCCGTCCCCTTGCGGACCAGTGTGTCGGATATGGACACTATGGCGATCGCCGCCGATTCCCCGGCGATTCTCACGCGGTCCCCCTCACTGACCGCCATGGTGTGGCAGTCGTCCTCATGGAGGAGCACGGTGGGCTCGGACGTGTCCAGGTCGTAGTTCCTGACTTCCAGTTTCATCTGGTGGCCTCCGTCCCGTATCTCCGATCACCGATATTACTTGGACGGCGAGGGGATCAGGATCCGTGCCTGGAGCAGTGCTCTCTGCCATTCGCGGTGATCCTCGGCGTGTCCCTGTAGGGCAGAAGGTCCTCACCGACAGGACATACGTCGATGCACATCCCACAAGGCCAGTGGTGCTCATCCCTAAGCCTGAGGTGGTGCTCGACGCACCTGGACATGTCCATGTCGTAGAACCCCCCATCCCCCTCCGAGAACGCGCCGGAGGGGCACCTCCTCATGCACTTGCCGCAGTGGAGGCAGAGGTCGGAGCCGATCATCTCGTCGGCTTCGATGTCCGCATCGGTCAGGACCGTGACGAGGCGGACCCTGGGTCCGAACTCTCTCGTGAGGAGGTTGTGGCTGGCGCCGATCGACCCCATGCCGGAGTAGTAACCGGCCAGCACCTGGGAGAACGCGGCGGTCGGGTCGTCCAGGAGGACATCTATGCTGAAGTAACCGTCCCGGGGGAAGAACGCCGCACGGTACCCCTCGGAGGTGAGCCATCCGGTCATGCGGTAGGCCATGTCATCGAGGATGCGGTTGCTGGTGCGGTACAGCTCCTGGTACACCATGGACGGCGTGGTCGCCACCATCGGCACGGGGAGCGGGATGCCCAGGACCACGGCGTTCTCCGCCCACGGCCAAATGCTCTTCGGCCAGTACGCGCTGTCCTGTATCGGATGCTCGGACCAGCGGTCGGTGGGACACGACCTGACCAGGGACGCCCCCAGCTCGTGCGCCTTCTCAACGACGGCTTTCTTCAGCTGCGTCGGATCATTTCCTGTCATCGTCGCAGGAACGCTTTGACCTTATAAATCGGATTCAGGCGTCAGAACCTGAAGACCCCCGCTATGAACGCCACTAGGGCAACGACCATGGCCAGCTTGGCGAACTTCTGAGCCTTGTGGGGGCTGGAGAAGATCACGGCGGCGCAGTAGACGAAAATCGCGTCCGCGATGACAACGGTGTAGTACAGTGGTCCGTACGAGTGCCACACCATCGGGGCGACGCTGAGCACCGGGCCCGCAATGAAGAACACGCATGCGAGGGCGGCCGCCTTCCTGGGACCGATCCTCATGGGCAGAGTGAGCCTGTCGCCCTCGTCGGACTCCATGTCCTCGATGTCCTTTGCGATCTCCCTTCCGACCGACACCAGCAGGGCCATCATCGCGACGATGACATTGTCGGCGGCGTCCCCGACGACGGCTCCTCCCAGCAGGAACATCATCCCGGTGAGCACCGCAATCGTGACGTTGCCGACGAAGCCTCTCTGCTTCAGAGCCATCTCGTAGGCGATCATCAGGATGCACGCGATGACGACGATGAGAATGCATTCCAGGTCGAAGGTCAGCAGTGACACGACAACAGAGCCACCCAGCATGACCAGGGCGGCGTACAGGGCCGTCTTCCTCGCCATCCTCCCGGAAGGGATTGGGCGTTCCGGATGGGCGGTCTTGTCGATCTCGTAGTCGATGTAGTCGTTGAGGGCGTTCCCTCCGCATATGAACATGAAGACTATCACCGCTGAGATGATGAGGTTCACCCACCCGTCTGCGATGTCCGTCCCGGCGGCCATGAAGGCGGCCACAGTCACACCGATGATGCCCATCACGGCGTTCCCTGTTCTGAACAGCTGGAGGTACTTGTTCACGGTCACGCCATGCATCTGGGGGTATTTGATTGTTCAACCTCCCGCATAAGACCATCGGTTTTATGAAATGCAGAAGACATAGCAAAGACGAGTGCCGTGAATAGCCAGGACGTTATCGGTTTGGTGCTGGTCTATGCGATCATAGCAGTGTCGCTGGCTATCGTGATGGTTATGGAGAGGAGGGGCACCGACAAGAACGTCCGCAAGATCGTGCACATTGGTGTCGGGTTCTTCGTCTTCGTATGGTGGATGTTCTCCGAGAACTGGATAATGTTCGTGTTCTTCGCGCTGCCTTTCGCCATAGTCCTGTTCGCGGCCATGCTTAAGGACAACGTCGTCTCGAACTCCACGCTTGGCGACATAGCAAACAACCAGGGTCACAAGACTGGGCTGTTCCTGTACGTCGTCAGCATAGGCGTGCTCATCGTGTTCTTCTGGGGCCATTGGACCGCCGCCACGATAGGAATAGTGGCCATGACGTGGGGGGACGGTTTCGGGAGCGTCATAGGCAAGAGGTTCGGCAGGCACAGGATCCTTAACGGCAAGTCCCTCGAGGGCTCCCTGGCCGTCTTCGCCGCTACCGCCGTGATGACTGCTGTGATCGTCCTGTTCTACGGGTGGCTAACGGCATCCGGATTTTATCCGACTGGCGACAGCATAGCGATAGTGCCAGTATGGGCGGTGTCTGTCATCGCCGGGTTCCTTGCGATGGTGCTGGAGGCGTTGTGTCCCGGGCAGTACGACAACCTGGTCATCCCCTTGGTGGTCGCCTGCGCCATGGTCCTGCTGGGGCTGTGATACCTTGACATGGTATGTGGTGGACGGCATGGATGGGTCCGGGAAGACCACCGTCGCCGACATGCTCGTCGCCGAGCTTCGGTCCAGAGGCCGCAGGGTGCTTCTCATGAACCATCCCAACGTCGACACGCTGGTCGGCCGTCTGGAGCAAGGCTTCCTCCACGGCGACTCGAAGCTCGACGTGATCCTGTCCACCATGCTGTACATCGCCGACGTCCTGCACTCGTTGTCCGTGATGAGGGGCAGGAAGGGCAGGGAGTACGACGACGTCGTCTTCGTGAGGTACAGCATGGCCGTCGCCTACCTGTCCGACAGCGCATGCATGAAGGCGCACCGTGCCGTGGAGCTCCTTCTGCCCACCCCTGATGTCGCGGTGCTCGTGGACATTGATCCCAGGATAGCCATAAACCGCATCTTCAGCCGCGGCGATGAGCTGGAGGTCTTCGAGACCTTGGACAAGCTCACATCGATACGCAACAGGATGCTGGGAATCTCAGAGGGATGGGTCGTCTTGAACAACGGTGGCGATATGGAATCCCTGAGGGCCCAGATGAACGCCGAGGTGAAGGTGGGGACGGATGAGGCTCCGCGATCCCACGCATCTATATGAGGGTGAGCCGTCGCCCTCGGCCCTCAAGGCTGCGCGTTTCGTGTCGGTGGTCACGCATGCGCCGTTCCTCTCGGCGGTTATGTTCATCTTCCTGAACCTGAAGGCGGAGGACAGTGTGACTTTCCTGCTCTCCACGGTTGTGGCGCTGGTCACGGCCACGATAATCCCCGTTGTCGTGGTGCATCATTACTTCGTGAAGTCCGGGAACACCGACGGTGACGTTGTGCGCAGGGAGGACAGGCTCAAGCCGTTGGTCGGCGGCATCCTCTCCTATGTACTGGGGATAGCACTGATGTTCGCGGTGGACGCTCCGCACCTCTCAACGGTGATGATGGTCAGCTACGCCTCATGCACCGTGCTGGTCCTGCTGATAAGCACACGTTGGAAGATTAGCATCCACACGACGGGGGTGATGGGGCCCGCCATCGCCCTGTCGATAGCCTACTGGCCGTGGGGTCTGCTGACGTTCGCCCTCTTCCCGGCTGTCATGTGGAGCCGTTACATCAGGAGGAAGCATACGTCGGCTCAGCTGGTGGGCGGGGCGGTCTTCGGATTCATCGCCACGCGCGCCGTTCTTCTGATCCTTCTGTGATGGATCGGTATGGCTCAAATCCCGAGCAGTCCCCCGGGACAATGTCCGGAAGAGCACCGAACATCGCGACCTTGTCCCCGCAGCATGCGAGGCATCCGGTGACCCCGGGTCTCGACCCCATGTCCTTGACCGCGTCTCCGAGGGACCCCTCGTCCTTCACGAGGTTCCCCAGGGCGGTGGCGCAGCAGTCCGCCAGCACCACGTCGTCGGAGATCACCGTACTGATGCTGCTCGCACCCAGTGAGACCGACGGTCCGACGGTGCGGGAGGACGAGCACACCCCCACGATGCGGTCGGAGCTCATGGAGAACGCGAGGTTCCTGAACACAGGGTGGTCGGCGAAGATCCCGACGAGCCTCGGCTCCGGGGAGTAGAAGGCTATGTCCCCGCCGTTCTCCACTATCGCATGGGAGGACCCCTCCGAGACGAGCCTCTCTGCGATGTGGAGGGCCACCGCCCCCGCCACGCCGGCCATTGGTCCGACGCCGGCGATGCGCGATGCGTCGCACATCCTCCTCACCAGGGGGTCGTCCGAAGGGGACGTCTCGTACGGGTCGTAGGTTATGCCGAAGAACGGGTCCTCCCCAATCTTGGACTCGACTGAGTACCTGGCTTCGATGAGGGCGTCGAACGCGGCATCGCGGAGCCCGTCGTCGCAGACGACGGTCAGGATGCTCTCCTTGTAGCTGAGGGGGAACCTCATAGTTCGAGCTGTATTGCCTTCACGGAGCATGCGTTGATGCAGGACCCGCAGGCGATGCAGGTTCCGGTGTTGAGCTTGACCTCCATCGTGTCCGGGTCGTAGTAGATCGACCTCGTAGGGCAGAG
>CALUNK010000020.1 GCA_944321985.1 Candidatus Methanomethylophilaceae archaeon
GCCGGGGTGCTTGGCGTGCCCTATACCCGAAATCGTCAATACGCGGGGGCGACAGCAGGGGACGGCCCCGCTGAACACGCAAGCCCATCTAGCAACAATGAAACTTTGTCCTATAGAGTCGGAGTTTGTGACGAATACGACCGGAGGGTCGTAGTTCACACATCAATCGGGGGAACCGGGTCAGGTCCTGACGGGAGCAGCCTTACCTTGAACTACTGACGTTTATAGGGTTGCAGGGTCGAGAAGCGAAATGGTCTACTTGCGGCGGGATGTGAGGTCAACCCCTGTGGCCAGGCTCTTTCTGAAAATCCCCTGAATGGATGATGACGGACCCTCACTCCTTTTCCTTGGGCCTGCATCCGGTGATGATCTCCTTATCGAAGTCGAACAGGACGGCCGTGTCACACCCGTCGGTGATCTTCAGCTGTCTGGAATCGTCGACCTTCCCGACGACCGCGCCTTCGCATCCAACCTCGGAGAAGATGTCTATGATGGCCTGAGAGTTCTCCGGAGGGCATGCGAAACAGAACCCGCATCCTTGGTACGTCAGATACCATTTGACCTCGTCGGATCCCTCAGGGCGCGGTATCCTTCTGATATCTACAAGCGCCCCGACGGAGGACGACTCGAGCATCATGCCCAGGGTCCCGATGCTGCCGGGATTGCTCATGTCCTTGCATGAATGGGCAAGATGCCTCTCACCGACCAATGCCGCTGCCTCCATCTGGGCGCGGACGATTTCATCGGACTTGTCCACTGTGGTAACGAACGCGTACGGGAGATCATCCGGATAGAACCCGTTTGTATCCACGACGAACACAATGTCGTCCCCAGGTTCGGCGGTGCTGCTCCTCAGCAGGGCGTCCTTCGCAACCCTCCCCACTATGGATATGTCGATGGCGTTGTAGTGACAGTCTGGATGGACGTGTCCGCCCACGATGGGGACGTTGAACTTGCGGATACCGTCCTTCATCCCACGGATGATCTCCTTGCACACCTCCCCGTGGACGATGGACATGACATCGACCATACCGAGCGGCCTTCCCCCCATCGCCGCGATATCGTTGACGTTGACGAGGACTGCGAAATAACCCGCATAGTAGGGGTTGGTGTTCACCAGAGACTCCATGATGCCGTCGGCCGCGAAAAGAATGTACTGGTCGCCGACATCGATCGCCGCGGCATCCTCCCCCTCTGCTGCAACGACCTGTGGGAAGGCCGCTGTCGGAAGAAGATCCACGATCTTGTGAATAGCGTGTTTCCTTGTGACACCCGGGTATCTGCGAATGGCATCTGCGATGGTCTCTATAGACATCGGATCACTCCGTCAACGCCACATGCCGCGTCTCCGGAGACCCCAGATGACGACGAAGCATATGACAGCCATGAATCCCAGAAGTACAACGTATGTATAAGGATAATCCATACCAGGAAGTGCTACGTTCATTCCGTAGAAGCTAACAACCAACGTCGGTATGGCGATTATCAAGGTGATGGAGGTAAGGAACTTCATAATGTTGGACAGCGAGTTATTGAGGTCGGCCTCCACCAGCTGCCTCGTACCCTTGATTATCTGACTGTACGTGGTGGTCATCTCCAGCGCCTGGTTCGTCTCGATGCTCACATCATCCATGAGGTCGCGATCCTCCTGGCTGGACACAAATCTGGATAACTTTCCCAGCCTGTCAATTATAGACGTGTTCACACTCAGACTGGTCTTGAAATAGACCAGGTTGGACTCCAGCTCGTGAAGTTCAAACAGATCGTCCCTACGGGTCGCCTTCCTAATGGATTCCTCTATGGCCATCCTCTTGACCTCGATGTACTTCAGATCGGCCTGATAGTTGACTGCCACGCGAAATAGAATCTGAAGAACAAAGCGAGTCCTGTTGGCAACGTTGACGGCGTTGATGTTCTTGTTCTTACCCGCCGTTATGTTCGTGATTGCGAAGAGCTCCTGCAGAGAGACAGTGACGACGGCCGTATCAGTTATAGTGATGGACAGGGGGTACGTAGTAAACTCCTCGCGGTTGTTCCTCCACTCCCTCGTCGGGGCATCTATGAGGATCAGAGTGTACTTCTGGGAAACTTCGGTCCTGGATCCCTCCTCATCGTCCAGAGCGGCTGTCAGAGCCTCCCTGTCGATCTGAAGGGCCTGCTGGACGGCGTCTATCTCCTCAGTGGTTGGATTCACCAGGTTTATCCAGACGTCCTCCTTGATGGTGTCCGTCTTGCAGGGCTTCCCATCCTTCATCTCATAGATTTCCATCATCGGTCTCACCTCTTTCCTCATATAACGAACGACAGCACTACGATCATGAACATGAACAGCACAACCGTTGACACGCTGTTCGAGATGCTGTCAACCAGACGGTCGCGACGCTCCTCGTCACAAACACCCAGCTTCTCGCAGAGCCAGCTGACGCCTCCAGCAAATATGAATCCTCCGTCGAAGGGATATGCAGGAAGCGCGTTTGAGATTCCCAGGAGAAGGTTCAACCAGAACAGCCAGTACAGCAACGTGATGATGACCCACATTACCTCTCCAAGAGGGACATCGTACCACCAGTGTACATCCTCGGATATGGGATCCATCCCGTTGAACGCCCCTGCCAGATAACTGAATATAGAAGTGAAGTAGGAATAGGCCGAATCCGCCCCGTAGAAGGGATTTACCGCACGGTCCATCATTATACCGGGGGTGATGAAAGTCATCCCACTGGTGGAGACCGATATTCCCAGGAACCCAATCCCTCCGTTATCGGCAAGGACAATCTCGATGTACTCCGGTTCTGGAATGGTCCCCTCCTCTATGAACTGCACGACGCCGACCACGATGGTCTGCCCGGGAGACTTCTCGGACATCAGGGCACTGAACTCGGAGATCGAGTTGACGACCTCGCCGTCGATAGAGTAGAAGAACTCGCCGTTCTCCAGTCCCGCGTTCATAGCGGGGCTGTTATTGGTTATCGTACGTATGTAAACACCCATCTGGATTGGCTTCTCGGTAACGTAAGTCCTGTCTTCGTAGACGTACTCCACATAGTACCGCTGTGTCGGATCGACATTTGAATCCAGCGATGTGATGGATCCGTTCACAGATGTCTCGATGGGCAACACCTCTCCGGACTCTGCGGTGATGCCTGTGATGATTGCGGTGGCGGGAATCCCGGCGATGTAAGCGGGCGATCCGTCATCCATGTAGTACACCGCGGCGTCGTCCTCGTAGGCGGATGTTGCGGTACCGCAACAACCGATCAGAAGTATGAGGCATACCACAGCCGTGACCGTGTTCACGGAGATCCCGGCAGTGTACATGTCCATCTGGGCCCTGCGGGGCTTCGATTTCATGTCCTCTTCGTTCGGTTCGACGAAGGCACCCAGGGGGATGACGCCGTACAGAAGTCCCGACGATTCCACACGGGAGCCGTTGGCACGGGCTTGTATGCCATGCCCCAGCTCATGGACCACCATTGCCACGACGAGGGCTATTACACCGTACACGAGGGGAAGCATCGGGTTGAGGCCAGGTATCGCCAGAGCGTACTCGATGCCTATGGAAGACTCGGAAGCCATCCGGGCAGGCACTGCGAGCAGCGCGACCACCATCATGTACATCATCATGAAGAAAAGGACGGCGGACACAACCTTCGAGAAGAAACCGAAGGCACGCCAGAACCCCGTGTACCTGGCGAGACGGTCCATCGTCTTCATGCCCAACTGGGTCTTAATCATGATGCAGGGCCCGTACTTGCAGAGGTGGTATCCTTCAGCCTTCTCCGGGTTCCTCCAGACCCAAACCCAGATCGGGACGTAGATGACCGCCAGCACTATGAGAATGATATAAGCCAGTTCCATCGGGTCCCTCGAGACTCGGTAGTTGCTTCTAATATAAATGGGCGCACGTCAGTTGTTTGGAAAAACCAGAGAAGACCGGTCCGACAGATTCTCTATGATGCGCTTCGCCCACGCCAACTTCCTGAGTTTGACTGAAGGATCCGACCCCTCCTTCGGATTGGGATGCTCGAAGTCGAAACCCTCCAGGAGAATCCTCCTTGCACCTAGCTCCTGCGCGATGCAGACGGCTCTGTCTCCGTCTGTGAAGCCGCCAAAATCCAGTACCGTGTTCTCCGGGACTGACTGCGTGGTCAGAATCACAGGCCCCTTGAACAGTCCGGCATACATCCGGACAAGGTCCTGGTTGTCTCCATGGGCATGAATAAATGTGATCGCTCCCCTGGCACTGGCATCCAGCTGGGCGTAGATGTCGCCGTCTAAATCCGTGACCACGGCATCAGGAAGAATCCCCAAAGCCAGAAGCCTTACAACGGCAGACCCCGAGGACACCAGGGTGCCCTCCGGAGGGAGCAGGGCGATGTCGGACTCGAGGCAGGGAGCGTCGCCGAAAACGGTGGCGGTCTCCGAGAAGCGTTCGGCCGCCTCATCGTCAGTTATCAGGTCCGAGTTAAGCGTGACAGCTTTGAGCACCCTAACACAGGCCTCGTCCTCAGCACGGCCGTAGCCCATGTCCACCAGTATCTCCCGGTAGATCGGCTCCCATTCAGAGTGCCTCATCAGGCACGGCCTCCTTGCTAGTCGCGGGAATATAGCGTCCTCTCACATAGGTGCTCAGAATCGATATGATGACACCTGCCACAATCTCGACGATGCCGAGCTCGAAGAAGCCCTCACCCCAGACGAAGAACGCCACGAGGTCGAGGATACCGGTGATCACCAGTCCCAGGTTGACTATGCCGACGCATCCGAAGACCATGCTCAGCTTGACCGTCTTCGACGTCTGGAAGTCCTGGATGGCCTGGCCCGTTATGTACAGCATGATGGCGATCACGAATGGCCATATCATGGATGTGACGTAGTACTGGATCCACTGGAATACGCTGGTTACGTAGAAGTTCTCAACCTCCATGTAGTTCCAAACGGCCATCAGCAGGATTATGCTGAGCGAGACGCAGAAGAACAGCAGACGGGTGGTGTCGCCGGCCAGCGAGGAGATAAGGTTCTTCCTGAACTCCTGGTAACGCTCACCCACGTTGTAACCGTATAGTATGAGGACCAGTCCGACGAAGAAGAACGCCAGGCTCCCGGACATTCCGGCCAGTGTGTTGATGTCGTGCTCGGATGAGTACACGAGAAGCGCCGGCATTATGAAGAACAGAGACAGCAGCACTATGATGAGCCCCAGAGGGACTAGGAACCTCTTCCTCTTGCCAGGGTCCGAGAGCATCTTGGTGATGATGTAGAACGACCCCTCTATGCCGGGCGCCTGCTTGACATAGACCTTCCTGACGGAATCCACATGGGCACGGGACGAGATGATCGGATAGATGTACTCGTCCTCCGCCCCGTCACCGACTAGCACGACGCTGTCGGGCTGAATCTCGTCGAGAACCTCCTCTAGCTGGGCGACCAGGGCGAGGTCGGAACGATGGCCGACCTTCTCGTCACCGCATATCAGGGCGACATCTGCCTCGTGACCGTCCTCCTGGATCTCCAGACAAACGCTGACCGCCGCGAAGAGGGCGTTGAGGTCGGAATCCTCGGGATCCGCAATGCCGAAGGCTGTGGCCGCGTCCAGGCAGTTCTGGACACCGATGACGGGCGTGTTCACCTTGCCCTTGACACCGAAGTCGTCGTCCCTGTCGACGACCAGGACCAGAGTCTTCTTCATGAGCTATCGAAGGTTTGAACTCCCTTATAATGATTGACTAATCTGGCTCGATGTCCTGCTACGACGGCTGAGCATCGGTTGTTGACCGAAAGCTAATTAGCTGGAGCCCCGTTGTCTTGGCCATGAGGGTCAGATGGCACGGACACTCCTGCTTCGAGTTCTGCGACACGGACAACACCGTAGTCGTTGATCCACACGACGGGCGTTCCATAGGGATCAAACCGCCCGCGGTGTCTGCGGACATCGTTCTCATGACTCACGACCACTACGACCACAACGCGGTTCGCGTTGTAAGGGGGAGGCATGAGGACTTCCTCTTCCGCAACGGGCCGTTTTCTGTCAAGGGCATGGACATCGAGGGGCTCCCGACCTGGCACGATACCGTAAACGGCGCCGAACGCGGACCGAACACCATGTACCTCTTCCGGATGGACGACATCTCGGTCTGTCACTGCGGTGACCTGGGATGCGTCCCGGACGACGACATACTGGACAGGATAAGGAACGTGGACATGCTCTTCGTTCCGGTCGGTGAGACTTTCACCATGCCCCTCCCGGAGGTCAAGAGGTTCCTGGAACTGGTGAACCCCAACGTTATCGTCCCGATGCACTACAGGGTCGGAGGGCTCTCCATACCCATCTCCCCTCTGGACGACTTCCTGGAGATGATACCCGACGGAGCGGTCGACTACATCGGAAACGAGATCGACGTCACGAGGGACGACATCGACGGCACGAAGCAGTGCTGGATCTTCGACCGCTGATTCCGGTGGATACGGAACCCGATGGGAAACAGTTTCTGAGTTCCCGGGGATTCGCTTCGCAATGCTGAGCAGAACAATGGATACCGGCGTGCGGAGAGAATGCGGATGGCGGAACCGGTTTCGAGGATGGATTCGCTGGTCGTCAGTACAGCAGAAGACCATCCTCGATCCTGCCCATCTCGATCGGGGTAGTCTCGTCCCCGACGACGGCGCCTTTGGAGTTCGCGACCAGTCCGGCACCGACCATGCGGGACCCGTGGTTCACCGATGTCCTGACGACCTCCTGGACCTTCAGGACGTCCTTGATGAGTTGGACCTCGTCTTCGCTGGCATCCATGTGGCACACGCACCCCTTGTTGGTGACCTTGCACACGGACCCGACGGTGTTGCACCCTGCGATCGAGGAGAACACAACCTCCACGCCGAGAGCATCGGAGAGCGGCTTCGCCATCGCATGACCGTACTCGGGACTGATGATTGCGCCGTGGTCGTTCACCAGGATGTTGTTCCCAGCGGCGTTGAGGGTGTCGTCCAGGAGGAAACACGGGATGTGCTCCTCGATCACCCTCACCTCGTTGGGATCCGCCAGTCCTGAGACGACCGCGCAGTTGGAGTTCATGGCCATCAGAGAGCCTATGACGTGCGCTCCGGCGACCGTAGTCTTTATGGTTTTGACGCCGAGCGCCTCCTCGAGAGCCCTGATGAACTCCGGGGAGGCGTCGGCGGATGTAAAGGCGAGGCTCTCGTTGACCGTTGCGAAAACACCTATGTTGGGGTTGCCAGAATGGCGCGAGAACCTCATCATTGTATCACTCGGCCAGCGAGACCTCTACGAGGCCGTCGTCGAACTTGACTGCTTTCACGGTAATCTTGGAGGGCGGATTACGTATGCCGTTCTCCCAGATCTTCTCGTTGACGCTGGCGTCGATCCAGACGTGCTCTGCGTCGACCCTCATGTGCCTCATGACAATCTCCCTGACCTCCTTGACGGCGCGCTTGGCCCTGCGGGTGCGGGGTGCCTGCTTCGTCGCCCTGAGGGGGATGACCATGATCCTCTCGACTTCGTCTGCCATCTGAATCACTCCTTAAGTTTGCTCATGCGCCATGACCTTCTCTTGGGGTGGCGAAGGAACTGCCTGTTGGTCCTGAGCATGACCCATGCGGGGACACGGCGGTTCTGGTTGACCTTCTTGTTCAGCCTCTGTTTCATTGCGGGGGCCTTTGTGCTTGACATGATTATCTCCTCTCTATGGTGATCTCCCTGTGCTGCGGGGCGATCTGTGCGAGAATGTTCCTCAGCATGGTGTCATCGATGATTCCCTGGAGCCTGCCGCTCTGGGCAAGCTGAATCAGCTGCATCTCGACAGAATCCGCCATCTGCGGATTTGCGAGCCTGATGTTGGCCAGCCTCTGTCTGGCTTCGGGAGTGAGGAACTGCCTGAGGGCGTTCTGCTTCTGCGCCTCCATCCTCTTGGCCTGCTCCTCCTGTGCGGCCTGGTTCTGGGCCTGCTGCTGGAGCTCTGCCATCCTCCTCTGCCTGATTGCCTGCAATTCGGGATCTTCCATGCCGATTCCCCCTCAGGCCCTCATCTCGTCGTAGACCTCTTTGGCGGTGTTGTCCAGAAGGGACTGTCCCGCGGGGCTGATGGCGCGACCCTCCTTGTCCTTGGAGACAAGGTACCCGGCGGCCTCGAGCTGCATCATGCATTTCCTTGCGATGTTGCGGCTTCCCTTGACGGCCCTGTTGGGCATGGATCCCTTGTCGGCGTAACCGCCGTACTCAGCGGCGAGCCTGGAGGATCCCATGGGTCCTTTCACGTACAGTTTCCTCATGATGGAGGCGGCCCTAGTGTACCACCAGTCGTCCTGGGACGGGGCCCTCTCTGTGTGCCTGCCGGTCTTCACGAACTCGGCCCACTCAGGGGGAACGATGTTGGGGTTCTCCTTGAGCTTCTGGGCCGTCTTGAGTATGAGCTGCTCGGCAGGAACGTCGTAGACGGTTACCATATTGATACCTCGCATCGCCCCTCACGTGATGTGAGGTGCAATAACGAGGGTTGGTATAGTGGTATGATATATAAGCGTTGCTAAAAAAAGTGGAACAATGGCAATATTCGCCACGAACTGCGGCCTCCGCACGTCCTGCTCTCGCACCCATGCGGCCTAAGGGTGAAAAACCCTCCACGGCAGATGACCAGCGGACCGGCATCTGAACTCCGTGAGTGGGAACAACAGATGATTGTATATAAAAACTTTGAACAGGCCCGATCGGCCCTCCCGAACACGCCACGATCACGGAAGGGCTCGAAACAACAACGGGGTTATGCGGACGGGAAGGACCTCGAAGGTAAACGGGATAAACCAGACCGCGAATCCGGGAAACATGAGGGTGTTCGTCTACAACTACCGTATGTTCGATGAGGACGTCTATTTCCGCCGTTACGCGGAAGAGCTCGGGTTCGAGCTCGGTTACACGACGGACAGCCCGGTACCCGAGAACTGCCATCTTGCTGACGGGTACGACTTCATCTCGGTGATCACGACACCGATCTCCGCGGTGATGATCGACCGCTTCAGGGAAGGGGGAGTCAGAGCCATAGGCACTCGCACCATCGGGTATGACCACATAGACATCGCCCACGCCGAGGATGTTGGCATGACCGTGATGCACATAACCTACGATCCCGAGGGGGTTGCAGATTACACAGTCATGATGCTGCTAATGCTGATACGCAGGGCCGAGGCCATCATGGACCGCAACAGGAGGAACGACTTCACTCTGAAGGGACTCCTGGGAAGGAAGGTCGGTTCCCTCACGGTGGGGGTGGTCGGTGCCGGCAAAATCGGCAGGTCGGTGCTCAGGGACCTTTCCGGGTTCGGCTGCAGACTGCTTTACTGGAGTAGGAACGGAAACGATGAGGCTGACAGGTACGCGACGAGGGTCGAGCTGAACGACCTTCTCGCCGAATCGGATGTGGTCACCCTGCACCTTGAACTCAACGACGAGACGCGCCACATCATCGGGGCCGAGGCCATATCTAGGATGAAAACCGGGGCACTCCTGGTCAACACCGCCCGCGGCCCGCTGGTGGATACGGAAGCCCTTATCTCAGCGCTGGATTCGGGACATCTGGGCGGAGCAGCCCTGGATGTGATCGAGGACGAGTTCGGACTGTACTACAACGACTGCAGCGACCGTGCGATCGACAACCGCGCGCTGACGGCGCTCCGCGGAAGACCAGACGTCCTGATCACACACCACATGGCGTTCTATTACGAGGAGGCGGTCAGCGACATGGTCCGCAACTGTCTCCTGGGCATGAGGGACGTGTACGAGGACAGGCGCCCTGGGCCGGGATCCCCCTACACCGTCATCGCCGGCGGAAGATGAGGCCGAGAGGCACGGCCCCTGTGAATGTAAAATAATCCCCGCAGCAATTCCAGATTATGAACAACAGAAGCAAGACGGTGATGGTGGCAGCAGTCATCGTCATCGTCCTTCTCGCGTCTTTCCTGCATTGCGGAGGAGAGGACGACGACCTCTCGGGGGAGGTATTCATAGTCCACACGAACGACACCCATGGGCACTACAACGACAACCTAGGATTCGGTAAGGTCGCTGCCCTCGGGGACGACCTTGAGTCGAGGGGTGCGACTGTGTTCCTGATGGATGCGGGTGATGCATTCCAGGGCAGCGTGGAGACGATGCTATCACACGGCGCCTACAGCGTCACGATAATGAACGCCGTCGGATACGACGTCATGACCCCTGGTAACCATGAGTTCGACTACACCCTGGAGACCTATCTGGACAACGAGGCGGGTCTCGGCTTCGAGACGGTCAGTTCCAACATAGTCTGGAAGGACACAGGCGAGAGCGTCTTCCCGGAATACGTGGTGCTGGAGAAGGACAGCTTCAGGATAGGGGTGTTCGGGCTCACCACCCCCGATACAGTGAACTTGGTGTCACCGGGGTACCTCGACGAGATAGAGTTCACGGACCCTACCGAAGCCGCCCAGAGGATGGTGGACACCCTGTCCGACATGGAGGTCGACTGGATCGTCGCCCTGGGACACATCGGCGTCGGAAACGACTCCGAGTACAATTCGGACGCCATATGCGCAGATGTCGACGGCATAGATGTCTTCATAGACGGACACAGCCACACCGTGATGACAGGAGGGATGGTCGCCGACGGCAGCGTTGTGCTCCAGGAGTCCGACACGATCATCGCCAGCACCGGGGATTCCCTGAACCACATAGGCCTTGTGTGCCTCACCGGTGATGATGGGCCGACCGCTGAGCTCGTGTCCTCGTATGACAGGAGCTCCGAATACGTGGACACCGTAGTCGACCGGATAATGTCCGAGAACGATGAGATGCTTTCCCGCGTCGTAGGCCACACCGAAGTCCTGCTAACGGGGGAGCGCACCGCCTCGCGTCTCGGCGAGGTCGGTCTCGGGGACTTCGTCACCGACGCCCTGATGAATGTCTCGGGCGCGGACATATCGGTCTTCAACGGAGGAGGGATACGCTCCGACATCCCTCCGGGCGACATCACGTTAAGGGACGTGTACAACTCATTCCCGTTCGAGAACTACATCGTGACGAAGACCCTGACCGGAAGCCAGGTCGTGAGCCTGATAGAACTCGGGTTGAGTGGACTTCCATCCGCCGAGGGCTCGTTCCTGCAGGTCGGAGGAATCCTGGTGACCTACGACAGCTCTCAGCCATCGGGACATAGGGTTGTTTCCCTGACCCTGAGCGACGGCTCTCCCCTGGATCCAGACGGGAAGTACGTCGTCGCATCCAACGACTATGTGATGGCCGGCGGCGATGATTACGACCTCCTTTCGGAGATACCCGCTGACGGTTCGTTCGGATTGGTGAGCGATGCGCTGATCGAGATGTTCGGAAGCGTCGGCAACATAACTCAGAACACTGACGGGAGACTAATCGACACATCGGATGGGACGCGATCCCCGAAGCTTTCTGAGTATAGTTGATAAGTATCTGGTATATAGGGAAGGACATGTCAGACGAGAATAACTTCTGTGTCGCTTGCGGGGCGAGACTCCCGGCGGACGCAGAGTTCTGTCCGGAGTGCGGGGCAGGGATCGGTGGGAGGGCCAACCCCCACAACATCGTATCCGGCCAGTACAGCAGACCGATGAGCAATGGCGTGTCGATGATCGGGATCTTCATCCTCATCTACGGCATTTTCGCCATAATCATAAGCATCATGGGGCTATACTTCGGTCTGACCATGACCGAGGAGAAGTACCAGTCGATGGTCGACCTCTACGAGTCCATGGGAATCGGCGTACCGTTCGAATGGAGCGACTCCCTCAACGCCGAGATGCTGCGTTCGGGCGGACTCTCCCTCGCCAGCGGGATCAGCGCTCTCGTGAGCTTCTGGTTCTGCTATCAGAAAGGACCGAAGAAGTACGCCCTGGTCGCCTGCGCGGCGGCTACCGTGCTCAGCTACGCGGTACTGGGAATCCTGTCCGTAGCGATCGGAGTCATCGTCACATTTATGCTGTACAACGACAAGAAGAGCTTCACATCCTGAGTGATACGTATGGAAGAGAAAAAATGCGTTAGATGCGGGGAGACGATCCCGTACGGATCGGAATACTGCCCCACTTGTGGCGCCGCCCTCGACGGGACAGCGTATGACAGAAGCCAGGACTTCTACAGGGACAGGACGGGATTCGGAAGGAGGGAGGTCGACCTCGGGAAGACCCCCATGCTGATCATGACCTACGGCATCATCGCCGTGCTCATCGGCATCGTCATCACGGCCGAGTCACAGTCCGTGGAGGGCATATGGGAGACGGTGGCCGACGCCGACGGACTCTATTTCGGTCTCACGATGGCCCAGACCCAGACCGCTCTCCTGTTCACCGGGGTGTTCCTGCTCCTCAGCGGCATCTGCGCCCTGGTATCCGGGTTCCTGGCATCCAAGAAGATCTCGTACAAGGTGTGCCTCGCGCTCTGCGTACTGGCCTGTGTCCTGCCGCTGTTCATGGCCATCGGTCTCGTGAACATGGTGATCTGGGGCATCATCCTGTGCCTGATAGGCTCCGCCATGGCATACAGGATCTACAACTGCTCCGGGGCTTTCTCGAGCTGAAACATGTTACGGCGGGAAACCGCCGGACCGCCTCCTCCGCTTGACTCCGTGGACAACTGTGTTCAAGCAGAATACGCGGGTGGGGCCTTAGCCCCAAAAGGGTTTGGAAATCATTTCTCGTATCATTCGATGTGCGCACGCATACCTGTGACCATGAAGCAGACCTTCTCGGCCATCTTGCATGCGTGGTCTCCTACCCTCTCAAGGTACTTGATGACGGAGATGTAGTATGTGCAGACATCAGCGCTCTGCTCATTCTCGTTGATGAAGTCGATGATTCTGATCAGATCCTCGCGCATGGTCCTGTCGAGATAGTCGTCCATCTCCGCAATCTTGTCCAGACCGTCGGCGGTCTTCTCCTCGAATGCCTTGGTCACGAGTTTGACCATGCGGACGGCCACCTCCCCCACGGGCTGTATCAGATGCACTGGTTCGAACATCGGCTTCTCGCTCAGGTACTTGGTGGCTGTGGCGATGTTCACACTGTACTTCCCGATCCTTTCGAGATACGTTATGGACTTCAGAATGGTGGCGACCGTCCTGGTGTCCACGGCCGTGGGCTGGTAGATCGTGAGGATCCTTATCGCCGCATCTTCGATATCTTGGTCGTAACGGTCGATCCTGGCGAAGTCATGTATTACCTCATCGGCCAGATCGATATCGCCGTCAACTATGGCTTGGACGGACTTCTCTATCATCTCTGAGGCGAGATCGCCCATCTCGATAGTCTCGGCTACTAGCGCTTCTATGTCGTCTAGGAATCTCTTCATGTTATCATCCGAACCTGCCAGTGAGATACCTCTCGGTCATGGCCTTCTCGGGTTTGTTGAACATCGATCCGGTCTCGTTGAACTCGATCATCTTGCCCAGGTACATGAAACCGGTATAGTCCGCGATACGGGATGCCTGCTGCATGTTGTGCGTGACGATGGCAACCGTGTAGTCCTTCTTTAGCTCCAAGGCCAGATCCTCAATCTTGGAGGTGGCGATGGGGTCCAGGGCAGATGTGGGCTCGTCCATCAGAATAACTTCGGGGTTTACCGAAAGAGCACGCGCGATGCACAGCCTCTGCTGCTGCCCTCCCGACAGACCTAGAGCAGACGTATCGAGACGGTCAGCAACCTCGTCGTAGAGTGCCGCCTGTTGAAGACACCTCTCGACGATCTCGTTGAGCTCCTTCCTGTCCTTGATTCCGTGGATCTTCGGCCCGTACGTGATGTTCTCCCTTATGGTCATAGGGAAGGGGTTTGGCTTCTGGAATATCATCCCGATCCTGGTTCTGAGGCTGTTGATGTCGACGTCCGGAGCGTACAGGTTGTCTCCGTGGAACAGCATCTCGCCCTCAATCCTGCAGCCCGGCACCAGGTCGTTCATCCTGTTTATGCTTCTCAGTAGCGTGGACTTCCCGCATCCGGAGGGACCGATCAGGGCAGTGATTGAATTCCTCTTCACCGGGAGGTCGACCTTGAAAAGGGCCTGTTTGTCCCCGTACCAGAGGTCTATGCCCCTGATGTCGATGCATACTTCGCTCTGAGGGAAACTGACTGCCAGGGGATTACTGTTCTGAGACCATTCGACGAAGTTCGTGTCCTTCACGGTGTCCTCGTCAAGCTCGGCTGCCATCCCGCTCCCTCTGGACTGGGGGCCCTCATTGTTGTCTTTCTTGCCAAATATGAAACTCATTGTTCACCACCTAACCTTCTTGTTGTAGTGGCTTCTGATTAATGACGCGACGACGAAGAATAACAGAACAATAAACAGCAGGACTGTCGCTGTACCGTACTGCAGGTCCGTCGTCCCGGGGAGGTCCATCGCCAGATGATACAGGTGCAGGGGCAGCGCCATGACGGGGTCGAAGATCGATCCCGCCAGATTGGGCTGGGATATGACTGCGGCCGTGAGCATGATCGGCGCGGTCTCTCCTGCGGCACGTCCAATGGACAGGATGGAGCCGGTGACTATTCCACCCATCGCCGCTGGGATGACCACCTTGTAGATGGTCTTCCACTTCGTTGCGCCCATTGCTCTCGAGGCCTCCCTCAGCTCCGGAGGCACGGACTTCATGGCTTCCTCCGTTGTTCTGATTATGACCGGAAGAATCATGAAAGCCAGGGTTACCCAACCCGCGAGCATCGAGTACCCCATGCCAGAATGCCTGACGAACATGATCATACCGAACATACCGAACACGATGGAGGGCGTACCGTTCAGCAGGTCGATTGCCTCCCTTATTATCCTCGTATACGGGGTGTTCCTAGCGTATTCGTTCAGATAGATCCCTGTTAGGATTCCCAGAGGGAACGCGATGAGGGCTGTTCCAGCGATAAGCTCCAGGGAACCGACAATGGCAGGGAACACTCCGCCTGACCTACCGCCGGGGGCGGGGCTCGTCGTCAGGAACTCCCAGTCGATAACGGGGAGCCCGTTGATCAGTATGTATCCGATGATTATCACCAGGATCAGGAGGACGAAGCCCATGACTACGGTGAGACCACCGAAACAGATCGTCTGCTTCTGCGTGGAATCTATTCCCTTGAATGCTTTCATCAACAGAGCGATGACCGCGATGACGACCACGGCCGCGATGAGAGCGTTGAGATCGCTAGTGAGGAGTGACGTGAACATCCAAACACCGATGAACAGGAGTACGAACATGAACAGCATCATCAGCTGTCCCTTGTGTTCGGAAATCATGTCGGAGATTACAGAGTCGGAACCCATTATGCTCGTCCTGCCGGTGATGCGGTAGAAAAGCGATTTGGCGGGGTCTGTGTTGCCCTGCCTGCGGTTGGTCCTCCTGATAACATATCTGGCACAGATGTTCACCATCAACACCATCGCCATCAGGATGACCCCGAGTTCGAACAGAGCAGACTGCGTTACCGATCCCGAGACGGACTCCGGGAGCTGGAGAGCTATCGTTCCCGTGAGTGTGCTGATCAGACCGAACACGTTCCATAGCGGCTCGGGTATGAGCGGAGAGTTTCCCGTGAGCATTAGAACCGCCATGGTCTCCCCGATTGCCCTCCCTATTCCGAGTATGATGGCGGCTGAGATTCCGGAGATGGCCGCAGGTACGATCACTTTGATAATCGTCTCCCATTTTGTTGCCCCCATAGCCTGGGACGCCTCCCTGTAGGACTGAGGCACCGAATGGATGGCGTCCTCGGAGACAGAGATGATTGTTGGCATGGCCATGATACCCAGGACCAGGGATGCGGCCAGCCAGGAATTGCTGAACAGCTGCTGATCCGGGAATAGCGTCTTGAGGACGGGTATCAGGACGACCATGCCGATGAATCCGTAAACCACGGATGGAATGGCCGAGAAGAGCTCCACGAGAGGCTTCAGGATGTTGCGGGTCTTAGCTGGAGCGATCTCGGATATGTAGATGGCAGAGGAAAGACCGACGGGCACTGCGAATACCATTGCTCCGAACGTCACGAGGATGGTTCCTACGATGAGGGGCAGTGCCCCGTATTCTCCCCTGCCGGGGCGCCAGACATCGCCGAAGATGAAATCCAGGATCCCGTTCTCGGAAATCGACATCCAGCTGCTGGAAATTGTGAACAGGATAATTAGTAAGACTATCAGTACGGCCACAGAAGAGACCGCGAGAAGCACGTACTTCATTATCTGATCACTGTGCGATCCGCCTCTTTTGAGACCGTACTGATATGTTTCCATTAGTCAGCCTCCTCAGAGATTGGCCAGCTGTCCGATGCTGATGTATCCTATGGATCCAGCGGTGTTCTGGACGTTTTGGATGACGAGTCCGGTGGACTGGCAGGTGACTGCGCTCTGGGTACTGATGAAGTCCTCGTCGACTTTCTCCATGGCGCTGTCGAAGCAGTCACGGGTTCCGGATCCATCCTCACGGATGATGACCTGAATCGTCTGGTTGGGTCCTCCAACCTCACTCCAGTTTGTGATCTCCCCGCTAAAGATCTTGGCGACCTGTGCGGTGGTGAGACCTTCGACGCCCTCGACGTTCGCGATGACAGCGACTCCGTCCTGACCGATCATATGGTCGACGAACCCCTGCTCCCTTCCGCTGTCGGAGAGGTCACGGGAAAGCATCCCGATATCGAACTCGCCGGAGAGACACTGAGATTCGCCGGCTCCGGAACCGCCTCCCTGAACGGTGACGGTCATGAAGTCGTACTTCTCCATGTAAGCGGCAGCCAGCTTGTCCGCTGTCTCGGAAAGGGAAGTGGATCCGCCGAGTGTGAGGACGGTGTCGCCGCTCTCTGTAGGTTCAATCTCGGTCGTGTACTCGGTGAGCTTGACGAACTCCTCGCCGAGAATCTTCTGTCCCTCCTCGCTGGTTACCCAGCTCAGGAAGGCCGCGACATTTCCAGAAGGCTCGCCGTTGGTGACGAGAACAAGGTTCCTGGAAATGGAGTATGTTCCATTGAGGACATTGTCCTCAGAGGCTTCGACGCCATCGAGATCGAGGGCGTGGGCATTGGAGTTGCCATCATCATTTCCACCATTGTTGCCGAGAGCCATGTAAGCCGCGGCACCCACAACGATCAGGATGATGACCACAAGGATTGCAGTTATCTTATTGTCCAAGGTTTTGACACCTCAGCATCCAAGTAGTTTTGTTATGTGTATATAGTTAGTCGAAATAATATATCAATTTATATATATTAATACATATAATATATATTCATATATACTATATTAATATGAACACCACACTTCTGTCGATCCTGCAGTGTATGTTTCATGATTTATAATTAAAAAATCATAGAGAGAATGTTGACTCTCAGCTCTATGTCTTCGACCCAACGAAACGACTGGATTACGGTTCAATATTATATATAGAAAATATAGATAAATATATAATATTGAAATCAAATTTATATCCCTATGGCGCATCAATCCTCTGTGGACCTAAGAAGGATACAGATAACCGGCGGATCATCGTTCATGGTCACCCTGCCCAAGGAATGGGCAGACTCGGTAGGATTGAAGAAGAATGACACTGTCGGATTGCAACCACAGCCTGACGGAAGCATGGTGATATACCCCGGAGGCAAACAGGCCGCCCTCGCCGGGTCCACCAAGATAATCGATGCTGACAGCATCACGGACCGTGATTACCTCTATAGACAGCTGGTCGGCGCATACATCGCCGGACACGACGTAATCGAACTCCGTTCGGAGAGGGAGCTGTCCAGCATGTCGGCCAACACCGCCTCTTCGTTCACACAGACCGCCATCGGATTGGAAATACTCGAAGAGAGCGACGACCGCATCATCATCAAGGACCTGATGGACCAGGGTGAGATCAAACCATCAAAGTCCGTGGAGAGGATGAAGGTCCTCGTAAGGAACATGCTGAACGACGTCCTTGACGCCTTAGAGAAGAGGGACGCGACCCTTCTCGACGGGATGAGCGACAGGGACAGAGAGGTGGACAGGATAGACTGGCTCATATCGAGACAGGTCAACATACACCAGAAGGACATCACTATCTCCCGTCGCATGGGGATGGATCTCTGCGAAATCACACGCTGCGGTAGCATCAGCAGATCTATAGAGAGAATCGGAGACCACGCGGTACTCTTGGCATCCAACCTTAAACCCATCGTCGAGGGAAAATCCACAGTCGTCGACCAGAGGATCCTCAGCACGGGACGTGAAGTCGTCACGCTTTTCACCGATTCCGTCGGCACATGGTCGAGTAAAAACATGGATGCCGCCAACAAGTGCATTGAGCGCGGCGAGTTGCTGGTTCAGAGGTCAAAGGAAATCTCTGATCTTGATGAGTCCGTCGACGAGAAAACCGTTATGGCCGCTGAACTGATCTCCGGTAGCGTCAAGAGGGTCGCAGAGTATTCCATGGATATCGCGGAGATTGCAATCAATTCCGTGATGGATTGATTAGGTTTCTGTTTAATCCTATATGGGTTCCAGCCATGTCGGTTTTTAAAAATCCGGATGAGGAGAACCCTCCATGGGGTTCGATATTCTTCTCGGAATTCCGAACGGCATTCGTTCTGGTTGCCTGTCCTGCACCTATAGTTTTGCATTCCGCTTCGAAATGATGTCTAAGCAGATTATAGTTGAAGGTCTGACGAGTGACGCCTATAATACTAACAGTCATATGCATCCTTGGTGTACTCATGAAGGGCATATTGTTGGTTCCAAATATCCAACAGAAAAAAGCGTACATAGGCATGGGAGCAGTCGGAACGACCTCCATTGTCCTGGGCATTCTAGGAATTGCGATGTCATCGTTGAATGACTTGTCGTTGATCACTCTGGCGCTTTCTGTTTTTCTCATAATAGAGGGTGCATATATTTCGGTGACAGCATACATCAACAACCACATCGTCTCCAATATTCCAGACCTCGGACAAGAATCGAATGAATCGATAATCCGCTGGGTCAAGGACGAAAAGAACGGATATCTGCTGGTGAACATATCCGATGAGGACGTCTGACATTATCTAATTATAAACAGTCGGTGATTGGGGTCCGTGCGTTACGTAGTCGCGATATCAGGCGCATCGGGAGCCATATACGGCATCAGGCTGCTCCAGGAGCTGGAAGGCGAGAAGATCCTGGTCATCTCGAGAACGGCCAGGGAGATAATCCCAGCCGAGACCGACTACACAGTCGAGCAGGTCGAGTCGATGGCAGACCAGGTCTTCGATGACGACCAGATGTTCGCATCCATCGCATCCGGCAGCTTCAGATACGATGCCATGTTCGTAGCCCCCTGCAGCGAGTCCTCGGTGGCGAAGTTCGCAAACGGAATCGCAGACACGCTCATATCTCGCGCCGTTTCCGTCTGTCTAAAGGAGGGGAGGAGGTTGATCCTCCTGGTAAGGGAGACCCCCAAGAGCCCCATAATGCTGGAGAACGAACTTAAACTGGCCAAACTCGGCGTGAGGATAGTCGACGCCAACCCTGGATTCTACCCCAGACCGAAGACGGTGGAAGATATAGTGGACATAGTGGTGGGCAGATGTCTGGACCAGATCGGGATCGACCACGGCCTATACAGAAGATGGGAGTGACCATCGTTCTCCTCCCGTTCTTCCGAGAACCGGACCGCCTCATCCTTGCAATGAGGTCCCTGTCAGATCGAAACAGAGCCTGAATCCACCCGCGTCATGTATGGTCCTGTAGGCGATACCGTCACGGACCCAGGCCATCCCCGACCTCCTGCCCTTGAAGATGTACACCGTGTACTCGAGAACGCCCGAATCGGAGGGCAACCCCTCTACCGCCACGGGAACAAGGGTACCTCCTATGGTTCCGAGGACCCCCTCGTCACCGATCGGCATCTTCATCTCGGCGAGCCTTCCGTCGGTCGCATTAAGAGTGACGGCGGCTTCCGACTCGGAGACGACGGACACCTTTATGTCGAAGTCCTCTATCAGCTCGTTGCGGGTGCATCTGAGCCTGTACGTCACATAATCCCCTGGCGACACGGCGTGCTTCGCCCCGTCTATCCAAAAACCGGGAATCCACATACCGACTGCTTCAGCCACGGCATCGATGTCGAATGTTGACTTGATCAAATCTTGGACCTCCTGCCACTTTCAGCGGCAAGATGCCATGAGACCCTCTGTTTATAAAGGAAATTTCCGATTGCCGGAAAATCAAGCTTCATTAATCCTCGGGAACCGGTCCGTCACGACGACCTTCCTCCGGGAACATGCCGACCTCTACAAGGTACCTGATGAACGCCCTGTTCTCCTCCTCGGAGATCGGTTCGCCCCAGGTCATGACCGTATAGGATATCCCCTCCGAGGTTACGTACTCCCGCTCCTCCCTGAACCCGTTGCGCAGGTAGAACTCCCTGCGGGCCTCCCTCTGTTTGAGGTTTTCTGCTCCTGGATCCACCGGCTCCATGTTGAGGAACAGCTTCCTCCCTCCGGCCATCCCCTTGATTATGTCCAGTGTGCGGCTGCCGTAGCCCTTCCCGCGTGAACTGGGTGAAACTGCAAGGTACAGCAGGAAAAACACATCACCGTGGGTCACGGTGTAGGCCAGACCGCGGAAGCCGTCGTCTTCGATGGCGTAGTACTCGGCGAGATCCGTGCCGGCGAACCTGTGCAGATTCTCCATGGGTATGCGCTCGTACTCGGGGAACGCCCCCAGATACAGTGCATCGGCGGACACGCCGTAACCCGTTCCCTCCCTGACCGGGACCAGCCTCATCTCAGCTTCCTTCCGAAGGCGACGATGGACAGGACCTTCAGACCGCGATCTAGTCCTGCCTCACGCTTAACTATGTCCTCTGCCGGGACGTCTCCGTTGGATCTCAGCCTCACCTGGACCCAGCAGCTGCCGATGCCGAGGTCCTCTGCCTCCAGCTGCATCATTATAGTGGCTATCGAGGCGTCTTCAATCCAGACATCGCAGACATCCGGGTCAGCGGCGACAATGACTGCGAACGTGGCCGTCTCGAGCGGCGTCGTGGAGGATTCCTTGCAGAGCGCAAGCCTCCTGATGAGTCCCACATCCCTGACGGGGAACAGCTTCACATCCTTGAGCTGCCTGGAGGACGGGGCCCTGAGGCCCGCCTCCATGATCGTGTCTATCTCGCTGTCCTCGAGGGGGACGTCCGAGAACAGCCTGCAGCTCTTCCTTGAACGGACGACGTCTATGAACACCGGGACTCACTCCAGCAGGATGGCGGGCCTTCCGGGGGTTGCTGCCCTGGCCTTGTTCTGTGGATCGTAGAGGTCCTCCGCATCTGCAGAGTACACCTCCACCTTCAGATCCGTCTCCTCGCTCAGGAAACCGATGGCAGATGACAGCAGGGCGGTCTCGTCTGTCTCGTACACAGGCCTCTTCGCCTCGATCGTGGATCTGGGGAACTCGACGGCTACCTTCTTGGCAAGTTCGGACGCTGACTTGCCGTTCCTCTTGATCGCCTCGTCCGCCATGCAGGCCTTGGTGAGATCGGGGACCGTGAGCCTTCCCTCCTGCATCATTGCCGCTGCCTTCCTCATGACCTCCCTCTTCCACTCGGCGGAGGTGTAGAGGATGATCCTGCTGGGCTCGATTCCAGCGATCTTCCTGATTTCGGTGATGTCGGACATGACATCGCGGATGAGGTTCTCCCCGTACTCCGAGGCGGCCGAGATCATATCGGAATCGGCCTCCGGGAGCTGACACGCGGACACCAGGCCCTCGAACCCAGCGGACTCCCAAAGCTCCTCGGCTGTGTGGGGGGTTACGGGCATCATCGCCTGGATCCAGATCTTCAGAGCGGAACGGATGGTCTCGGCGTTGCTGCCTCCCCTTCTGGAGTACCACTTGATGTCGTTGTACATGTCGAAGTACACAGTGGTGGTCATCTGCCTCAGGTCGTACTTGTCCATGGCGGCCCTTATCTCGTTGAGATGGGTGTTGAACCTGGACATCAGCCATGAGTCCATGTCGCCCTTGGGGGAGTCGGACTCCGAGGCTATGAGGTCCTGCACTGCTCCGAAGATCCTGTCGACCCTCTGCCTGTAGGTCATCACGGTGTCCTCGCTCCACTCCACATCGACAAACATCGACGCCACGTGTGCGTAGTACAGCCTCATCGCGTCGACGCCGAACTTGGCGGCGGCACCTGGGATCGGCTGGGCTCCGCCCTTGGACTTGGATATCTTGTCGCTGTTCTTGCCGGTGATGTACCAGTTGACTGTGATTCCGCGGGGCCACAGATCCTCGGGAAGGATCGCCACGTGGTTGAACAGGAACGCGGGGAAGTGGACGGTCATGTGCTCCTTGCCGCCGAGATTGATGTCCAGGGGGTACCAGTAGAGCACGTCTGCCCTCATCCTCTCAATCAGGTCCTGGGCGATGCCCGTGGAAGCAGAGACCTCCGACGGGGTGCCCTTTCCGAGGAACACATAGTCGAAGAACTCCTCGGTCATCTGTTCCGGCTCTATCTGATGGGAGTTCGCGTAGAGCGAGATCGTGTAATAGATCGGATACAGTGTGGAGTCCGAGATTGCCTCGATAATCCACTTGTCGTCATAGGGGAACCTGGTCCCCAGCCAGTTGCCCAGCCTGACGCAGGCCCTCTCCCTGAACCAGTCCAGGACACCGTGGACGTTGTCCGCGTACTCCGGAGGGTTGATGTCCATGGTCCTGCAGTGGTCTGATGTCCTCTGGGTGAGGTCCCTGTCGGCGTAGTTGATGAACCACTGGTCGTCGATCCTCCTGATGTGGACCCTGCGACCGCACCTGCATACGACC
>CALUNK010000021.1 GCA_944321985.1 Candidatus Methanomethylophilaceae archaeon
GGACTGCTTGACGTCCTCCTTGTCCATCCCGGTGGCGGAGACCAGCTGCCTCATTGTGGCGCGGCCCATCCCGTCGATCATGTTCAGGACCTTCATGTCCGTCTCGGTGACCTCCTCGTGCCTGAGGGCGGCGTAGCGGTCGCCCTCGTCCCTGAGCACGAACCTGACCCTTCCCCTGACGAACCTGCCGAGGAGGATGTCCCCGGACTCCCTCATGGAGTACCATTCGGACAGGTCGAACCCGTCGACCCTGGTGTAGACGTCCAGCTCGCTGCCTGCCGAGCCGTAGAAATCGAAGAACTCGCGGATGGAGCCGAACCTCTCCCCCTTGGTGAGGCGGTAGCGCTCCACGGTCTCGTAGTCGTAGACGTTGTCCCTGCCGGCCTTGAGCCTCATGTGGTCGATCTTCAGCATGTACTGGTCGTCCTCGGAGATCAGGAAGCGCCCCTTGACCACCTCGTCGGCGGCGACCAGCGACTCGAGGGACGTCCTGGCGTCCCCGTCCGACAATGACAGGGAGAACGCGACCTCCTGCACTGTGGCCGGCGCGAAGCACTCGAGATAGCGCAGAACTATGCGATCGATCGCCCTCCTCCTGTCCACGTCCGGGTACCTGACCCTGGAGAAGAACCACCTGTTGTTGCCTGTGACATCGGTCCTGGTGATGAGATACATCGACTCCAGCTTCCTGACGGACCTGAAGGTGACGTCCTCGGATATCTCCAGGTCGCCGGCGATCTCGCTCATCGAGGTGTTCTGGCCTATGCGGTCGTACACCGCCCTGTCGGTATCGTTGAGCTCCCTATCCCTGCGGGTCGCCGCGGCGTAGTACTGGACCTCCTCGATGTTCATTATGTGCGTCTCGTCTAGGAACACCGTCCCGATGGTCCCCTCATTGATGAGCTCCCTGACCCAACCGTCGATGGTCTTCTTGTCCTCGTCAGAGTAGGAGTAGATGTTCCTGCCCCTCTCGCGCATCGCCTGCAGAGGCCCGGTGACGGCGAGCAGCTTCGGGATGTCCGACTTGGACATCACCCTCGGGGCCTTCTGGGCAAAGTACGGAACCACCTGGTCCTCGGTGAACTCGAACTCGCTCACCGAGTCACCGAGCGCCCTGTACAGGACCTTCCTGTGCAGCTCCCTGAGCAAAGCGGACCTGTCCTCCATGAGGACGATGTCCGAGAAGCCCGAAAGAATTGCGGAATGCGCGAACGGTGACGGCGTCCCGGTGTAGTTGATGAACTCCACGCCCATGCTCCCGGAATCGATCATGTCCAGCACCAGCTTGGCGTTCTTGATGTCCATGTCGTCCTCGAGCACCTCGCGGTAGGTCTCCTCTATGACCGGCACCCTCTCCATGTCGCCTAGCATCTCCAGCAGATACGTTGAGCGGATCTGCTGCTTGTTCACCGAGATCGGCCTCCCCATGTAGTTCCTGAGGATCATGAAGCTGCGGGCCGCGGTGTGCCTGAATCTCAGCTTGAATATCTCCGAGTCCTTGATGGACCTGCGGAGTACCTGCTCCAGCTCCCCCGCCTTTATCAGCCCGGGGATGAGCGAAAGGTCGAACTTCCTGGGACAGCCGAGCATGAAGCTGTCGTCGGATATGGTCACCGAGACGTTTGCGCCGATCATCCCCGTCATCCTGTACGCGTAGGCTCTCGAGAGGGCATCGTTTACCCTGCGTCCGAACGGGAAGTGGAACACGATCTTCTGGTTCCCGGAGGGGTCGATGTACTCCTCCACGGCGAGACGGTCGCAGTCCGGGATGAAACCCGCGATGGCCTTCTGCTCCCTGAAATAGGACAGGATGCTTCTGGCCGACCCCTCGTCCACGTCGAAATCGCTGACGAGCTCGGATATCGCATCCCTGTCGGACTCGTCTATTCTGGACGCCATCTCCTTCCTGAACACCGCGATGTCCATGGACAGGTCGAAGCTCCTGGGGAGCATCTCCCCGGCCCAGGAGGGGACCGTGGGCTTCCTGCCGTTGGCCTCCTTGACGTACGCCGTCATGCCCTTGGAGCGGACGAACTCGAACGACCTCCCGCCGAGGACGAAGACATCCCTCGGGGACAGCCTCTCCACGAACTTCTCCGACAGCTCCCCGGCCGTAGAGCCGTGGTTGGTGACGACCCTGTAGTTGGCCTCCTCGGGTATGGTGCCGAGATTCATGAAGTAGATCATGCGGGAGCCCTTCTTCTTCCCGAACTGCCCGTCGTCCTCGTCGTACCAGATCTTCGAATAGACCCCCTTGAAGTCGTCCTTGCTGCCGAGATACCTGAGGACATCGAGGAAGCTCTCCTTCGACAGGTTGCGGTAGCAGTAGGAGCCCTTCACGATGCCGTAGGCCTCGTCCACATCCCATCTGCTGTCCAGACTCATGCCCACGACCATCTGCGACAGAACATCGAGGCAGTTCTCCGGGATCCCGACCCTGTCTATGTCCCCGCGATGCGCCGCCCTGCACATGACCGCGCACTCCACGAGGTCGTCGGGGTCGAACACCAGGAGCCTTCCCTTGGCCACCTTGCCGAAGCTGTGGCCGCTCCTGCCGATCCTCTGAAGCCCCTTGGCCACCGACTTCGGTGACCCGATCTGGCAGACCAGGTCCACCGAACCTATGTCGATCCCCAGTTCGAGGGAGGTGGAGGAGACCACGCACTTGATCTCCCCCTTCTTGAGACGCTCCTCCACGTCTAGCCTGATGTCCTTGCCCAGGGAGCTGTGGTGAACCTCTATGTTCTCCAGTCCGCGCTCCTTCAGCTTGTAGACGACGCTCTCGGCACCGGACCTCGTGTTTGTGAACACCAGCGTGGTCTCGTGCTGGTCGATGAGGTCCTTCAGGGTGTCGTACATCATCGAGTTGACTATGTCCGACGACAGCGTCGTCATGTCGTCTGTCGGACATATGACCTTCAGGTCCAGCTGCTTCTTCGACCCGGACTCGATCAGGACCACGTCGCGTATCTGGCCGTCGGGCTCGCAACCGACCAGGTATCCCGCAATGGCCTCGATCGGCGCCAGTGTGGCTGAGAGCCCGATCCTGACGAAGTCCGTCTCGCAGTGATGCCTGAGACGCTCCAGCGTGAGGGACAGGAACGCGCCCCTCTTGGAGTCGCATATGTCGTGGATCTCGTCCAGGATGACCCACTCCACCTTCTTGAACGCCTCCTTGAACTTGGGGGCAGCGAGTATGAGCGCCAGGCTCTCGGGCGTGGTGATGAGGATGTGCGGGGGATGACGGACCATCTTCTGCCTTTCGTTCTGCGGAGTGTCCCCGGAACGGACTGCGACCCTTATGTCCGGCACATCCATCCCGTGGGCCGCGGCGACCTCCCTCATCTCCGCCAGAGGCGTGTTGAGGTTACGGTTGACGTCGTTGGCGAGAGCCTTCAACGGAGAGACGTAGATGCAGTAGACCCTCTCCTCGAGAGTCCCCTCCCGGGAATAGCGGGTGAGTTCGTTGATGATGCTGGTGAAGGCCGTAAGCGTCTTGCCGGATCCGGTGGGCGAGGATACGAGGACGTTCTTCCTCTGGTGGATGACGGGGATCGCCTTCGCCTGGGGAATCGTAAGATCATCGAACCTCTCGTTGAACCAAGTGGATATGAGAGGCTCCATCAGCCCCATGACCTCGTCCTTAGTGTACGTCTTGTCTACTCTCTCCAGCATCTGACCACTAATCAGAGGCCCCATGAGGGGGTCCGATTTAAGGGTTGCGAGAAGGATTGTGACAGGCATGAGACAGACCGCGCGAACCTCTGAATCGGATTCGACTCCCCGTCGAGTCCTGTAGTGACCCGGAGGGGATTTCGAATCCCGTCCTTCATGCATCGAGGACCCTCAGGACTGTGGTCTCCCCGTACCCGGGCCGACGGGAAGGGCATGGGTTCGCACGGAGAGCTCTCCGAAAGGTGCCTGTTCACGGGGTGAGGGTCGGAGTTCTCCGATCGACTGCTCGATGACCTGCTGTCGACCTGCGACGGTGTCGGATTCCTCCGAAGCGGCCGCTTCGCGCCGTTCCGTCACATCCAGACCCGCTGAATCGAATCAACGGCGTTACAACACGAATTTGCAAGGGACAGGATTTTAAGCAGGCGCAGGGATTTCCGTAACATGAGCTCAGCCGGCAGGACACTCATCATTCTACTGGTCATCATGATGGTCGCGACCGTGCCGCTGACGGCGGAGTACGCCGACGCCGCGAGCAACAAAGACCCCGTGGTTCCCGCCAGCGAGGAGATAAACGTGTACGGATATGTCACGAACCTCTCCGACCAGGAGGAGAACACGCCCCTGGAGAACGTAACGGTGACGCTGTACAGCGCCGACAAGGCTATCGTGCAGACCGTCACCGGTGAGAACCCGACGACGACGGACGCCGAGGGTCGCTTCGACTTCGACTTCGTCTACGAGAGCGAGGCCACATACTATCTTACATTCGACTATCCGGGTTACACTGTCAGGTCCCTGCCGGATCTCGACATGACCTACGAGGACGGCTACGTGAGCTTCCAGCTCCGTCCCAACATGGTCGACGCCGAGGGGAACTATGCCCTTGCTGGGTCTGCGGATGGGTACCACGCGTTCGTGATGGTCATTACCACCGGATCGGTTTACGGCACGGTGCAGGGGATCTCGGAAGACAGTCCTTTCGGACTTTCCGGCGCGACTGTGACCATAGTGTCCACGGATGGGATGAGCTACACCACCACGACGGGGACCAACGGGTTCTTCTCCATAGAGTGCCCCTTCGGGCAGTACACGATGACCGTCAGCTGCAGGGGGTTCCAGAGCTCCGAATCCGTGACTGTGGAATCGGGCTCCGGATCCGCATACAGCGTGACCCTGGTCCAGAACACCTCGGAGTTCGTCTTCGGACTCGATGTCGCCCACTCTATGATGTTGATCGGACTGGTGCTGCTGGCACTCATTGTGGGGATAGTCGCTGCGTTGCACGCCAAGTACAGGAACAGCGACTCGGAACCGATCCTGATGAACGACCTGGGGGACTTCACGCAACAGGACGAGGACGATATCAGGCATCCCTGACCAGAGACGCGTTGACCCTGTCGTAAAGGCTCTCGCCGTTCGCATCTATCGCCACTATGAGGGGGCCGAGCCTGTTCGACTCGAACTTCCACATGGCCTCCGCCATCCCCAGGTCCTCCCACTCGCATCCGACGCACCTGTCCAGCCCTTCGGCGAGCGATATGGCTGCACCGCCGGTTGCCGCCAGATAGACGCAGCCGTAGTCCCTCATCGCATCGGCGGTCTCGCGGGACATCCCGCCCTTGCCTATTATCGCGCGGATGTTGAATGTGGGTATCATCTCGGGCTCCAGCCTGTTCATCCTTGCTGACGTGGTCGGACCTGCCGCGACGACAGACCATCCGCCGTCCTCCCTCCGCCTCATAATCGGTCCGCAGTGGAAGACCACAGCGTTGTTGAGACAGTCGGGGACGTCCTTCCCCTGCTCGGCGTACTCGAGAGCACGTATGTGCATCTCGTCGCGCCCGGTTATGATGGGTCCGGACAGGTACACGGTCTCCCCGAGCTTCAGCGACCTGACATCCTCCTCCGACAGCGGCGTCTTGAGGTTCCTCACAGCCTCACCCCCTGAGCGTACTCGACGCCTTCTGCGGTTATCCTGGCTGTGGCGCGACGGGTCGCCCAGCATCCGATGTTGACGGCCACTGGCAGACTGGCTGTGTGGCAGGAGCACTTCGCTATCCTCACGCCCAGGACGGTGGTCGCCCCGCCGAGACCCATGGGTCCCAGCCCGGAGCCGTTCAGGGACACGAAAAGATCCTCCTCCATCTTTCTGAGGACGGGATTCGGGTTCTCATCGTCGAGGGGCTGCAGGAGGGCCTCCTTGGCCATCTCCACGCACCTGTCCGACGTCCCCCCGATGCCGACACCGACGATGGACGGCGGACAGGGACGCCCACCGGCATCGAGGACCGAGTCGACCACGAACCTCTTGACCCCTTCGATCCCGTCAGCGGGGTTGAGCATGGCGAGACGGGTCATGTTCTCGGAACCGGCGCCCTTCGGGAGAACCGTTATCTCCGTGAAGTCGTCGTCGGTCGGGATGTAGTGGATGATCGGCATGCCCTGGCCCAGGTTGTCCCCGTGGTTCTCCCTGGTGATGGGGTCTACGGTGTTTGGCCTGAGGGGGATGACCTTGGTGGCCTTCGCGACTCCAGCGGCTATGCCCTTCGCGATGGACGAATCGAACCTCCCCCTCACGTAGAAAACGGGGATCCCGGTGTCCTGGCACATTGGCAGGCCCATGTGCTCGGCCTTCTTCACATTCTCCATGATCGCTCCCAGCTGCGTGTAAGCGACCTCGTTGGTCTCCCACCCGGCGGCTGCTTCGAGCGCCCAGCCCACATCGGCGGGAAGCTTAGTGTTCGCGAGACGCAGGAGGTTGACGACTATGTCCTCGACTGGTTCGGAGAGCTTGATCACGGTCATTGCGACGGTGACGCATACAAGGATATTTGGATGTTTAGAAGACGGACTGGGACGAGTGACGCGGTATCGCACGGTATGCTGGACGCGGGCGAGGGCCCCAATGTCTGCCTGCCCAAAAGACGCCCGTCACGGAACGTAGTACAGGACGTCGTCGATTGAGACGACTGCCACGGAATCGCCTATGTCTGCGTCATCGGGCACCCTGAGGTCCACCGTCGAGTAGTTGTCCGGATGCAGCACCTGGATCTCCGAGCCTGACCTGCTGACGACGGTGGCCTCCCTGAGGTCCTCGGCCTTCTCGTACACCTTCAAGGAGGACATGTCCGCCCTGCGAACAGCCCTCTCCCTGAAGTCCATCAGGTCCATCAGCCTGCCGCCGTTCCCGTTCACCCTCGTGAGCTTGCAGTAGTGGCCGCTGAACACCACCACGTCCCCAACATGGTACTCCGGGAGCCTGACGAGGTATGTTATCCTGTACATGTCCTGGCCGTCGGTGGTCTGTCCGACCAGCTTGGGAGACTCCTTGGTCTCGGCGCAGTACGCCTCCGCCAGCTCCTTGGCCAGGCTCTTGCCCAGAGACATCGAGGAGAGGTACACGTCCACCCCGCCTGTGACCAGCTCCATCTTGGTGATGAACAGCGACCTGTTTGTTGCGGCCTGCCGGTCCACGGAGTTCTCAACCAGGGCGAGGGTCTCCTCCCTGTCCTCCTCGGACAGCTTCCCGGAGCCCGTCCTGATCTGCAGGATCGCCTCGTAGTAGCTGCCTAGCTGTCTGGAGCACCTCCTGCACACTGTGTTCTTGATCCTCACTATGGTCGTGGCCTCGTCCTCGGCCTCGTATCCCATGACGTCGCATGTCGTGCGCACGGTCACCGAGTACACATGGGGGTCCTGCTCCTCCGCATTGGTAGACACTACGACCGGGATCGCGTCCCTTATCACCGAGAGCGCGTCCGCGGCAGCATCCTGGACCGCGACGGCCTTGTCCCTCTTCAGCCACCTGTCCCCGAACTCGTACTCCCCGCAGTTTGTGCAGACCTTCAGATCCACATGGTGGGGCAGCGACGTCAGCTTCCTCCCGTCCAACCAGCAGTCTATGCACAGACCCTCGAGGGACTCTTCGCAGTCCCTACCGCACTTGACGCAGAAGCTCACAGCAGCACCACCTGTGCATGCTTGACGCCCCCGATCTCCATGACGTTGTCGGGAGAGACCTTGCCCTCGGCTATGGCGATGGACACGACCTCCTCCCCCACGAGGTTCATGATCGTGACGGACTTCATCCTCTCTATGAACGCCTCCGCGGAGACCGACTCGCCCCTGTAGAATGTCTCGCTGACCCTGATCCTAACTCCGTCGCCCTCGAACGTCATCCCTATGATGTCCTCATCGCAGGCGGCGAGGATTGTCTCGTTCCCGTGCTTATGCATCCTCACGAACATGATCACACCCTCTTGTACAGGTTGCCTGACTTGTAGAACTCGCCGGCGTCGTGCAGCTGCTTGAGCGCCCTGCGAACCTCCGCCTCCGGGATCCCCTGGGACTCCCCGTGCTGCACGAATTCGTCCTCGGTGAGTCCGTCCCCTCCGAAGTCCCTCATGATCTCCCTGACCACGTCCATCTTGTTCCTGTCCTTGGAACTGATGCCCGTGGCGATCTTGTCGATGTCGAATCCGCCGTCGTCCGAGCCTGCGATCCTCTGGAGGTAGTCCTCCACCAGGTCCACAGCACGGTTGGCGTCCACGTCCGTGACCACGGAGCTCAGACGCATCTTGGCAGACGCCTCGGACAGACGCACGAACGCCTCGAGCTGCCTCGCCGTAATCGGAACGGAGCTCCCGTCCCCTCCCATGGATCTGATCCTCAGGTAGCTCTTCTCGATGATGCTCTTCGCCTCCTCGGTCATGACAGGCGTGATCCTCTTCGAGTATGCGACATACTTCCTCAGGATCTCCACGTCGTACACGGGGCGGATGTTGTCCGTGTTTTCCAGGATCTGCTTGAGGTCCACGCCGCTGATGTGGGCGCCCTCCGGCATCATCCTTACCTGTCCGCGCTGGTGGGCCTTGAGGATGTGCTCCGTGATGGCGGTGTCCTTCCTCTTCTCGGGCTTGTCGGTGAGCACGAATATCAGGTCGAAACGGGACATCAGCGCGGGCGGAAGATCGATCTGGTCGGCGATGGGCGTGTCCTCCTCGAACCTGCCGTACTTGGGGTTTGCCGCAGCGAGCATCGAGCACCTGCACTGCAGAGTAGCGGTTATCCCCGCCTTCGCAACAGAGATCCTCTGAGACTCCATGGCCTCGTGCAGGGAGGACCTGTCCTGGTCCGTCATCTTGTCCAACTCATCGATGCACGCCAGACCCTTGTCGGCCAGGACGAGCGCCCCGGCCTCCAGCGTCCACCTGCCGTCTCCGAAGTCGTCCCTGACCGCGGCGGCCGTGAGCCCTGCCGCGGACGCGGACTTCCCCGAAGCGTATATGCCTCTGGGCGCCAGCATGCTCATGTACCTTAGAAGCTGCGACTTGGCCACGCCGGGGTCTCCCATGAGCAGGATGTGCATGTCGCCCCTCATCACCGTACCGTCATCCATCTCCTTGTGGCATCCCCCGAACAGCTGCAGGGCAATGGCCTTCTTGACGGAGTCCAGTCCGTAGATGGACGGCGAGATCGACTTCACTATGTTGTCGAACAGGTCGGGGTCCTTGGACATGCGGAGGATCTCCTTCTCGTCCTCCTCCGTGATCTGGATCTCGTCGTACTCGTGCTGCTCGAACTCGACAGACACGACGTCGAGGAAAGTCTCGAAGACGGTCGACTTGTCCCTGTCGGACTTCTCGACCGACCTCAGCACCCCGTTCAGGGTGATCCTGTTGCCTGCGGTGACCTCCCCCGCGATGTCGTCCTCCACGTAGCCTGTCAGCCTCTCCGGCTGCGCTCCCCCTCTTAGCCCCTCGGGGCTCTCCTGGATCTCTATCTTCTGTGTGTCGATGAACACCGACGCCTTGTCGTCCAGGATGAAGCGGGTCGCCTGCTTGTTGCAGCTCCCCTCTGGGTTGGAGCACATCATCGGCTCTTTCAGAATCATGCCGGGCTGATCGACCCACATCTCGGTCCCGCACCTGGCGCACCTGAACAGCGCGACGGTCATGCGGGGCTTGACGGTCGTGACCTTCCTGGCCAGCCCCTCCACCGCGATGAACTTCCTGAGATGGTCGGCGCGCAGGTTGCGTATGTCCACCTTCGCATCCCTCGGGAGGTTGAAGATCCTCACGTTGATGTTCTCCCCCGGACGGTTTATGTTCGGCACCAGCGACATGACGGTCTTCCTGGCGATGTCGAAGCACTTGTCCGGGTTGTCGAGCACATACATGGCGAAATCCACGTTGTATGTGTTGATGTCCGCGTAGTCCACCATGAGACTCTTCTTCTGGGGGAAGTTGTCCGCGATGCAGGAGATCATGATGCGGTATTTGTCCCTGGAAAACACATCGTTCCAGGCGGCCTGGATCTCGCTGTCCTGGAAGTTGATCGCCAAGATCACACCTCCTTCGAACGGCACTCGTCATCGACCCACCAGACCCATCCGCCGCGCTCCATGGAGATCTCCCCCTTGATGAGCCCCGCCTTCCTGAACTTCATGAGGGTCTTCGCCAGGTCATCTGGGCATCTGTACCTGAACAGGTCCTCCAGCCTGTCCGTCGCCTCCAGGGTGGTGAGACGGTCGACGCCGAGCGCGTCCCATATCATCGGAAGAAGGTCATCTGAGGTCATCGTCCTAACCCATCGCCGACCACGATTTAAACCTCATGGCTACGTTCTTACCAGCGTCATCTTATGTGGAAGGCCTGGATACGTCGACGGGTCGCTGGAGGACATCTACCCGGAGTGGGGGACGGATCGTTCGGGAATCGTTTGGAAGGACGGGGCGCCATGTCCGAAACGCCGCCGCAACGTCGGCATCGGACATCGACAGGTACTCTGGATGGAGGCGGGGACCTGCACCGGTGATTTAATCGAACCTAAAAGCAGCCTAATCATCTTTTTATATAGCTTTGCGGGTTTTCCCTCACAGAGGTAATCAAGATGGTTACAGTCAACGCTTCTGAGTGTGTCGCATGCGGAGCATGCGTGGACGCCTGCCCCGAGGGCGCTATCGTCTGTGAGGACATCGCAATCATCGACGCTGGAAAATGCATCGACTGCGGCACCTGCATCGACGAGTGCCCCTCCAGCGCCATCACCGAGTGATGCCGTCAAAGGCCGTCTCTCAGACGGCCGGAAACCATTTCCCTTCGTTTCTCAAAAGATTGAACTGGCCGTTTAGGTCCTTCCCTGTCGTCGCGTTTCCCGCCGATTACCGACTCGATGTACTCGTTCTGGATCCTTACCACCTCTGTGCTGTCCCTGGCCTTGGAGTAGTCGTCGAGCATGGCTCCGTTCAGCCTCATGAACTCGGGCGCCCAGTTGAACCTCCCCATGAACGTCTCTGCCTGCTCCCTCTGTCCGAGGATGATGAGGGCCGCCATCACTGCCTCGGCGCTGTTGAGCTCCATCGGCCTCCCCCAATTGATGGGGTTGGACGCCAAGAGGTACGGCAACGCCCTCTCCTCCACCCTCTTCAGCCGGGGGAACTCGTCGATGTTGGTCCATGTGAGGTCCATGACCACAAGACCCTTGTGAGCGTGCCCTATGTCCGCGGGCGACAGCGCTTTGTCGGAGAACGGAGAGAGGACGATGGACCCGGACGGGATCGCGCCCAGGGTCTTCGCCTCCTTGCCCAGCCCGAACTTAAGCATCCGCTTGGCGGTGCACTTCTTCGGGTCGCACTGACACTTGTCGTAGATGATCACCGGGATCATGCGGATACCATCGAGGCCAGCTTTGAGGGGTCGGCCATGTTCTCCTTCACCCACTCCCTGACCTCCTCTATGGAGCGCACGTACTCCTGATAGAGCTCGAGGTCGTCGGTGGCGGCGTAATCCAGCCTCGATCTCATGGGCGCCAGGATCTGCTTCCCCTTCCACTCGGGGTTGGCGGACAACCTGTCGAATACATCCTTCTCGGTGTAGATCACGTAGTCGTAGGTCTTGTCCTTGGGAAGGTAGTCCTCGTTCTCGAAGTTCTTGGAGACCTGCCTCCTCATGTCTTCGCCGTTCTGGTACATGGCGGAGATGAGCTCGCAGTCCACGATGTCTGGCTCCGGACCGGCGCTGAACGCCTCGTATTGATCGGGATAGAACTTCATTGTGAAGTATTCGCCCATCTGAGAGGCGAAATCGTTCTTTGCGTCCACGAACAGTACGCGGACCCTGTTCTCCTTTTTCTTGAAGACGGACATGCATCGGACCTCTTGGGGAGGGGATGACTCTCATGTATATACTACCGATTCGCCGCGGACCCTGCCTCGACATCCTCGAGATCTAATAATCACTCGGATTGTGGCGGGACCTCCATGGCCGTTGCCTGTGGGAGGGGGACACAGGACCTAGCGACCCTAAACCGTTCCTTTTTCAATCCCCGCGCCCTACGGTGGGACATGGACACAGGACGCGCGGCGAAGTTCCCTTTTCTGAAGGAGTCGGCGGAGTTCGCGGAGCAGAACAACGCCGACCTCGAGGCACTCCTCACGTCGCCGTCCTTCGAGCCCGCCCGCAAACGCGGGATGGAGAGGGTGATGGACGCCCTGGAAAACTCCGAGGTCACATACACGCCTCTGATGAACGACTACGACAGGCTGATTGAGGTCATGTCCTACCCGTACGCCAGGATGATCGTCTCCATGGTCGGGGACCGCTTCCTCACGAAGAGGTACGCCCTGGCCGAGGCCGTCAGGATGAACAAGATCCTCACCGGGGAGGACAGGGAGACGCTGCTCATCGTGTCCGAGGAGCTTGGGGTCACATCCACCGTGGACACCGACGGCATCATACGCATGAAGTTCCCGGACTACCTCAGGCTGGCCAACAGGCTGAAGAGCGTGGATTGGAAGCTGATCAACTGCGACATCCACTCAGGCCTCGTGTACCTCCCACAGGAGAAGTTCAGCCGTCTGATGCAGAACGCCCTGCAAGACAAGATCGAGTCAGAGCTCCCGCTGATGACCCCCGAGGAGTACAGGAAGTATCTCCGCGGAGCAGTGGACGCCGTGTCCATGGCACTGGAGGAGACGAAGGCGAAGTACAGCCCCACCGGAGGCGAGGGGATGAAGAACGAGTTCCTCCCACCATGCCTGGTGCACATCCTCGACATGTCCAGACGCGGCATGAACCTCCCCCACAGTGCCAGGTTCGCCCTTGTGACGTTTCTGCACGCGCTCGGCCTCGACTACGACGGGATAATCAGGGTGTTCTCCGAGTCGCCCGACTTCAACGAGGAGATCGCCGGATATCAGATCAAGCATATCACCGGAGAGCTCAGCGGCACTGAAGGGTACAGTCCGCCGGAGTGCAAGACCATGAAGACCAACGGCCTCTGCTACAACCCGGACACACTGTGCCAGCAGGAGTGGATGAACCATCCGCTGACGTACTACAGGGTGAAGTCCAGGGACAGGAAGGAGGGGCAAAACGGGCATTCTGATCAGCCGAAGGAGCCTAGCGGCAAAACGCCACAATGAAATCCTTCCAAATGCCACGATGGATAAATGCAGCGATTCGGGCGGCAATTCTGCAGACATGACATCCGACAACCACATGCCGCGCATATCTGACGTACAGCTTCGGAAGGGGCTAGCCGCCATCGGAGCCGTGATCATCATCGGTCCGAAACTCAGAGTGTACGCTCAGGCACTGAACGGCACCGTGTACCACTGCAGGGATAGGAACGGGTCGGAATGCGATGCCGTAGTCCATCTGGCGGATGAAAGGTGGGGGCGATCGAGGTGAAGCTGAGCCAGAACCGCGTGGACGAGGCCGCCTGCAACCTGCTCAAGCTGAAAAGCATAGTAGACCCGCAAACCATGAACGGACCGTCATTCCTGACGGTGGTGGTCGCAACAGGCTACGCGTACATCCGCCCTGACGGCGTGCATGTGATTCCGATAGGATGCATGAGGGAGTGATGTCACTCCTCTCCGCCCTTCCCCTCCCCGGAATCGGGGTACATCTTCCCCAGGTTCCTCCAGGTGATGATGGCCCTCTGGATTGCGGTGGCGTTTCCGACCACTGCGAACCACAGCATCATGATCTCCATCCAGCAGATGTCGAATCCGCCTATGGAGAATGACGCGTAATCGCCTCCAGCCACATGCAGGAACACGTACTGGATCAGGGGGAACAACGTGGACAGGACGACCCTGTCGGCCCTTCCCAGCAGGCCGGCGTACAGGCGCGGAGCGCCGATGGCCTGGGCCTGTGTGCCCATGTATGAGGTGAGCAGCACCCCGACCAGGGCCAGCATGCCGAGGTACGGGTTGCACCATGCGGCGCAGAACGCGATCCCGCCGATCATGAACACGTCGGCGTACCTGTCGAACACGTGGTCCAGGTAGTCGCCCTTGGGTCCGGCCTTGCCGGAGAGCTTGGCCACCTTGCCGTCCAGGGCGTCGAAGTAGCCCGACACGATCACCATCAGGGCCCCGACGACCAGCAGCCAGTCGTAGCCCTCATAACCGCTGAAGTAGAATATCGCACCGCACACGAGCGCCAGGATCAGTCCGATCCAGGAGATCGTGTTGGGGTTCACGTTGATGAGCTTCCTTGCAACCGGGGTCAGTGCGAAATCGACCCTCGCCCTCTGTCCGTCTAGAACCATCTGTCCATCTCCGCCGACCAGTCGGTCTTTCCTGGGAGGTAATCCGCACCATCCCCTTTTACGATTTGCTCCACCGCATCGGCAGACTCGGACACCGAGCACGAGGTGCAGTCCACCTCGAACACCGGGATGTCGGATTCCGTGGCCTCGCAGAGGATGACGTCGAGGACCTCCGCCTGCACGTTCTCGCGGACCTTGTCCGGACCGTAGCCTCTGGCCCCCAGGCGTCCGGCGAGGACGTCGGGTGCGCAGCGAAGGACTATGATGCCGTGGGAGTCCATGAAGTGAGAGAGATGGCTGTCGAGGATGACCAGATCGCCCGATGCCCTGAAGGGCTCCAAGGAGTCGTTGAGAAGGTCCAGATCCACCTCGTGTGTGTCCCTGGCCTCGTCGAGATCCCCCATCAGGCCGTGCTCGATTATGAAGCGCTTCCCGTCGACGACATTGTAACCGCGGGCGCGGAGCTCCTCGGAGACGGAGGACTTGCCCGTGCCCGGAGTCCCTGTGAGCGCGTAGAGGGTCATGATATCATTCCGAGATACGGCTCCGCCCTCTCCATGACTGCATCCCATGTGGGGATGTTGTTGAGCGCACCCACCTCCTCGACCGCGAAAGAGGACACGGCGGAAGCGATGGCGAGCGCCTCCGGAACGTCAATCCCCCTGTACAGGGCGGCATAGAATCCTGCGCGGTAGTTGTCTCCCGCCCCCGTGACATCGACGACCCTGTCCGCCTTGACGGCGGGAATGCGGATGATTTCATCGCCGACTTTGGCGGTGCTGCCCCTGTCGCCATCGGTGCGTACGACCAGTGGGAGGGCCACATCCATCACGTCCTGCAGATGGAGATACCTGCAGATGGTCTCCGCCTCCAGTTCGTTGCAGAAGAGCGCGTCCGACAGCGGTAGCGCCCGACCGACCAGGTCCGCGTTCCACACGCGGTGGACCTCCTGCGCTGGGTCCAGGGATATCCTGCGACCGCCTTTCAGTTCCTCCATCAGCGAGATGTAGTACGATGGCTGGCCGGTGCAGAAGTGGACGTTGGCGGAGGCCTCCGCCATTGAGGTGAGTCTGACCCCAGTGCGGTCCGCGTGACCCTGCGGCCCCTGGTAGAAGAAGACCCTGGTGACCAGGTCGCGGTCGTTGATGATGACGCATGTCGATGTCTCCTCCCCGTCGAGGGTGACCACCTCGTCCATGATGAGTCCGGAGGACTCCATGAAGTCCATGTACTTGGCGGGGAAGTCCGGACCGACGAAGGCGCATAGCGCCGTGGGACACCCCAGTTTAGCCGCAGACACGGCTATGTTTGGGCCGGTTCCGCCGAGCGTCGTCTTCTTGGACAGCGCGTCGGCGGTGATTCCCGGCGGAAGAAACTGATCGATGGAGATGATCTGGTCGACCGTCACGTGCCCGTACACGGAAAGGAAGGGCGCCTTCAGGTGCCTTCCTCCCAGCCGGTTACGTACTTTATCTGCTCGTCGGTCAGGGTGTCGATGGTGATGCCCATTGACTTCAGCTTGAGGGTCGCGATCTGCATGTCGATCTCCGCCGGCACGGCGTAGACCTCGTTGTCCATCCTCTCGTAGTTGCGGGACATGTGCACGATTCCCAGCGCCTGGGTGGCGAAGCTCATGTCCATGATCTCGGCGGGATGCCCCTGGCCGGCCGCGAGGTTCATCAGCCTGCCCTCGGCCACCAGGTAGAGCGACCTGCCGTCCTTCATCTTGTACTCGTCGATGAAGTCGCGGACCCTGACCTTGGAATCGGACATCACGTCCAGATCGTTCTTGTTGATCTCGTTGTCGAAGTGACCGACGTTGCCCATGATGCATCCGTCCTTCATCACTGCGAGATGGTCCGAGGTGATGATGTCCTTGCACCCGGTGACGGTGATGATGATGTCGGCTATCTTCACGGCGTCGATCATCCTCATGACCTCGTATCCGTCCATCTTTGCCTCGATGGCCTTGACCGGATCGACCTCGGTGACTATCACCGATGCCCCAAGCCCCTTGGCCCTCATGGCGACACCCTTCCCGCACCATCCGTACCCGGCGACGACCAGCCTCTTCCCGGCTACGATCAGGTTGGTGGCGTTCATCCATCCGTCGAAGGCGGACTGGCCGGTGCCGTACCTGTTGTCGAACAGGAACTTCATCTTGGCGTCGTTCACGTCGAGGACCGGGAACTTCAGGGCCTTGTCCTTGGCCATCGCCCTGAGCCTGACGACGCCGGTGGTGGTCTCCTCGTTGGCGGCCTTGATGTGGGACAGGATGTCCTTCCTGGAGGTGTGCGCCATAGCGATAAGATCGGCTCCGTCGTCGATTAGGAAGTCGGGCGCCATGTTCAGCACCGTGTTGAGATTGTTGTAGTACTCCTGGGACGACTCCCATTTCTTTGCATAAACGTCGAGCCCGTACTCCTCCCTCAGGGCGACGGCGACGGAGTCGTCGGTGGAGAGGGGGTTGCAGCTCGCGAGGCGGATCTTGGCGCCCGCATCGGCAAGTGTGACCGCGAGCATCCCAGTTTTCGCCTCCGTGTGCAGGGCCATGCCGATCTTCAGCCCGGCGAGGGGCTGCTCATCGATGAAGCGCCTGCGAATGTCCATGAGGACGGGCATGTGGGTCTCGACCCAGTGCAGCCTCAGGGAACCTTTCTTCACAAGTTCGTCCATTCAATCATCTCCTCCGTCCAGACCATCCATCAGGAAAGCGCAGATCCCCTCGATGGTGCGGCGGCGGTTATCCTGGTTGGAGAAGTCGTCCAACGTCTTAATTATTGTTTCACGGTCTCCCCTGAGCTCCTCCACGAAGCGGGAAATGTTCTCCAGAGCACGGGAGATCTCGTCGCAGACCGGCACGGTCGCGGCCTTGGATGTGCGGGAGAGGGGGTTCAGGTCGATCGATATTACCTTCTTGCCCATGGCCACGAGAGCCTCGGCACGGTCCCCGTCCTCGATGGGGACGAGGATGACGTCGCTGCCATAGATGCCCTCCGAGGTGCAAAGGGCGCGGTCGTGCTCCAGCCCCTGAATCCTTCTGTCCGGATCCCTCCCGAGGACGTGTTCGGCCCCCTTTGATTCGAGGTACGATATCAGCCCCTCCATGCGCTCCGGAGTGCGGTGGAACAGGTTGACCTCGATTTTCGCAGGGATCTGCTTCGCCAGGGCGATGATGCCCTCCGGATCCAACGCGGCGGCGTTGCCGTTGACACAGATCACCGGGTTCTCGGCGTTCAGGAGGTATGCGGCGGCGGCCCTCTCGGCCTCGAGTGCCGCCTCGGTGCTCCTCTCCCCCATGAGGTAGTCGTATGCCTCCCCCCTGCCGTGGGAGATCAGACCGGTGGGAGTGACCAGGCCCATCTGGACCATCTCGGCCAGACGCTCCCTGGTCATGAGCGATTTGTATCTTGGATGACTCTTAGGAATGTCCACGTTCGTCGCGATTGCACATGCTCCCCTAATAGATTGCCATCCGCGGACCCACAGAACCAAGTAGTTGAGACGGATGCCCGAACCATGCCTGACATCCGCATAGTCGTCGTGGGTCCGAAATTCGAAGGAAACGTGGGCGCCATTGCCCGTTCGATGGCCAACTTCGACATCAGCGAGCTCTACCTTGTCAACCCCTGCGAACTGGGTGACGATGCGTACCGCAGGGCAAAACACGGCTCCGGACTGTTGGACAACGTACACATCGTCGACACCCTGGAGGAGGCCCTGGAGGGAGTCTTCCTGGTGGTCGGAACCAGCGGCGTGACGACGAAAGGCGACAGGAACTACACGCGCATACCCGTGCCCGTGCGCGAGTTCGCCGAGCACTGTCGCGGATACCCAGAGAAGATAGCGATCCTGTTCGGACGCGAGGACATCGGACTCCTGCAGGACGAGCTGAACCTCTGCGACGTACTGATCACCATACCCGCCGGCGACGAGTATCCCATCCTGAACCTGTCCCATGCGGCGAACATCGTGATGTACGAGTTCTTCCAGGCCGAGCACGCCCCCCGCAGGTCGGAACCGGCCGACAGGCGGGAGAAGGAGCTCATGTTCGAGTTCTTCGGTGACCTCATGGAGGGCATAGAGTACCCGCCCAACAGAAGGGAGATGACCACCGTCATGTTCAGGCGCATGATGGGACGCGCTCTTCCGACCAAGTACGAGTACAACACCATCATGGGCGTCTTCGGCGATGCCGCCAAGATCATCAAGTACGGCAAACCCTGGGAGAAGAAGAAGAAGGATCAGAGCCCGTGAACGGGCAGGAAGACCAGGACCTTGGTGTCCTCCCTGTCCTCTCTTTTGACTATGTCCGGGACTATCCCGGTCATGCTGACAATCGTGTAGAATATCGACTCCACCTGCGCAGTGCCGAACCCGGAGCTGACAAGGACGATCATCTTCCCGAAATCGGGACTGGTCTCGAACATGGTGGAGTCCATCGCCCTCGTGACGGCCTTGGACGGATCCAGGTCGTTGGTGTAGGCGAACGTGTAGATCTTCTTGGAGAAGGTGCTGAAGAACGGTCCCTCGATCGCATGTGCCAGATTGTTGACGGCGAACACTATCGAGCGGGACGCCATCCTGAGGATTTGGACGAACTTCACGTCCGGATATATCCTGTTGATCGACCCCATGTCGAGGATGAACACGCGGTCCGAGTAGTCCAGAACCTGCGGGAGCACGCCTATGGCCTTCTCGCGACGCTCCTTCTCGAACTCCATCGGGAGACCGACTACGGAGACGACCTTGCATCCCATCTCGTGTGCAATCTCGGAAATGCCCAACGGCATGCCGATCCCCGAGCCTCCGCCGAGTATCGAGAAGATGATGACGACCCTGATGCCCTGGAGCCTTTCACGGATGGCGTCGCTGTTGTCCAGGGCAAGGCTGTATGCGAGGAACTGATCCCCGAATGTGCCGGGCATGCCCTCGGGAGTCATGACGATGGTGCTGCTGCTGTTGGAGTTCATGAACACCGTGGGGATGTCAGGGGCTTCCGTGGCATCGGAGAGCACCGCTCTGGCGCCCCCGCCGCAGACGAATAGGATCACATCCCCCATGGGTGCTCCCCTGCATTGGTCCTCTGGCGGACGTAATCGCGGGCGGCTGACCTCACGGCGCTGTCCAGTGTGGATCCGTCGATGGTCAGGTCCTCTATGCTGAGCGCATCATCGCCGTGCTCCGGTGCAGGTTTCACACCCTGTGCCAGACGCTCGGACGCATAGCCGTCAAGGACCGAACGGACCGCATCGGACAGCGAGCGGAACTCACCGTTGTCGACCAGTGCGCGCAGAACGCCCACGGTCTCGGAAGAGAGCCTCACGATGACCTTTTGGTCCGAATCCATCTGAAAAACCATCCTTTTTCGAAAAATAATGAGATTGGGTAAAAGGTTTGTGTTGTCAGCTTAAGACCAACCGTTCATCCGAACAGAGCGGAGAGACCGGCGGCGGCCTCTTCCTCACTGACAGCTTCCTCTTCGGGCTCGTCGGCGGCTGCAGCAGGGGCGTCTGCGGCAGCGGCGGCGGCTGCGGGGGCTGCGGCGGCAGCAGGCGCGGCAGAGATAGCGGCGCTTGCAATGGCCTCCTTGATGTCAACTCCCTCGAGAGAAGCGACCAGTGCTTTGATCTTAGCTGCGTCAGCCTCGACTCCGGCGGCGGTGAGGATAGCGTTGATAGCGTCCTCGGTGATGTCTTTGCCGGCAGAGTAGAGCACCATAGCGCTGTAGATATACTCCATCTGATTCAACTCCTTTAATTTAGCCGAATAATGCACTGAGGCCAGCAGCTGCTTCTTCTTCGCTGACCTCTTCTTCTTCCTCTTCGACGGTCTCCTGAGCAGGAGCGGCCTCGGCGACGGGGGCTGCAACAGTGGCTGCAGCGGCGGCAGAGCTGAGCCTCGCCGCGATTTCATCGCTGGTGTATCCGCTTGCGGAAGCGAGGGCCAGCATCTGGGCGTCGGCCTTCGCCAGGAGGATGTCGATGTTCTCTTTGGTCGGTATCGCGGCCTCTACAGAGAGGTTCATAGTCTCCCTGAACGCCTTGGCGATGAGCGGGACGATTGTCTCCTTAGTCGGGAACGCAATCGAGACACCGAGTGCCAGAGCGTTGTATGCGGCCGTAGCGAACATTGTAGAGTAGTAGTCTTCGGGGATGTCCAGGACTTCCCTGCTGTAGATGACCCCGTCCTCGTAGGCGGACCTGAGGTCCATTCCCACGACCATGGGGAGAATCTCGAGCTTGGGCAGCATCGCCGCGACGGGTCCGGGGATCGGCTCCCCCTCCTTCACGAGCGTCGTGTCCTTCTTGACTACAATCTTTCCTGCCTCGATGGCGGCAGGAAGCCCAAT
>CALUNK010000022.1 GCA_944321985.1 Candidatus Methanomethylophilaceae archaeon
CAGCTTGAAGTCCCTGAATGCGGCGAACTCCGCCTGTATGTCCTCGAATCCGTTTCTCCTCCCTGCGTTCTGCAGGGTCCTGTTCAGCATTTCGCTGTTGCAGTTTTCCATTTCTTTCTCTCTCCTGGGCCTGAGTGCCCGGAGAGGGGCCTGGCGTAGCCGCGCTTACGTGACCGGCGCGCGCCGAGGAATTCATCTGAAAAAGAAGGCGCCGACGGGCCGATATGCGCGCGGAGCGTACCCCGGAAGGGCACGAGGCACAGGAGAGGTCGTTCCAGGTTCCATGCACCCATCGGATTAGATATATCCACAATCCATTCGGTGTCACTATGGCCGATGCCACTGATGATTTCGAATCCTCGATGCTCGAGGAGATCTCCATGGGGGAGACTAACAGGTTGGAGTTCAAGGGAGACCTCCCCAAGGATCATAAGAAGTTCATCAAGACCGTGGTCGCCTTCAGCAACGGGTCAGGAGGAAGAATCCTCTTCGGGGTCAGTGACGACCGTGAGATAGTCGGGATTCCCGATGACTCCCTTTACAGGATCAAGGATACCATCACGGATTCCATCTACAAGTCATGCCGCCCCACGATAGTCCCCGAGATATACACGGTGACCCTGGAGGACAGGAACGTTCTCGTCGTGGAGGTCCAGGCCGGTGACGAGTGCCCGTACTTCATCAAGTCCGAAGGACTGGAGAAGGGAACTTACATCCGTATCAGCGGCACAAGCGTTCCCGCGGATTCCGATGTGATCAAGGTCCTGCAGATGCGCGGGAGGAGACTCGCCTTCGACGTCATAGAATGTCCGTCCGTTCCTGTCAGGGAACCGGAGCTCGATGCTCTGTGCGAACGTTTGTCATCCTACCGGCTGCCGATAACCCCCGAGAAGCTGGAGAGCTTCGATGTCATCAAGAAGAGGGGCAGAGGGCATGTCGCGACCAACGCCTATGCGCTGCTCACCACCAACCCATTCCTCCATGCCAGAGTCCAGTGCGCCCGCTTCCGCGGGAACGACGACCTGATCTTCATAGACAGCGTGGATCTCGAAGACGATGTCGTTTCACAGATCGAGGGAGCGGTGGCGTTCGTGCTCAAACATCTCGACATGGGCTCCAGGATAAAGGGCCTTGTCAGAGAGGATTTCTACGAGGTCCCCGAGGTGGCCATCAGGGAGGCGATCGTCAACGCTGTGGTGCACCGCGAGTACATGATGGAGGACAGCTCCATATTCGTGAAGGTGTTCGACGACCGCATCGAGATCGAATCGCCGGGTCTGCCCCTCGGATTGGACGTCCATGACATCATGTCCGGACGTTCCAAGATACGCAACCAGGCCCTGGCATCGGTGTTCAAGACCATGGGCCTCATCGAGAGGTACGGTGGCGGCGTCCGCAGGATGGTGGATGCCTGCGTGTCCGCAGGACTGTCCGCCCCGGAGTTCGTCGAGGACAGAGACTACCTGGTTGTCAGATTCACCAGACCCATCAAAACTGAAGACCGCCTCGACGATGCCGAGCTCGTCCTATCTATGATCAGGAAGAATCCCGGGATACGTCAGGTGGATATCGTCGAAGCCACCGGCATGTCCCTTTCGAAGGTCAAGAGGATCATCGCCGATCTTCGTGACAGTGGCAGGATGACCAGGGTCGGTAGCAACAGGAAAGGAAGATGGGTCGTCAAGGATTGATTGGTGTCATCGGTTCGGATTGGTGTCAACGCCGATACCAATCGTGACACCGATCCAGAACCTAGATACGCGATCCGAATTCGGGAAAACTGGATTTCGAACCATCGACGATCCGGATGGTAGGTAATCAATGGTCACTGGTGTGTGTTTCCAGTTACTTTACCAGTAACTGTAACTATAAACAGAGCCCCTATCTGAGCCTTTTTACCCCGAATCGAACAACGGACCGTCAGGTCTATTGGTGTCATCGGTTCGGGATTGGTGTCAACACTGACACCAATCGTGACACCGATCCAGAATCGTAGATATCCGATTTGTATTCACCGGCCCACATTTCAGAACGGTTTCAGCCCATCGATCGAATCTGGAACAGTCATGATCGTCTGTCCGCAATAGGGGCAGAAGTTGAACGGCTGCGTGTCGGGGATCTCGCAGTGGCAGAAGGCGCAGGTCATGTCCCGTCGGAACATCCCGTCGGATTAAAGGGGTTCCGACCGACCCGAAGGGGTTGTAGGTCGGAGGGCCCCCCCCCCGACCTGTAGTTTCAATACTCCTCCGGGAACAGTATGGTCGTCGCTGACCTGTCCCATTCCGTGATGATGTAGATCTCCCTGTTCCCGATGCTGTAGAGGCTGAACAGCCTGTCCGTAGGCTTCCCACTCCTCTCGGCTTCGATGGCATCGTCGTTCATCTGCTTGCTGTCCTCGCCGACGTCTCCCCAGTCGCCCCTGCAGTGCCTGTCCAGGCACTCCCTGACGCTCAGCAGGAACGAGTAGTCGTCTCTCATGGCCTGGGCGATCCCGCACGTCGTGACGACCTGCCCGGTCTCGAACAGCGGCATTCAGGCCACCTCCCTGGACAGGCTGGCAATGGCCATCGACGCGTGCTCTATCGCCGTCCTGGCCTTCGTAGGGTCGCCCTCGGCTCCGAGAGCGGCCACGGCGTTCCTCGCCCTCTCCAGCTCCTCCATGGCCCTGGCCACGTTCGGGGACATCCCCCTGGAGTCCCCGGGGCGTCTGAGGACATCGTCGATCCCGATGCACTCGTCCCTGAGATGCTCGCTGATCTCCTTCGCCTTCTCTATCCCCGTCGGGAGCAGATAGTACGCCCTCATCCTCGACGAGGCTCCCTTCGGATGTGTGAACACGCAGTCCACCAGCCCCTTCTCCCTCATCACCACCATGCAGTTGGAGACATGAGCCCTTGACATCCCCGCCGCGAGTCCGATGCCCTGCTGCGTCATCGCGTACGGCATCACGTACCCGCTCACCGGGACGTCGATGTACTGGAGCAGGTGCAGGAGGATCATCTCCTGCCTGGTCAGGATGCGGTCGGCCATTCAGCATCCCTCCCTTGTTGCGTAGACGGTGTCCCCGTACCTCGGCTTCCCGGCCTCCGTCGGGAGGTCGAAGTCCTCGCACGGGCATTCGGAGTACAGGCACGGCCTGATCCCCCTGACGAAGTCGTCCGCCTCGGAGATGGTCAGCAGCCTGCCCTCGAGCTGGGGCATCGTGGACCTCCACATCCTGGTCGCCAGGTCGAAGGTCCAGGTCCCGTTGTCCCAGTCCGCCATCCCCTCCGCCTCGCCGGAGTCGTACAGGTAGTACGAGGCGTCGCTGCACTCCCCGCACATCACCTTCACGATGACGTTGCAGATCAGGTTGTGGATGTCCCTCCTGGACTCCGGCAGCGCATCATGCACCGCCTTCACCGCTCTGAGTCCTGCCCAGTGGCAGTAGAGGTCCGGGGATACCTCATCCACGTCGGTGATCCTGATGACGATCCTGTCGCCCATTCAGAACACCTCCCTGATGTTCTCCGGGTAGTTCCCGTCGTCGTCCAGGACGTATCCGACCGGAGGCTTCGAGTAGTCCGTGTGGGGACCGAGGGGCGTCATGGCCCTGAGGTCGTCCCATGCGACCCTCCTTTGGTTCGGGTTTCCGTTGAAGTTTACGTTCGTTCTTCTCTGACTCGTCTTCCCAGTCATACTTCATTTCCTGGGGCAAGAGCCCCGGGACGGCTGTCCGAAGAACGGGCGGCACGACGCTTGCGCCTGGGAACGGGAACAGCGGAAGGCGCAAGCCCGATGCGACCGTTCGAGTCATAGGCACGGGGCGATTGCCGGAAATGGGGTGCAGCACATCCATCTGTGCGTCCCCCGCGGGAGCGCATTTATAGTTGTAGTTTCATCTAGTCTCGGCGATAAGTATAACGCGCTCGGATCTCCGGAATCGGCGGTTTCCCGATGGATGGGGCTGCTGCCCAACATGTTCAGCAGGATTCGATCTCCGAATCGATGTACTTGTTGCCATGCATTGTAGGACAATGCGCACTCGGAATAGACCGCAAAGGATGGATGGATGAAGAGGCTGGTACTAAGGATCGATTTCGTCTCCCGTTTCACGTTACGTGAGGGTGAAGCAAGGTTCTCAGTTCCAACCAGGAGTCCATCATGTGTCCCGGCTATCCCATAGGTCGTTCCGTCGTCCGGTTCCCCGTTTTAGATCCCGCATCGTCTTCCGGGTTCCGTGGGGCCCTTGCGACGGGACGTTCCTGTCCGAGTGTTTCGAGAATGAGATATGTGCGGGCCTCGGAGACGTATCCATGCGCAGCATCGAATCCGCAGGGGCCGTATCGCATCAGGGGGTATGATCATAGGTTATAGCGATGGAAATGACGGATCGGGATCCGTGGACGGTTCTGTCCCCAGGTCGACCGATGCCTATCAGATGGACGACCGTTCGTTCGAGGATCTGCTTGGGCGGATCTACGGTTGCGGGAGGAAGGAGGCATTCTTCGTGGAGCCCGGGTTCGATCTCGTGAGCTTCTTCAGCCGGGACGATTTCTGTCTCGTATCGGCGATTCGCGCCGCATCGGGAGGATCCATGTTCATCTTCTGGTCCTATCCCACGGCCACGGAGTCCATAGCGTACGATTCGGGTACGGGCAGATGTCTCTACAGAAGTAGCGACGACGACCCGGGAACCCTTTACGGTTCCCGCAGGGAGATGATCGACGGGGTCCCGAGCAGGGAGAATCGGCCCGATCGAAGGAATCGCCTGTCGGTCTGATCGGGCCCATCAAACCTTTTCCGATCCGTTACCGGATCTTCTTTGATGTTGTTTCTCCATCAGGATAACGTGTTTGGGAGCGTCGGGACCATCGCTCTTCTGAATCCGCGGGTTCCTCATCGGGAAGGGATTCGTGCACCCTCTTCATGATCCTGTTTATGCTCTCGACATGGGATGCGATCTCCTGTCCTGCAGGCGTCAGATACAGGCGAGATGTGTTCCACTGGTTGCCGCCGGTCTGAACTTCGATCAGTCCGATCTTGATCATGTGGTTTATGCGCGCATACCTTGTCTTCTCGTTCGTGGAGTCCATACGCATGATTTCCGTCTTCGAGGCGCCGGGATGTTCCTTTATCGCCAGGAGGATCTGCATAGCGTACTTCGACTCCAATGCGGAAGCATACCAATCCATCCCTTGTAAAAAGTGCAAGGCCATTAATATCATTATGCCTCGCACGGCATCCGTTTAAACGCCGTTAGGGGTGGTTCGTCTGTTTACTTTACCATAAAATTGGATTGTAAAAATTGGAAGGCATTAAATAGGTAGAATTGTATGTTGACAGCGAGGGGCGAGGGAGCACCATCCCTCCCGGGCCCCTCTATGATCGAAGGGAGGAAGCAGGAGAGCATGACCAAATATCCGTTCAAAGAGAAGGCCGACGAGTATCTGGAAGTGGTCAGGGTCACGATGGCGGACAGCTCGTTTCAGGTCCTGTCCCGGCGCTTCAGGAGGATGGAGCGCGACATGATACAGCTGTACGAGGCCAAGGAGATCAAGACCCTGGCCCCGAAGAAGATGGACGAGGACGACGTCCTGGCCTACCTGAGGTACCGCAAGGGCCGCAAGGTCGGGCCGTCGGACTACAACCACGACATATCGGCGCTCAGGCAGCTGCTGAGGTACAACGACAACAACGCCGTCGACAGGTGCCTCGTCAGGAACCCCGGGATGAAGCAGAGGGCCAAGCAGAAGAGGCTGGACCCGCTGCCGGAGGACACGTACCGCAGGATCCTCGCGGTCTACCGCGACATCGACCAGTACGACTTCCGCATGTCCCGCGCGTTCACCCTGGTGCTGATGTACATAGGCACCGGCGCCAGGAACAAGGAGCTGCGCCTCGCGAGGATCGGGGACCTCGACACCGACAGGTGGGAGATCCGCTTCGAGCACGTCAAGGGCGAGGACACCTACGGCGAGCCCAGGAGCGTCCCCGTCCCCGGGGAGCTCCAACCCATAGTGCTGAACTACCTCGTCGTGAGGGACGCGTGGCTCCGCAGCCACAAGGCGCAGAGCGACGCCCTGTTCTTCGCTATGAACGGCAAGTACTCATTCCTGTCCGGCAACAGCATCCGCAAGATCAAGAGGATCGTGGAGGATGCCGTCGGGGAGACATTCGAGCTCCGCGACTGCCGCAGGGCGTTCGGGCAGATCTACCTCAACAAGGGCGTCGAGGTGGAGAACGTGTCGGTGCTCATGGGCCACGACACGACCAAGACCACGGAGCTCTACTATTGCAGAAAAGGGGAAGACAGGGCCATCGAGGCCGCGAAGGAGGTGTGGTGAATCAGAAAGGTTGCACCATTTCGATGTCTGGATGGGGGGTAAAAAAGTGCAGCCGCCGGGATTCGAACCCGGGCAATGAGCTTGGAAGGCTCAGATCCTAACCAGCTAGATCACAGCTGCACTGAAAACCCCCTAAACCAACGACCTATATAACGTTAATGGCTGGATTCCTGTCCGAGACCTCAGATATATCTATGCTCTGGAAGATACAGTCGCATGACCGGTCGCCCCATACTTCAGACGCAGTTCGAGAGACGCTTGTGGAGGGCTTTGAACGGCGGGGGGTTGTTCGGCCGTTTCGCGGCGACCAATGGCGCCGCGAAGGCGGCCATCGAGCATTTGTCCTCGTACGAGGGCACAGTATCATCGGGACTCCTGACGTCCCTGATGGACCGTCTGAACGAGGAGGGGATGGCGACATCGGACGTCCTGAGCGCCGTGGCGACCAAGGCCAGGGTCTCGGATTGCACACCGTACATCAGGGCATCGGAGATCCTGCTCGAGAAGGGTGATGTGAAGGCGGCGGGGGAGATGCTCTCGAAGTCCGAGAGGTCACAGGAGGTCCTTCACAGGTCAGTCGCGGAGGCGAGGGTTCTGGCGAGGTCCGGCGACCGCGAGGGGGCGAAGGCCGCCGCACTGCGCGCATACGAGTCGGATCCGTCCTGCGATGAACCTTATGCCATACTTGCCGAGCTGGATCCGAACGGCGAGTGGCCGCAGAGGCACAACATCCAGCAGGTGTTCGACGGGAGGGACCCGACGGATTCCCCCGGCGAAGGCAGGATGCAGGATCTCTACAGAATCTACTACGAATGGTTCAGGGGAAGCAGGGAGACGGCTTCGGCTATGCTCGCGAGGTCGAGGCGCTACGCGGAGGGTGACAGGGACTTCATACTGGCATCCGCGAGGATGTCGGTCGACGAAGGCGACTGGCACTCAGCAGAGATGATGTACGGGAGGCTCCTCCGGGACGCGCCCGCGTTCCTCCACAGGGAGTTCGCGGAGGCAGTCCTCAGGTCGGGCGACCATCGTCGCGCCCTCGAGATACTGGCAGATTGCGACCAGACGTCCGCCAGGACGATGAGGGACATCATAGAGGCCAGGCTCATGGCCGGTGACCACAGGGAGACCATGGTCGCGTTCCGTGTCTTCCTGGACAGCGAATGGGCCGGGTCCAGCGAGTACCTGGAGGCGGTAAGGGTGCTGATCGGGTGCGGGATGGACGAGGAGGCAGGCACCGTGCTCAGGATGTACACGGACAGCTGCGGGAACGACGCGGATTCCCTCATCCTGCGCTCCGAGCTGTCGGAGAGGTCGGGGGACCTCACGTTAGCGCTCGTTCAAGCCACGGAGGCGGCGGTCCTCGACAAGGGGTCGCCGAGGTCCAGGGCAAGGAAGGCGAGGGTGTACCTGGGCATGGGCGACAGGATTAAGGCCGGGAAGGAGTGCGCCAGGATCCTGGCCGATAATCCGGAAGACCCGGACGCGCTTCAGTTGATGATCAGGATACAGATGGACGACGGCGACTACGAATCAGCCCTGTCGTCGTGCAGGAAGCTGATGGAAGTCATGCCGGCAGACGTAGAGACGCTGCTGGACATCACGGAGGCACTGGTCCGCACCGGCTCCAATCCGGAGGCGGTGGAGATGGCCAACAGGGCGGTGAGGCTGGACGGCACGGGGGACACCTACGTCCGTGCCATGTGCGCCCTCCTCTCGGCGGGACCTAACAGCGACGCCGCCTACATGTGCAGAGAGGCGGAGGAGAGGTTCCCCAGGAACCCATCCGTTCTCAGGATACGCGGGAACATCGAGTACTCGGAGGGCGACTACCTGAAAGCCTCGGCCAGCTACGCGGCGGCTCTCGGGGAGGACCCCGGAAACCCGGCGCTCTGGTACTCGAAGGGCATGTCGGACGAGGCCCGCGGGGACATGGACTCGGCGGAGGACGCCTTCGACAAGGCGCTATCGCTGGATCCCGAGGAGCCGGATTTCTGGATCGCCAAGGCATCCTCCAGGGAGGCCCGCGGCGACCAGTCCGGGGCGATGTGGGCGCTCGACCGTGCGATGGAGCTGGACCGCTCGCGCCCGTACCCCGTGATCCGGAAGGCGATCCTGCTGTCAGGCCAGGACAGGTTCAGGGAGGCCCTTCGCCTGCTCGAGGTCGCACGCACGATGGACCCTGACAACGGGGCCATCGACGACGAGGTGTACCGCATACGCCAGTCCATGGACGCCTGTGTCGTCGAGGAGGAGTGCGCGGCACCGCTGCAGGAGCCTGTTCCTGCGGAGCCAAAGGCCCACAGGCAGAGGGCATCTCGTAAGAAGGGGAGGGCGGTCATGCCGGAGCCGGTCGCCGTTCCGGATCCCCCGGAGCGGTCCGACGGGGCGGAGCGCGCTCCGCAGGCGCACGAGTCGACGGAAACCTCAGCCGCATCGGTCGAAGAAGCCGATGCGGTCCCATCGCCGGGCGTCGTCCCGCAGCAGCAGGAGTCCGTCCCGGAGACGGTCCCGGAGTCAACGTCGGAACCCTCCGTCCAGACGGGGTACGTCCCCGAACAGGATCCGGAACCGACCCCGGGGCCAGTCATGTCCCCTCCGAGGGAGGATGAACCTGAGACGGAACGGCAGGAGCCGGAGGTCGAAGGGTCCCAGGCAGTAGAAGACGTGGCAGATGTCCAGTTTGACGGGGATTCGACGGTCGATGGCCAATCGCCCCAGGCCCTCGAGCCCGAACCGGAGGAGGTACCGGAGCCAGCTCAGGAGCCGGAGCCAGAGGCGAATGCGGCAGACATCGAGGCGATGTACGTCATGGCCCGCTCCCTGAACGAGGCAGGCGACCACAGAGGGGCGCTGAGAACCCTGGCCGGGGCCTTGGAGGCGGATCCCAGTAACGTCAACCTCATCAGGCTGAAGGCCGAGATACTGTTGGCGACGGGGGACCAGGAAGGCGCTCTCGAGCACGCCAGCAAGGCTGTGGGGATCGATCCGGAGGACGCCGATGCCCACAAGGTCATGGGACAGGTCCTGATGTCCCGCAGCGACCTCGACGGTGCCCTCCGCGAGCTCGATTTCGCCGTCTCCAAGGGAGCGGACGACGCAGACGTCTATGCCGCAAGGGGGGAGGTGCTGGAGAGGATGGGCTCCATGGACAGGGCGTCGGAATGTTACTCGGCCGCCGTGTCGAGGGATCCGGACAGGCTGGACCTGGCGGAGAAGCTGGCGCGCATGATGTACGCCCGCAGGGAGGCGATAGCGGCGGATTCGATGCTAAACCGTGTCCTCAGGAGGGATCCGAGGCGCATGTCGGCCATCATCCTCAAGGCGGAGATTGCTCACGCCAGGAAGGACGAAAAGTCCCTGATGGCCGCGTACGACTATTTCAGGAAATGTCCAAACCCAGGTCCGGAGAGTACTGTGCGCATGGTCAGGCTCCTGGAGGACTCGGGGCACTCCGCGGAGGCCAAGGAACTGGTCGTAGGCAGGTCCCAGGGGAGTGTAGCGGACAACGCTGTCAAGAGGTATTCGGAGAGGGCTCTCCGCCGTGCGTTCACGATGAGGGTTCCGCCAACAGACCCGGATCTGCTGACATCCCTCGGACTCGACCACCAGTCGGTGGAGGACGTGAGGGCGTATCTCGGCGAGCAGCCCGATTACGGTCCGATAAACCCAGGCTCGGACGCCTTCGCAAGGATGGAGTCCCTGTCGAAGGAAGTAGTGATGAAGCTAGAGTGGAAGGACCTGGAGCACAACCCCAAGCTACCTTTGGAGAGGGTGTTCGTCCAATGCGGATGCGAGGACATCGACGCGGCCAAGGAGATAGTGTCCTACGTCCACAGGGCTATGCTTTCGGACCCGGGCAGGAATCCTGATCCGAGGCTGTCCGGCATCTCCATGCGCCTACCCAAGGGCATCAGCGTCTACGAGATAATGCGTGAGTGCGACCTGGGGGTCTACGAGGCCAAGGTGGTCCAGAGCCAGATCGTCTGATCAGTAGTCCCTCATCTCGGACTTCATGAATTCCCTCATGAGGCATGTGGCGTAGTTGCCCTTGGGGAGCGAGAATCTCAGGGTGTAGCCGTCGTCCTTGAAATCGCTGACGATTTCCTTGACAGGGCACATGAGCTCCCTCCTGCCGCCCTTGGAGCTGCATTTGGGGAGTCCCGGTATGACGAAGTCCTCCGCCCTCAGATCGTGGTCGTCGATGACCTTCCTCTCGATCTCACCCATCTCCCCCTCGGCGAGGATCGTCTCGGAGCCGAACAGGGCGCCGGTCACGAACGCGCGTCCCGCACGGATCTGTCTCGCAACGAGGTCGATGTTCTTCGAGGTCGTCATCACGGGGTTCTCGTGCTGAGGGGCACCGTTGGGGTCCAGAGGGATCACGACGTCGCCCTCGACAGGCATGTTGATCGGCAGACCTCTCTCGATCCTCATGCTGAGCATCTCGTTGAAAAGATAGGACTGGTAGGCGTGGACGAACATCATCTGCAGGTTTGTGGGCATCGCGTCGACGGCGTCGATCCAGCTGCCTCCTCCTGCCAGCACCTGCGCCATGGTCTTCTCGAAGGACATGGGCTCTGGCATGATCCTCGCCGCCTCAGACCAGTCGGTGGTCCCGACCAGGGACCTGCGGACATTCTGCAGCTCCTCGTCCTCCTCGGGGGTGGTGAAACACATGTACGTTCTGACAGCGCCTTCGATGTCGCCTCTGACCAGCCTCTCGCCCACAAGGTGGGTGACTGGCCTGACGACTCCGAACCTCTGTACGCCGAAGTAGTTGGGGAACCCCCCGGTTTTCCTGATCACCGATATGTCCTCGGCAACAGTTTCCGGTATGCGGGCGGGGTCCATCGTGCATCCTTTCACGGTGATCTCGAACTCGTTCCCGATGAGGTCCCCGATCTGGATCGCCCTGCTCCCCCTGTACGGGTCCCTTATCTCCACGTCCTTGAGGTCGATCCTGGCCAGGTCCTCGGGAGCACACTTGAAAGACATCAGCTGGGTGGTCACGGCGCGCTTGTCCTTCGTGCCCGCGAACCCGATCCTCTCTCTGGACATGCCCATGCTGCGGGCCATGATCCTGACGAGACGGTTGGTCTCCCAGTTGCGGCTGACGACGGTTGCTATCGTGAACTCCCCGTTCTCCTTCGCCCTAGGAGGATCCGAGATCTCGGTGACGACGAAGTCCTCGGGGAGGGTCTTGAGGTGACCGCCCGTCCCCTCGGCGGGGCAGAGGTAGCACCTCATGCCGATGTCCGCTTCCGCGGTCCTGCACTCTCTGAACAAAATGTTCACTCTTTGACTGAGTAGTATTCGGAGACTGCGTCGGAGGCCTTCTCGAGGGCGGCCACGGGGTTGCCGGACTTCACTTTGACGTAGAGCCTGCGGTCCTCGAGCTCGGGGTGCTTGTCGATGTACCTGACCAGTTCGACGTTCTCGTCCTTGTAGAGAGCGTCCATCAGGGGTGTGATGAATGTCAGGTTCGCGTCCTTGAACGCGATTGTGACGGAATCGTCGGACTTCTCGACAATGTAGGTCTGCATGACCGCACCTATACCGTACTTATAAAAATGATTTGTGGGAGCCCGTCGGTGAAGGGTCATCCCGAAGGCGTTCCAGCCCTCAGTCGCCGCTTCCGTCCCAGACGTTGTGTTCATCGGCGGCGCGTATATGTTCTATTCTTTCCTCGTCCATATCCATCCCATCCAGTCGATTATTCTGCGTCGACAACCTTGGTAGAACCGTTCTGCTTATAAAAGAAACGGGCAGATTGTCTTAAATAAGACATGAATGTGATGATATTGTCCGTCATTCCGATAGTCCGTCGGAGTCGTGGACCTGCATCTCGAACATCTCGACGATCTCGGAGACGGAGGTGCACTGCTCCGGAGCTTTGTCGTCCCTCACACGGCCGGTGAACCTGGGGAACCTGATCCCCAGTCCGGAACCCTCCTTCAGCACGTCCTTGGCGGCGGTATGGATGGGGCTCAGGGTGATCTCCGCGGCCACCACCTCCAGGACCACCGTTGGTTCGAACCAAACATCGGGGACCATATCCGCATCCACGGACGAGGGTCTCGACTCGGAGATCGAACCGTCGAGTAGGGCAGGCATGGCGTCCAGGAACGCATCGTCGAAGCCCGTTCCCAGCTTGCACACGGTCTCGAACCTTCCGATCTCTGCGTCATAGGCGGCCATCAGGAGGGCTCCGTACCTGCCCGCCCTTTTGCCCATGCCGTAGAACGCACCGACGACCACGAGGTCGAAGGAGTCCGTCAGAGCCTGCTGGTAGTCCTTCTTGTACTTGATCCACAGGAATCCCCTGGAGCCGGCGCGGTAGACCGAATCGGGGGCGACAGACTTGGCCATGATCCCCTCGCACCTTGCACCGATGGCGTTGGCGAAGAAATCCTCGCCCTCCTCGGGGGTCTCCACCATCCTCATGGTGGTCATCTGGACGTTGTCTCCGATCTCGAAGCCCTCCTCCAGCGCCCTCCTCCTCTCAAGGTAGGGCTCCGAGGTCATGTCCCTCCCGTCCGCGTACAGCATGTCGAACATGAATATCCTGACGGGGATCTCCTTCACCGCCTCGTCCATGCCGTGCTTCTTCCTGCGGTGGGTGACGTTCTGGAACGGCAGCATGAACCCCGTGTCGGGGTCGATGGCGACGCACTCCCCCTCGATGATGGCCTCGTCGTGTCTGCATCTAGCCCTCAGCGACTCTGCGATGTCCGGGAAGTTCGACGTCAGGTCCTCCAGTCTCCTGGAGTACAGCTTCACCGAGTCCCCGCCGATATGGGCCTGGACCCTTATGCCGTCGTACTTGTACTCCATGGCGCACCTGCCACCCATCTTTTCCACGACCTCGGATATGGATGGGAGTCTCTCGGCGAGCATGACCTTCACGGGGCTGCCCACCTTCACGCCGATGGCGAGGATCGCCTCCATCCCTCCGTTCGCGATGGTCTCTGCCACGAGCCCTATGTCGCAGGTGACGTTGAACGCCCTCTCTATGGACGGACGGTCCTCTTTGGTGGCGAACGCCTCCGCCAGCGCGTCTAGGATGGTCATGTCCGCTGCCCCGACCCTCATCCTGCCCGTGACTGTCCTGCAGAGGTACCTCGCCTCGAGTGGCCCGGAGTCGTGAAGGAGCCCCGCCAGGGTCTTCTGCTTGGTGTCCTGGGAGTCCTTTCCGTCGGCGTTCTCTATCGTGGTGAGGCCCTTGACGACCCTGGCGACGGACAGCTCCTCCGAGAACAGGGCCATCTGCTTCTTCCTGGAGATCATGGTCTCGGCGACCTGGCCGAGGTCCCCCGTCTCGACCGTCAGCTTCTCTACCTTGTCATCAGGGTTCCCGGAGGCCTTGGCTATGGCCTTCATGACAAGTCTGTCCGCCATGCCCAGCACCCCGGGCACGAAGTCGGGGTGGAGCTTCCCCTGGCTCAGGTAGACGATGGAACGCAGCTCCCCCTTGTCAGCTCTGCGGAAGAACTCCGCGAGGATGGATGTCATCTCGAGGCGGCTGCCTGTGGATTCCAGTCTGTCGAAGGTCTCTGCCAGGTCGGAGTAAAGCATGCCGTCCGCATCGGAGAGCATCTAAAAATAGTTCGTTCAGAAGCCGTCCAGCCTCGTCTGGTTCTTCTTCAGCACGGGGGAGCTTCCGCGGCTAAGCTCGTCGCTCAGTCTCTCGAGCCTCTCCCTCATCGCCCTCTCCTTCTCGGCGCTGGACCTCTCCAGGACCTCGTCCAGGGTGTTCTTCGCGACGAGAACGTAGACCTCGCCGTCGTTCTTCCTGCCGGTCCTGCCGCGGCGCTGGATCGTGCGTATCTCCGACGACACGGGCTCGTAGAACACGACCGCGTCCGTGCTGGAGACGTCCAGGCCCTCCTCGCCCACCGATGTGGAGACGATCACGTTGTAGTCCCCGTGCCTGAACCCGTCCAGTAGGGCGACCTGCTCCTTCTGCTTCAGGCCGCCGTTGGACTGGCCGACGAGCATCCCGACCCTTGCTCCGGGGACGGAGGAGAGCTTCTGGGTCAGCATCTCGCATGTGTCCCTGTACTGGGCGAACACGATCACCTTGGACCCCCTGCCGCCGTCGATAACACGGCTCACCAGGGACAGCACCCTGGAGACCTTGGGGTGCTCCACGTTTGTCCGGTCGACTATGGTCCTGACGCCGACGTATTCCGGGCGTCTGACTATCTCCCTGGAGCTCTTCCCTCCCTCCTTCTGGTCGGCCTCCGCCTCCACCTTCTCGAGGTACACCCTGAGCGGCGTCACGCCCTGGGTCTCCGCCAGGCCTATGGCGTGGAGGAGCTTGATGCAGATCGAATGCAGTGCCAGCCCCCTGTAGACTATGGCGGTCTTCTCCCCACGGGCGAGCCTCATCTGCAGGTTCTGGCCGATGGTCAGCATGTACGATGTGGACACCTGCCAACCGGGGCGCACGAGGTTCAGCCCCACCATCTCTGAGACGAAGTGGTCGAGCATGGACCTAAGCAGGGCTGTGATGTCCTGGATGTCCTGCGGTATGTTGACCTCGATCCTGTTCACGAAGGTGTAGTGAATGTAGGGGGACACATCCGGGTCCTCGTCCGAGCGGATGTCGATCCTCCTGAGACGGAGGTTGATGCACACCTGTTCGATCTTCGAGGTGTCGCTGCCGGGCGAGGCGGTCATCCCGACGCACCTCGTTTCCTTGCGGCAGAACGGCGCCACCTTGACGTAGGCGTAGTTCCCGACCCCCCTGTGGGCCTCGTCGTAGATGACCAGGGAGAAGCGCTCCAAATCGTATCTGCCGGCCTCGAGGTCGTTGGCCACCGACTGCGGGGTGGAGACTACCACATCGCACTTGTCAATGATCCCGGAGCGGGTCTCGGGCTTCATGTTCCCGTTCATCTCGCCGACCTTGACGCCGACCAGCATCTCCGAGAAGGACCCCCGGTGCTGATCCACCAGGGGTTTGGTGGGGGCCAGCACGAGGATCTTGCCTGCGGACAGGTACTCCGCGGCCACCCTCACGGCGACCACGGTCTTCCCCAGGCCTGTGGGGAGGATGACTAGGGTGTTGTTCTTCAGACAGCCCTGCACCATCGCGGTCTGGTACCTGCGCTCCTCCACCGTGTCCGGTACAATGCGGGGGTGCGATACGAACGTCATGGGACGTCCCTTATTGCATGGAGAATAAGATAAAAGGTTGGGAGGAGGCCTCCCGTGAGATGTTTAGTGGCAGCCGCCGCCACAGGAGGCGCAGCCGTTGAAGTTGGGGTTCCTGATGGTCAGGCCGGTTCCGAAGTTGGGGTCGTCGATGAACTCGATGACGCATTCCTCGAGCTCCTTCTTGGTCTCGTCGTCGTAGAACATGTCGAATCCGTGGGCGGCTTTGTCCACGTTCTCCCCCTCGGCCGCCTTCTCCTGGAAGGACATGCCGAACTGGGGGCCGGAGCAGGCGAATCCGGACAGGTAGATCTTGATCCCGTAGCCGACCTTCTGGTTCTTCTCCAGCAGGTCGTTGATGAACTTCTCTGCATCGGGTGTAATCTGTACCATTTTAATCGTCCCTTGATTTCCAGTTCTGTATTTAACGTTGTTGAATCCATCTTCATTGGTTCAGTTCTACGTCGAACAGCTCGGCGTACTTCCTGTATGCGTAGGATTGGGCGCGGGTCATCGCCATGTACGAGCCGATGGTGATGGCCTCCAGGATCTCGTCGCGAGTCGCTCCCGCTTCCAGGGCGTGTTTCGACTGCACGGACACGCAGTACTCCCCGCCCGCTGCGGTGGCCGCCGCGATTGCGCAGAGGAACCTCTGCTTCCTTTCCATTACGCCGTCACCCTCCAGGATAGCGCGTGAGACCCCGACCATCGGCAGGAAAAGGTCTGGACGCTCGCTGAGGACCTGGTTGACGACTGGAACGAAGCCGTACTGGTTCCTGATGGCCTCGAGTATTCTGTCGGTCTTCTCCCTTAGCTCTGGATCTTCGCGCATGGGCCCCAGAATCGTGTTACAAGCATTAATCACCTTGTCAAGTGACCGCACGGTGCTTCTTTTATCTTCAGGACTCCAAGTATTGGCCTCTGCGGTAGTTGACCGCAGGAGAACATGGATGAACAACCAGATGCTGACGGCCATCTTCTCGGTGGCCGGGACCAGGAACGGGTACGATGAGGTGCAGGCAGAGTTCTCGCCGTTCCGCGACTTCAAGGTGAAGTGGACGCGTTCCTACAAGTGGATCGCCTTCGAGGTCAGCGACTATCTAAGCGACGCACCCGAGAACGTAATCGAGTCATTGGCTATCTCGATATTCCGCAGGATCAGGGACGAGGGGCACGACGACCCCATGAGTTACAGCGATGCCGTGTGCGATTGGATCACCTCCGACGACTTCGTCAGGACGAAGCAACCGGTCTTCGTGCGCAGGTTCAGGGGACTGAGCCTCAGCACGATCGGGGACCACCGCGATCTCGCGGATGCGTACGGGAGGCTGGTGGAAATGGGGCTCGTGGAGCGGGACCCCGACATCTATCTTGGCTGGGCAGCCGGTAGCAACAGCAGGTCGGTGGGTCGCGCCAGCGTGCTGATGAAGGTCGTGGCGATATCGCAGCTGCTCGACCGTGACGACATCTCCGACGACGTGTTCGATTTCTGCCTCTACACCCAGGTGGCTCACGTGGGGATGGGGTTCAACAGGAGGGGCGATCGTCGCGGTGCGGAGTACGACGCGTTGCTCTCCAAGTATCCGAACCGTGCGGAGATGGAATGCGCTCTGAGGAGGATGAACATGCACATATGAGCAGAAGGACGATGTCCCCCGTGCGCTAACACACTCTTTCACGGTCCGGCGATGACGCCGGTCTCGGAGCACTGACTTACGCAGGGGGTGTGTGTCGGACCCGACGTTGGCCTCCGGTCATCGCTGCGGCGACGCGCCGCCAGCTCCCGCAGGAGCCCCATATGAATGGGAAACGGGCCACTGTCCGCCGTCCCGTGCACATGGCGTTCACGGATCGCGCCCCTTCGCCGGTACGGCGGAAGGCCATCTCCGGACGGCTATTTCAACGTACCTCCAAAGGGGGATGGGCCCCCATTCCCCTCAACCTTCGTCAAACGACGGATTATCCGTCTGTTACGCTGGGATGTACGATGAAAACTAAGTCGATTGTCGTATTTTTACTGAATCAGTAGAAATGAATGCGGGATTTTTACGAATCACACAGAATAGGCTACGAATTATGAGGACAAACTACGAATTCTGCGCAAAGATTTATCAAAGACTACAAGATACCACGCCTCCATGAAAGGAGTACTCACGCCTAAGTCCGTAGCCATCATTGGTGCTTCCAACGATGAGACGAAGCTGGGCGGTATGCTTGTCAAGAACATGATCAACGCCGGCTTCAAGGGAGGCCTCTACCCCATCAACCCCAAGGGCGGGGAGATCCAGGGACTGAAGGCCTACACCAGCGTCACCGAGGTGGGACAGCCCATCGACCTCGCAGTCATAGCGGTCAAGAACAACCTGGTCGCGGGTGAGATGCCCAAGCTGAAGGAGGCAGGAATCAAATTCGCCGCCATCCTCACCGCCGGATTCAAGGAGGACAGTCCCGAGGGGGCCGAGATGGAGAAGGAACTCGCGAAGGCCGCCAAGGAGAACGACGTGAGGTTCCTCGGTCCGAACTGCTTCGGAGTCATGATTCCCGGAAAGGGCGTCAACGCCACCTTCGCCCACCTGCTCCCACACGCGGGCAACATCTCGATTTTCTCCCAGTCCGGAGCGGTCGGTTCTTCGATCATCGACTGGGCTTTCTTCAACGGTATGGGACTGGCCAACTTCGTCACCTTCGGAAACAAGGCCGACATAGACGAGGCGGACCTGATCTCCGAGATCTCCCAGGACCCCAACACCAAGGTCCTCGGTATGTACCTCGAGGGGATCTCCAACGGGCAGAAGTTCGTCGAGGCAATCGAGAGCATGCCCGAGAAGAAGCCGATCGTCGTGTTCAAGTCCGGAAGGACCCAGGCCGGTTCCGCCGCCGCGTCCTCCCACACGGGATCGCTGGCAGGCTCCGACGCCGTCAACAGCGTCATATTCGACAAGCTCAACATCTACAGGGCCCTGGACCTTGACGAGATGTTCGACGCCCTCAGCGTGTTCAGCTCCTGCGGCCCCATGAAGAAGGACGGGATCGCGATCATCACCAACGCCGGAGGGCTCGGTGTCATGTCGGCGGATGCAACCTACGATGCACCCAACGTGTACGCCGTCAAGTTCTCCGACGAGACCCTCGCCGAGCTCAAGGAGGGGGTTCCGACCGTCGCAGGTCTGACCAACCCCATCGATGTCCGCGGGGACGCCAAGCCGGAGTACTTCCGCAACGCCATCAACATCGTCACCAAGGACCCCAACGTGGGCGGTCTCGTCGTCATGGGATCCCCGCTGGACACCGCAGACCTGGAGTCCGTCGCCAAGATCATCGTCGACATGAAGGACGAGATCCCCGTTCCGTTCGTCGTGTGCTTCGCCGGCGGATACAAATGCGACAAGGCCAACTCCATCCTCAAGGAAGGCAACGTCCCATGCTTCCCCACCCCCGACAGAGCAGTTCGCGCCCTGTCCATACTGAGGAGATACACCATCCGCTCCGAGGTCCAGGAGGACCCGCTCGTAGTCCCCGCCGTCACCGGAAGGGACAAGGCGAAGGCGATCATCGACAAGGCGAAGGCCGAGGGAAGGGACTCTCTTACGGAGTCCGAGGGTAAGGAGATCTTCGCCGCCTACGGGGTCCCGACTCCGGGGGAGGCGACCGTCAACAGCGCCGACGAGGCAGCCGCCGCCTGCGACAAGATCGGATACCCCGTGGTCATGAAGATCGTGTCCCCGGACATCAAGCACAAGACCGATGTGGGGGGAGTCGTGGTCGGAGTCAAGAACGCTGACGAGGCCAAGGCAGCCTACACCAGGATCATGGACTCATGCACCAAGGCCGTCCCGAACGCCAGCATCGTCGGGGTGTCCATCCAGCAGATGGTCTCCGGGCAGGAGGTCATCCTCTCAATGATCCGCGACGAGCAGTTCGGGCCCGTCGTCTCCTTCGGACTCGGTGGTATCTACGTGGAGATCCTCGGTGAGATCTCCCAGTCCCACGTGCCCATGTCCGAGCAGCAGCTGGACAGGATGATCAAGTCCACCAAGGCGTACAAGCTGATGTCGGGTGCCAGGGGACTCCCCGAGGCCGATGTCGATGCCCTGAAGGACGCCATCAAGAGGATCGTCCTCATTGCCCAGGAGAACCCCGAGATCCACGAGCTGGAGATCAACCCCGTCATCGTCGGTCTCAAGGGCAAGGGATGCTGGGCGGTCGACGCGCTGTGCACCCTGGTCAAGGAGTGAGATCAAACTTCAAAGGGGGACCCGGCCCCCTGAACTCCGGGATTCATTCTCCAGCGACGCAACCGTCGGCGCCGCTCATGCCGTCTGGCCTCCCGCGCCTCTTTCGCAGGCTCCGTACGAGGATCCGAAACGGAATTATAGGCTCGCATGTCCAGTCAGTGTCAAGCATCTTGATTGAGGCCGATCCGACTGCAGAGGGGGCCATTGCGGCCGGCGACGCAGCCGGTTCCCGGCAATCGAAGAGCAGAGGCATCCCACCGAAGGGACGGTGTGCGGCACCCCGAAGAGGCCCCCCCCCCAATCTGTTCACGAGGCGGAACAGTGCGCCATGGGATGGCGCTGGAACAGTGC
>CALUNK010000023.1 GCA_944321985.1 Candidatus Methanomethylophilaceae archaeon
GTAACTGTCGAAAACGTCACTAACAACGGTTCAGTCACGGTTTCATCTGGAGCTGAAGTATCCGGAGAGATCGTCAACGAGGGTGTTGTTCTCTCTGATGATGGGACTATCGCCAATGTCGAGACCATAGAGGCATTCTACAGTGCTCTTGACATCGATTCTGTCAAAACCGTCGTCCTCGATAAGAGTCTTGTTCTTACCAAACATACTAACACTAATGGAAAGGCAATCGACCTTAACGGTAATGACTTGACCACTGGAACATGGTCACTCAATGTCTATACCGCGGGTACTGGTGCCATCAACGTCCCTGAAAACAGTACGTTCTTGTTCTCCGGAATCGTGAAGATGACTCGTGACGGAATGACGACAGCTGCGGGAGCAATCATCGATTATGACGGTTCCAATGCTGCTTTCTACAACTACGGTGGATCCGAGTCTACTGGTGATGAATTTGCCCAGAGCAAGTTCATTCCCCGTTTCATCGACGGAACAATTGTGGTAATGGAAGGATACAGCTACACCACCACGACAATAACAACATCGAATGGTGCCACCATCATGATTGGAGTTAATGGTGTGGAGTATGATGGAACAGAGTATGCTGGACCTAACGGAACCGTTGTCGCTACGGTCATCGAGTCATGGCCAGAGAATGCAACAATTACTCCTTTCAGCGAGCAGTACAAGATTTATCAATACAAGGATAATGCCGACAAAGGCAACGACAGTTATGGAACAGTCAAGAATGCTGGAACTTACTACATTCGTATGGGCTTTTCTGTCAATGTAAATGGTAATCTTGCCACTCCTTATGTTGTTGCTCAGTTCGTAATTACCCCCAAGAACATCAATGACTGCACAATCGAAGACATCGATGACCAGATCTACAATGGAAGTCCCATAGAGCCGGGAGTCACAATCACCAATGGTGAAACACAACTCGTTCAAGATGTGGATTACACGCTTTCGTATAGTAACAACATCAACGAAGGAACTGCAACAGTAACCATTACTGGTATTAGGAACTATACTGGAACCATTGAAAAGCAGTTCCAGATTGCTGATGTTCAGGGATACATAGACAATCTAACCGATTGGATTGATAGCCAGGGACTTGGCAAGGAGGTTCCTGGAGCAGAGCCGACTACATATGCGCAGATTCCGGACATATACAAAGCAATCAACTCTGCGTATGCCGGCATCTACAATGCATCCGATGCTCAAGGTCGTCAGACCGCCCTTGATAACGGCAAGGCAGGAATTCTGGCGGCTGTCAAGAACACCCTCAACAGTGAAACAGGTGATCCTTCTACCCAGGGATTCCTGCAGACAGTCTACAACTACAGCGAAGAACTCAGTGGGCCCGACGGATACATGGGCCTGTACATGTCTGCCGCGCTTTACAACGAGACTGCTACAGCCATTTCCAATGCAACTGAGCCTATCGATGCAATCAATGCTTACGAAAACGCTCTTGCCAACAGGACGGCACTGCCTCTGGAAGATCTCTATGCGGACCTGGAGGATTGGATTGGAGGTTCCGAAGGACTGGGTTCCATCGTTCCTGGTTCCGAAATGAAATATGTAGATGTGCCCCAGATTGCTGAGGCGGTCTATGTTGCTTACTACGACCTAGCCAACGCTCAGACCATCACCGGAGCAACAAATACTCTAAATGATGACAAGACTGAGATTCTCATTCAGACCAAGGACTATGTCGGATTCCTGCTCGGTGTCATGTACAACGACGGTAACGGATACATGGGCTGGATGATGTCAAAAGAGACTTACAATGAAGCCCTTCAGCAGATTTCTCCCGAGGGTTCTAGGTACACCCCCTCCGATGTGATCGGAGTCATACCTTGGGCCATGGATCAGCGTGAGCCTATGAGTACTGTCACATTCTATGTGAACGGCAGTGTCTATGCCACCATCGGATTTGTCGGAGAGAATGTCGATATATCAGGCAAGGTTGACAATATCAAAGACCCGGTTGTCGCCGGCATGCAGTTTGTAGCATGGACCCTAGAGGACGGAGTCACTATCCCAGACTTCTCTAGTGTCACTGGTGACCTCAGTGTCTACGCTCAGTTCAGCATCGATGGGTCTCTATTCGGAGACAACTTCTCCTTCGGATACATGTTTTCCGATGAGTATGCCGACCCCTATAACAGCACTCTCCCATGGTTCGTTGTGAACTATCAGAGGGTCTACGACGGCACCACCGTCACAATCGAGGTCGATGGAGTCGAGTTCGGAACCTTTACCGGCGATTCCAACTATGCCGCATACTGGCTCATCCAGATCGGTATCGGCGATGGACAGATTTCGCCTGGACAACACAAGGTCACTCTGACCGCGACGCTCGGTGGCGTTAACGAGACCAGGACCTTTACGGTCAATGTCATTGACTACGTCCAGGTCCTGTTCCAGGATGAGAACGGAAACAACATCGATGTACAGTATCCCGTCAACGGAACCGCGATCACTCTGCCAAAGATAGCCGACATCGAGGGCATGGAATTCGTTGGTTGGTCCGTCGACGGCATTGTTGTCGGACAGCCTGGTGATTTGTACACAGTCAACGGTGACACTATTCTTACAGCACTGTATGAGGAGGTGTCTATGTCCGAGCCCACGGTCACCATCGAGGGAATCCCGAACAGCTTTGTCACCGGCCAGGAGTACGTCTTCACCGTCTCCACTACCGCTGGCGACATGCTCGGAACCAGGGTTCTCGGAACCGGTTCATTCACTGCACCCGAGGGATCCTACACCGTCTGGTATCTGGAGAACAATCCCGAAAACGTGAACTACGGCAAGTGGCTCGAGCTCCCCGGAATAATCTTCGGTGACCCCAGCACAGGATTCGATCTGATCGACACCACCTCTTACTTCAAGGTCGTGTTCAGCGAGGCCGGCAACTGGGACCTGACGGTCAAGATGGTCGATTTCGACGATCAGACGAATGTCCTATGCGAGGACTCCGCCAAGGTCATCGTCCTCGAGGCTTCCGATCTGCCCGAGCTCGACACCCGTGAGCCCAGGCAGCCTACAGACTACTACTCCGTCATGGAGACAGTTGATGGAGTTCAGCACATATACATCCTAACCGACAAGTATGACACATCTGTCTACAAGAATGTCATGTCCGAGACCAAGGTGACTGTTAGAATCGGACTTGGTGAGCCTGATGTATACAGGCTCTATATGGGTGAGGTCGGAATGTACGATGACAATACGCTCATTGTTGCAGACTACATTATCGACAAGCCCAATGGTGCGGCAATGATTACGGTACAGGGATGGTATGCTGATGAGTGGCTCGACTATGGAAGTTATCGTGTGTATGTGGCAACTGGAATCACTGTCGATCCCACCGAGATCAACATGACCGTCGGAGATGTGTCCACAATCACCGCAACCGTTACCCCTGACACAGCGATCGACAAGACCGTAACCTGGACAGTTGACGGAGAGGGGATCATCCTTACCGACAACGGGGACGGGACGGCCACCGTCACCGCCACCAGCTACACCGCGGTCGGCGAGGTGGTGACCATCACCGCCACCAACGCCAGCGGCAACACGGCCACCGTCACCGTTACCGTGAAGGAGATCGTCGGAATCGAGGTCACCTCGCCCACCAAGACAATGTATTATGTGGGTGAGACTCTGGACACCGAAGGCATGGTTGTCATGGCGACATACTCCGACGAAACCTCTGTTGATGTCACCGCCGATGCCGTGGTTGATACAGTTGTCCTGAATGTTCCCGGAAACCCCGTCGTTGTAGGTGTGACATACGGCGTTTTCGAAGGGTCCTTCGATGTAGTCGTCGGAGCTGTAAACGGATTCACCGTTAAGCTTCCCGACCCGCTTTACGCCGGAACAACCCTAACCGTCGATAATCTGAACATGATCGTCAACTACACCAACGGTCTCGATTCCAGGCCTGCCGTTGCAGACAACGTAGTTTTCGAGCCCACGACAGTTCAGATGGGCGATGAATCAATCACCATCACGTATACTGAGGGAGGGTTCACCTCGACCCAGACCTTCGAGATTGTGGTGGTCGAGCCTGTGACCGAACCGACCGAGTGAGGTGCGAACCATGAACACAACGAGATTCGCCATAGGACTGGTCGCTCTGCTGATGATCGCTTCAGCGGCGGCCGTCGTCCTCAGCGACTCGGAACAGACCGATGCGGTTTCTCTGCCTTCATGGGTGGAGGATTTGCAATACAACAGCGAGATCGGCTTTGAGATGTATACCACATCATCCGAAGGAATTATCGTGTACATCCAAGCAGGTTCCGCGGAATATGCTGGAGAGACCGATAATACCGGATATGCTGAGCTGAAACTTACACATGGAACTAGCCCCTTGGCTGGAACCGTTAAGTTGAAGCTGATGACAATGGATCCAGCCATTGTTGATGATTACACATTTGATACGAGTATCAATCTGGTAACTATCAGCTTCAACATGGGTGCCGCTCCTGCGATGGACCCTCTCGTCGTCTCTGAAGGATATGAGTACGCTCTGCCCACGCCCTCCCTTACCGAGGGATTCAGCGGATGGCAGATCAACGGCGAGATGTACGCTCCCGGACAGACCGTGGTCATCACCGGCTCGACCGAGATCACCGCCATCTACAACGGACAGCCGACCCTCGTAGACATCGGGCTCGTGTTGAACCAGGAGGTCTACGAGGTCGGGGACAGCCCCAACGTCACCGTCACGGCCCATTGGTCTGACGGCACCAGCACCGACGTCACCGCCGAGGCGGAGATCTCTCCGGAGACCTTCACCGTTGATGGCAACATCGAGGTGTCCGCGACGTATGGCGGCATCACGGAGACCGCAACCGTCACGGTGTATCTGGCGGAGACCTGTACCGTGACCATAAGTATAGAGAACTCAGAATACGGAACTGTGGAAGTGGACTCCGATGTCATCACCACGGAGGCTGTTGAACTCGCCGTACCAGTCGGAACCGAGGTCGTCAAAGATGGCTACACGCTGACGATCGGGGAGTTCACCGTCAGAGCCATCCCCAATGAGAGCGATGCCCAGTACACCTATGCGTGCTCCTGGGGTGATGTTCCGGGATCTGTGACCGAGGACGTGGAAATCACCCTGACGTTCACCAGGACTCTGAACGAGTACACGGTGACGTGGTACGATGAGGATGGTACCACCGTCCTGGAGAGGGACGAGGGCGTCTCCTACGGAAGCATGCCGGAGTACGACGGCGAGACCCCGACGAAGGATGCCGATGCCCAATACACCTACACCTTCGCCGGATGGGAACCCAAGATCACAGCCGTTACCGGAGATGCCGCTTACAGGGCCACATATACCGGAACCGTCAACAAGTACGCGGTGACATGGAGCATCGAGAACGCCGAAGTGACTGTGACATGCGATGGCAGTACTGTGAACAACGGGGACAAAGTCCCCTACGGATCTGAACTGAGCATCACCGTCAAGGCCGACGAAGGATACTCGGTGACCGAGGGCGCTGTCCAAACCATCAAGGTCGAAGGGCCTGTCGAGATCTTCGCCACCGTCGTAATCAACACATACACGGTGACATGGGTCAATGATGATGGCACCACCGTCCTGGAGAGGGACGAGGGCGTCTCCTACGGAAGCATGCCGGAGTACGACGGCGAGACCCCGACGAAGGATGCCGATGCCCAGTACACCTACACCTTCGTCGGATGGGAACCTGAGGTCTCTGAAGTGAAAGGCGACATCACGTACACCGCCAAGTTCGATGCGAACATCAACAAGTACACGGTGACCATCGCTGATGCCACGAACGGAACCATCATCGTCAAGGATGATGATAGCAAAGTGATTCAGAACGGGGACAAGGTCGACTACGGTACGCATCTCGTCATCGAGGGCGTCGCCGACACCGGGTACAAGCTGAAGGCCATCTACGTCGATGGTGATCAGGCTGTCGATGCTACTGTGACCTCGGACGTTACGATCTCTGCCGAGTTCGTCACCGAGGACACACCCGTCGTTTTCCACAGCATCACCGTCGGATATGACGGAGCCATGGGATCGGTGAGCTACCCATCCACCGTCGCCGATGGAAACTCCGCCAACGTCTACATCAGTGCTGGCTTCGGATACGTGATCCGTTCCGTCACCGTTGACGGTGTTGATGTGCAGCTCGACTCGAAGCTTTCCCAGACCGTACGCCTGACGAACGTGACCTCGGACGTCACCATAGTGGTGACGTTCGAAGTCGCCCAGCAGTACACCATCACCGTGGACGCGGGCAGAGGGAGCTTCCTGCTCCCAGATGGCCCGTACTACGAGGGACGTGGGTACACCGTGTACATCGACGCCCCGCTGGGCTACGCGGTCGATGTCGGCGGCACCGTCGTGACCGGGAGCGACGATTACGAGGTCTACTCCAACGGGACCATAGTCCTCGGCGACATGAGCGACGACGTCGTCATCACCGTGTCCTACAAGCTGACTATCGTCGACGATGATGATGATGATCCCGTCGTCCCGCCCGTGGTCGTCCCCGCCGACGATGACGACACCACAACCTACATAGTGGCCATAGCCGCGGCGGCCGTGGTCGCGATCCTCGCCGCTCTGATTCTGATGCAGACGAGGAAGAGCTGATAACCGAAACGAAGAAAGGTCGGACGCAGGAAGACGAACTGAGAACATCTGCTCCGCGTCGAGGGAAGCGCGACCTACGGAAACCTGAAGAGCAAACGGGTCCCCGGAGTTAAGGGGCCGGGGACCCACCTTACACACAACTTCATCCGGATCCGTCCCGCCGGTATTCCGGATCCCGGATCGCCCCGCCCCATCACGATGCGTCATCCGCGACGGCCCCGTACCCCCGGCCATGTTCTCTTCATGCCCGGATGAAAACATTTATCTGTCTGCGAGGCGGAACGACGGGACGATATCATGGCTTTCGACGGCAGGGCGGGGATAGTGGACATCGACGAGGACGAGAGGACCGTCGTCTTCGACACGTACAGGCTCAAGAAGATCACGGGCACCAGGGTGGCCCCCATCCTGGGGATGAGCGAGTTCGCCTCGCCCTTCAAGGTGGCTTGCGAGCTGGCCGGCCTCTACCCGGGCGACAAGGCCAACAAGTACATCGACGCCGGCAACGTCCTGGAGCCGGTCCTGAGGGAGTACCTCGGGACCAGGGTCAACGCCATGCTCGGCGGGGTGCTCGAGGTCCCCGAGGGCTCCAGGCTGGCGGTGGAGGAGCCGGTCCCGAAGGAGCAGTGCGGCTACGACCACTTCCACAACGAGAAGGTCTTCGGCGGGATGGTCGACGGCTACATCCAGCTGGACGGGAGGAGGGCCTACATCCTCGAGATCAAGACGTCCCACGACAGGGAGAAGTGGAGGGACGACCAGGGCGGGTACACCAACGTCCCCGCGTCCTACATGCTGCAGGCATCCCTCTACGCCCAGCTGTCCAACCTGGACAGGATCGTGTTCCTGGTGGGGTTCCTGGAGGAGTCGGACTACGACCGTCCCAAGCAGTGGGTCCCGACGCCGGAGAACACCTACGTCATAGTCAAGGACAGGCTGGACATGATGGACCCCATGCAGCGGTGCGTGGACTGGTACAACGAGTACATGAAGGGCGGGTACACCCCGGAGTGGTCGGACTCCGAGGACGACCAGGCGGTCCTCAGGTACCTGAAGGCCTACAAGCCGGGGGCGAACAGGGGGAAGAAGAGGCGTTAAGCCCGATTTTCCGTTTTCCTTTAATATATACTACTCCATATCAGAAGCAGATCAGGATGGGATGCGATGATCTGCATTAGGAAGACATTGGCAGTGGTAGCTGTGGCCCTGGCCTTGGTCGCGTGCGTGACCCTTGTCAGCGACGACGGAGACGCTGCAATAAGAACATCAGAGAGTGGATTCACCTATACGAGTAGCCAGGGAATCGCTTCAATCACAGGTTACACAGGGAACGACGAGGTCGTTATTATTCCAGAGACGATAGATTCGTTTCCGGTTCAGGCGATTAACGATAGGGCATTCCAGAACTTGTCGATCAAGGAGGTGTATATACCAGCCTGTGTGACATCGATCGGAGAATACGCCTTCCTTTCGTGCTCCAATCTCGAGTATGTCACAATCTGTGGTTCCGCGACCATTGGTCTCTCGGCATTCGATGGGTGTAACTCGATAAAGCTCATCGACATCCAGAAGGAGCCTGTGTCAATAGGAGCGGATGCCTTCAACCTCAAATCGACGCAGACCTGCACTTATCGTGCGCCGGAATCGGTTTCTTTGAGCGAGTATGGCGGAGACACGGTGTTTAAGCATGTAAGCCAGAGCATGTATCTGGTCAGGTATTCAGTGACCGGACAGGTCCCTGACGACATGGCCGACCTCGGCTTCGCAGTCAAGAGCACTGGGGATAAGATCGAGATCCCCGAAGCGGCCGTCAGACATGGATACGACATCGAGGTAAAGAATGGCGAGGAGATCCTGGACCTCGATGAGTTCACAGTCACCGACAGCGACCTGTCCATCACACTGTCCTACACATACACCCTGTTCAGCATAGACTTCGTCGTGGATGGCAATGTCTACGAGCATTACGACCTCTTCTACAACGACCCCATCACACTTCCGGAAGCGCCGACCAAGGAGACGGATGCGCAGTTCATCTACTCCTTCAAGGAGTGGGATGGGTACACAACAGGTATGACCGTGACCGACGACGTCTCGTTCAACGCGGTGTTCAACGAGACGCTACGCGAGTACACTGTGCAGTTCCAGTCCGACGGGAAGATAATCCAGAGCACCGTCATGAAGTACGGGGACGTCATCGTCCCGCCCGAGGACCCGGAGAAGACCACCGAGGAGGGCATAGACTACAGGTTCTCGGGATGGGCCGGGTACACGTCCGGCATGACCGTCACAGGAAACGTCATCTTCGATGCCCTGTTCGTGAAGTCCAACCACGAGTACACCATCAAGTTCCTGGTGGACGGGGAGGTCGTCGACGAGCAGAAGCTCCTGTACGGGAATGAGATCGTCCCGCCCGAGGACCCCGTCAAGGAGACCGCGAACGGCATCCAGTACACCTTCGCCGGATGGGAGAACTTCACCCCGGGCATGACAGTGACGGACGATGCATCGTTCAACGCCCTGTTCGACGAGACCCCCGTGGACGAGGGAACGGACTGGACGATGTGGGCTGTCGTCGCCGTGGTGATCATAGCCATACTCATCGTCGTCTTCATCTTCTTCAAGAGGTTCCGCTGAGCCCCAAACCGTCGGGCCTTGTGCCCGGCGCCTTCCCTTCCCCCTTCCATAGTTTTATGCCTGCCCGGGCCGATTCATGTCCAGTGGTAAAATGAACGAGCTGTTCACCAGAGTCAGCGTCAGGGACTACATGCCCGGCAAGGTAGAGAAGGACAAGGTCGACCGCATCCTGGACGCCGCCATGAACGCGCCCTCGGCCAGGAACCAGCAGGCGTGGGAGTTCATAGTCGTGGACGATCCCGACTACCTCAGGGAGCTGTCCAAGGTCACGCCGTACGCGGGGCCGGTGGGCAGGGCGCCGCTGGCCATCGTCGTCCTCGGGAACAGGGACCTGATGTCGGCGCCGCAGTTCTGGGAGCAGGACCTGGGCGCCTGCACGGAGAACCTTATGCTCTCCGCCACCAGCCTCGGCCTCGGGTCGGTCTGGATCGGGATCGCGCCCGTAAGGGAGAGGATGAACGCCGTGTCCGACGTCTTCGACCTCACCGAGAACCTGATGCCCTTCTGCATCGTCGCGGTCGGCTATCCGAAGGAGAGGCCGGAGCCCCACAGGGACAGGTTCAAGCCCGAGAGGATCCACCACAACGGCTACTGAGCCGGCGGTCGGGCCCCGCGCGGCTGTGCCGGGGGCCCACCGCCATCCACACCATCCGGGGGCGTCGGCTCCACGCTCGGACAATAAGCAGGGCGAGCGGCGTCAGCACCAGCAGCATCAGCGCGTTCACGGCGGTGTAGTGCTTCAGGTACCTCCCGGGCCCCTCCCTCTCCTCCCTCATGTAGATCCTCAGGGACACGATGCTCGCCATCGACGCCATCGGCGTCCCGAAGCCTCCGACCCCTATGCCTGCCAGCAGCCCCTTCCAGTCCGAGGTGAACTCCGAAAGCAGGACGGATGCCGGCATGTTCCCGGTCGCCTGGCTCAGCGCCATGGCCGTGACCGTCGGGTCCCAGGACATAAGGTTCCCGAACACCTCCCGGACCACGTCGATCCGGGCCATGTTGCCGGCGAACACGAACATGAAGAGCAGGGTCAGCAGGAGACTGTAGTCCACCCTCAGAAGGGCCCTGGGCATGAAAGCCAGGAGACAGGCGACGGTCAGCACGAACGCGGCCTGGTAAGGCACCCACCTCAGGACGGCGGCCACGCACAACGCGAAGAGGACCGCGAAAACCGCGAGCAGCCTCCTGTGCTTGAGGATGTAGGACTTGTCGAACTCGATGTCCACCTTCTCTCCCCCGAACCTCGAGCACAGTGCCAGCACGATGACGATTCCGACGATGGATATCGGCAGCATCACCGAGAGGAACTCGCCCATCCCCACGCCGTATTTCGACGAGATGTACAGGTTCTGGGCGTTGCCGAATGGTATGGACATGCTCCCGAGTATCGCAGCCACGGTCTGCAGCACGACCACCGGGACGATCAGGTCGCTCCTCCTGGCCATCCTGAGGACGAGTATCGCGAAGGGGACGAATGTGATGAGGGCCACGTCGTTGGTGATGAACATGGCGCAGAAGAACGGCAGCAGCACCAGCAGCAGGCAGAGCATCCTGACGCTCCTCTCCCCGCCCAGGATGCGCTGGGCGAGGATCTCGAACACGTTGCACTTCTTCAGCCCGGCCACGACGGCCATGAAGCAGAACAGGATGCACAGCGTGCGCACGTCTACGTAGTCCACGTAGTCCCACGACGGCGGGACCAGCAGCATGGACGCGGCCGCCAGCACTGCGGAGGCCACCAGCACCGCCTGGCTGCGGAGGAACCGTTCGGTCCTTTCCTCGAAGGTGTCGTCTGGGCCCCAGAAGTCCATGTCCGCAGGATTGTCTTCCTCCGTATTTTACATAGGCGGGCTCAGAGGACGAGGTACACCGCCAGGAGTACGGCCACCATGGCCACGTTGGCGGCGGTAAACCACGCCAGGTACCTGCCGGTGTCCGCGCCCTCGGTCTTGGAGTAGAACCCCAGGGAGATCATGCTAGCCATCGACGCTATCGGCGTCCCGAACCCTCCCACGTCGACCCCGACGAGCAGCCCCTGCCAGTCATCCGTGAATCCGGAGAGCAGAGTCGCCGCGGGGACGTTGCTGATCACCTGGCTGACCCCCAGCGAGGCGATCGCCGGCTCCCAGGACATGAGCCCCTCCAGGGCGGAGCTGACCGCGTCGATGTGAGAGATGTTCCCCGTGAACACGAACAGGCACACGAACGTCAGCAGCAGCCCGTAGTCGACCCTGGCGAGCACCCCGCGGTGGGTCAGCGCGATCACCGCCACGGTCACCGCGACCGCGGCCTGCCAAGGCACGACGCGCAGGACGGTCAGGATGCACATCGCGAACAGGACGAGCATCAGTGCCAGGAACCCTCTGTAGCGGACATCCCTGTCCTTGCTTATGTCCACATGGACCTCGTGGGTCGGGAACCTGGAGCACATGAGGCACATCGCGATGCCTCCGACGACCACATACGGGGCGAGCAGCAGGACCATATCCCCCGTGCCGACGCCGTAGTGGGAGTAGATGAAGAGGTTCTGGGGGTTCCCGAAGGGCAGCAGCATGCTGCCCAGGTTGGCGGCGACGGTCTGCAGGACCACGACCGGCAGGATGCTCCCGCCCTCCCCTGCCATCCCCAGCACAAGAATGGTGAACGGCACGAACGTGATCAGGGCGACGTCGTTGGTGATGAACATCGAGCTGAAGAACGGCAGCAGCACCAGGATCAGGCACAGCATCCTGAGGCTGCGCCTGCCGGCCAGGAGGCGGGCGGCCACAGCACCGAAAAGATGGCACTCCCTCATGCCCGCGACCACCGCCATGAAGCAGAACAGGATGCAGAGCATGCGGACGTCGATGTAGTCCAGGTACCCGGCGTTCGGGGGGACGATGACCATCGACGCGACCGCGAGTACCGCCGAGACGACGAGGACGACCTGGCCCCTGACGAACCTCCCCGCCCTCGAAACCAGCGATTCCCCGCCATCCATGTGACCCGCACCCGCTAGGACGGATTCATAGGTTTTGGTGGGCGGGAAACGTATATCAACGTCCCCGCCATACGGTGTTCACGGTGTTAATATGGCAGTCAAGGACGACGTCATCAAAGCAATGAAGGAGGCCGGCAAGCCCATGAGCGCCGGAGAGGTCGAGAAGGCCACCGGCATCGACAGGAAGGAGATCGACAAGGCGTTCAAGGAGCTCAAGGCCGAGGGCGCCATAGTCTCGCCCGTCAGGTGCAAGTGGGAGCCAGCCCAGTGAGAACCGGGGAAGGGGGAGACCCCTCCCCACCTTCACATTCTTCTCGAGTACAGCACCGACATGAGCATGCTCGTCACGGCGGTCTTGCCGGAGCGAAGCGACCTCTCCATCAGGAGCCTGACCGCGTCGTCGTCGAACATGCCCGTGGAGACCATCTCCGCCAGGGCGGAGGTGTCACCCGCCGCCACCGCCTGCTCGGCACGCGGCATTATCCTGCCGGACAGGTACCGCCTGTACCTCTCCCTGCACTGCTCCGTGAGGAGCACGGGGTCCCTCAGCCTGCTGACGGCGATGTTCTGGTCCATCCTGAGGTTCATGGCCAGTATTGCCTCGTCGAAGTCGGGGAAGCACATCGGGTAGCCGCTCATGAAGGCGAACGAGCGCCCGTCACCGGTCACGACCTCGCAGTCGAACCCGGTCCGTATGCCGAAGGAGCTGAACTCCTCCATGCTGCCGCCGTACTCCACCCTCCTGATGCCCACGGTGCCTTCGAAGGCCTCCGGGTCGACGTGCCTCACCGTGGCAGGGATCCTGACGGTCCTGCCATCGACGGCCGGCGACCCGCCGAGGAACGACGGCCCCACGGATACCACCGGGACGCCGTCCAGCGTCTCCGGCACGGTCACGTCCGCGTCGGTGGAGACCACGCGGGTCACCCGGCGGCCGCCCTCGCAGGGCTCGGAGTCCACCCTGTTTGCCATCGGAGCCCCTCCGTCATCTCAACCAGCGTCCTGTCGCGCCCCGACGTTAGCAGCTCCTCGTTGTACCTGTAGAGCGGACCGTCGACGTCCGAGAACATCACGACGCTGTAGCATCCTATCAATCCGGCGAGCAGGGACACAGGCTCCTGCCCCCTGCCGAACGCCGCCACCATGTACGACATGGCGTTGTCCACATGGGCGTCGAACTCCCTCTTCGCCGCCTCCAGGGATGCGGCGCACTCCCTTCCGAGGGCCTCCGGGTCGTCGGCGCCGTCCAGCGCCGACAGGCAGAACGCGGCGGACCTGCGGGAGTCCGACGTCGTGTTGGAGTCCAGCTCCCTCCCGAGCTCCGCCCTCAGGCCTGCGAGACCGTCCCCGCCGGCCAGGTCGTCCAGCCTCCCCTTCAGGGCCCTCAGGTCCATGCCCCTCTCCGCCTCGGCGTTGAGCCTTCCGATGATGACGGAGATCAGCGAGAGCTTCTCCTCCGCCCCGGCCTCCGCGACGGAGGACGGGTCGGCGCGGCCCCCGAGGACGGAGTCCACGTCGTGGTCCTCGGAGTACTTCCTGTGGAAGTCCATGTAGCGCTTGAACTCGGATGCGATCTCCGGGTACCTGACGTACTGGGAGATCAGGTCTATCCCCGCCTCGAGCCCCAGGCGCTCGTGCTCCTTGAGGACCATGGACAGGTCCTCCCATCCCCTGGGCGTGACGAAGACCGGGCCGTCCGGCGTGCTCTCGATCCTCAGGAGGTTCTGCGGCTTCACCTGGAGGTAGTACGTGATGGCGTCGTGTATGCCGGAGCTCATCGCGTACCTCATCCAGACCTCCGCGTCCGGCTCCACCTCGATGACCCTTATCCTGTCCAGGGTGGCGATGTCGAACTCCCTGGCGGAGGAGTTGAACTCGGGCGGGTTCCCGGCGGTGACCAGCACCCAACCGGACGGTATGGGGTGGGGCCCGAACTTCTTGTTCTGCAAGAGGTCGAGCATCGCCGCGGAGAGGGTCTCCGAGACGCAGTTGACCTCGTCGATGAAGAGGATCCCCTCCCTCCTCCCCTGTGACTCCATGGCCTCGTAGACGGACGCCACGATCTCGCTCATGGTGTACCTGGTGATCGGGTGCTCCACGCCCCCGTATTGCCTGGTCTCGATCATCGGCAGCCCTATCGCCGACTGGCGGGTGTGGTGTGTGATCGTGTACCCGACATAGCCTATGTCCAGCTCGGCGGCTATCTGCGACATTATGGCGGTCTTCCCCAGCCCCGGGGCCCCGACCAGCATGATCGGCCTCTGCCTGCTGCGGGGTATGACGTAGTTCCCCGCGGCGTCCTTGTCCAGATAGGAGCGTATCGCGTCCTTTACGTTATCCTTAGCAGATTGTATGTCCAAATTCGCCACCGTTCTTCGGAATGTAACGGCATGGCGAACATCTGACTTATGGGCTTCGGATTTTTGTCAATTCCCATACATGCATCTGATGACTTCGTTTGGTAGCGCACTTTTCAGGATTACATGGGGTCTTCCATCGTCTTCGATGACTTTGCACTCCACACCGTAAACGTAGCGGATGTTGTCTTCCGTCAGAACCTCCGTCGGTGTCCCTACTTTATGAACCACGCCTGGAAGAGCCATCATGACGATGGTGTCCGCGTATTTTGCCGATACGTTGAGGTCGTGGCTCACCATCACAACGGTAATGTCATTCGAGACGGCTAGATTGTGCAGGAGCTCGGTGACCTGCATTTGATGCCTAATGTCAAGGTTGGAGGTGGGTTCGTCCAGTATGAGCGCTCTGGGCGTCTGGGCGAGTCCCCTGGCTATTGAAACCCTCTGATGCTGTCCCGCGGAAAGCTCGTCGAAGTTCCGCATAGACAGGTGTCTGATTCCCATCATGTTCAATGTACGTTTTACTACCCTATGATCGAGATCTGAGGCACGGCCTAGCTTCTGGTATGGGTATCTGCCCATCATGACAGTGTCTAGGACTGTCATCGAGAAGGCATCGTTTGATGCAACAGGAACATAACCCATGATTCTGGATAGGTTTTTGTACGGTACGTCCTGGATGTCGATGCCGTCCACCATGATTCTGCCTGACGTGGGTTTCAGCAGCCTGTTCATGCATCTGATCAATGTGGATTTGCCGACACCGTTGGGGCCGACGATGCATACCAATCCGGGTCTATCTATCAATAGGTTCACGTTTTGAAGGACAGGCAGACAATCGTATCCGAAGGACATATCCTCGATGCGGATTTCCATTCACCAAGCCTCCTTTTTCTGACGGATAACTAGATACAGGAACAACGGGCCTCCGATGAATGCGGTGACGACACCCACCTCCAGCACTGCTGGGGCTATTATGGTCCTGCCTATGAGGTCAGCGACGAGCAGCAGTGCAGCTCCGAGTGCCATCGATGCCGGAATCAGATACCTGTTGTCAGATCCGATGAATATCCTGACGACATGAGGCGCCACAAGACCAACGAACCCTATGACTCCAGTGAAGCTGACTATGGAAGCCGTCACGAGAGTGACGACTACCAGGCATATGAGACGGAGTTTGGAAGCGTCTATACCGAGTGCTTTAGCGTTATCGTCTCCGGTAGCGAGGACGTTCATCTTGTTTGAAACAAGAATGAGGAAAACAGAGCCGATGAGGGTCACGGCTGCCATGATGGGCACATCGTTCCAGTCAAGCCCCTCGAAACTGCCCACCTCCCATCTGTACACAGACGCCAGGTCGTCCGGGTTGGCCCACAGTTTCAGGACAGTCGTCATGGCGGTGAAAATGTACATTATGGCTATCCCAGCGAGGATCATGCTGACCGGGGAGATCTTCCGGGTCATGGATACGAGGGTGATGATCGCTGTCGGTACAAGTGCGAACACGAACGCGTTGACGACTATGGAGCCGCTGGAGCCGAAGATTCCCACGCCGTAGCAGATTGCAATCGTGGCTCCGAATGCCGCTCCCGAGGAAATCCCCGTGGTGTACGGATCGGCAAGCGGGTTCCTGAGCGTGCTTTGCATCGTGGCCCCCGCGACGGCCAGGCCTGCTCCGGCGACGACCCCCACCACAATGCGCGGAAGACGGAGATCCCAGACCACGTGGTCTTTGATGTACAGCGGGTCAGAATGATCCGTAGGAACGGTTCCGAAGATATGGTTCCATATCGTCCAGTAGGATTCACCGAATCCTATCGGATACTCGCCCACAGTTATTGCCAGTCCTAGGACGATCACACAAATCGCGATGCAGGCAAAGATTAGAATCCATTTGGATAGGATGTACCTGCTGTATTCGCTGTCCACACTGCCCTCTTCCATGGTGCCGTCGTCCCACTCCGAGTACAGGTCGTACGTCTGGGAGATCTCCGGCAGATTGAAATGATTAGTCTTCTCGAACATTGGACATCATCCGCTGCTGGTCGTGCCATGGATTCCGAAGAGGTTTCGGAAGGGGTTTATGAGCGGGAATCACATCCCAGTGGAATCGGGGCCGTAGACGAACTGGTTGATGTGTGCGTCGAGGTTGTAGTCCAAGAGGCCAGGGCAGAACTTCTCCAGGTATTCCTGGAACACCTCCCGTCCGTCGACGTCCTCAAAAATGTCCGGGTACAGCCATGTGGCTATGTAGGTCATGGCGACGATGTTGGATGGTCCCGTGTACAGCTCATTGGCGATGAAGTAGACCTTGCCGTCATTGACAGCCTTCGTCCCGTCGTATGTGTACCTTACCTTGTCGATCACATCATACACACGTTTTTGGACATCAGACGGCTGGTATTCCCATCCGCAATATCCTGAGATCACAATGGCATCGACGTTGTAGGACAGGATGCCCTCCCGGGTATAGTTGGGGTACTCGCTGGTGGCACTGAACCTGTTGGAAATGTCTTCGGCTCCCGCGAGCTCATTTATCTCGAACTGTCCTGATCCAGGGCCGTTGCCTTCAAGAAGTGTGGTGGAGTCGCTGACCCGCCCCTTTGGGGAGATTACCGTGACCTTGTCGGTAATGCCGGATGTTCTGTCGGAGATGAGGTCGATGTAGTGATTGCACCAGCCTATGTATTCGTAGGCCTTTTCCGTACATCCAAGCATGTAACCGAGTGTGAGGGCACCGACCATGACATTGTTGTCCTCCCAGGCCGATAGGCGTATGATGTCTACTACAGCTCCCACGTCTTTCTCCAGATATTTGGAGTAGGTACTCGAAGAGCCTGTGAAGTATGCATCTGCGCCCGTGGCGAGCACGGCTTCGGAATTGACCGCTTTCCTGTCACCTAGGTTCGTTATGCCCTGGAACTCCGGGAGGAGGGTGGGTTTCGCCAGAGTGGTGTCGTCGGTGGCGACCACACGATCCACGGCGCCTAGGAGTCTGATTATCTCACTGTTGGAGAAGTACATGGAGACTATCGTCTTGATCGGGAGGCCGACTGAACAGGCGATGTTGTCGCAGTTGTTGTAAAAGAGTGTGAACTTTTCATCGAATGTGTCGAGGGATTTGTTTTCGACGGCTTTGGAGTAGTTCTTCATATAGAGTATGAGGCTTTCGACATACTCTACGTCCTTGCTGTCAAGTACGCCGTCCTGGTTGGCATCAGCGAGGGAGATCCTCTGCGAAACGCCGCTGGCGCTGTATCCGTCGTATGCGATGATATACACCTCATCGGCTTTGCCAGCTATGATCTTCTCTAACAGATCCACATCCTTCTGGTCTATGTAATTGTCGCCGTTGACGTTGCCGTAGACCCAGAGGTTGCAATTTGTGACGTCGTTCTCAGATCCAGGGGGAATCTTGTTTTTCCCGTCGTTGTTCGAAATGACGTAGTAACTGGCTCCGGCAATGACGATGATTACGGCCAGGGCCGCTGCTATTATCGCTTTGGTGTTCATGGGAACCATTGGATGATTCATCCAACTAATATTTATAATATTTTGTTGAACCTAAAATGATATATTTATGTTAATTAGGGATTGGATACTAAATCCATCCATAATATAGTTGGAGGATTAATGGATTAATATGGACATTCCATTCGAAATACCAGACATGACGTGTGAAATTGTTTCTGTTGGAAGAATATGCCAAATAGGAAATAATATCCATGATTGTGTCAATGATGATATGCGATGATGAAGTGAAACGGAAGCATATATGCTGAAGGCCATGACATTATTATGAATCACAGCGGTCGGCATCGATCTCCATCAGGATTTCCATCGCTTTGGCATATCTTTCTCTATCGAGAGTTGCCTTATGTTCATCAAAGCCCTCTAGCCCAGCTGCTCTATTGGGATCTGAGTTGTGTGCTAGATCTGCCAGTTTGACAGTTTTTGCCACGGGATCATCCATCAGGGATCTGATGTATTCCAGGTAGTCGCAATCCTTATCATGGGTAAGTTTACGGACAGATCTGACGATGTAGTCTGGAAATTCAGTCTCCAACATTTCGAATGTGACATCAGTATGTTCCACCACGTCATGAAGCAGTGCGACGCAGGTTGTCGTCTCGTCGGCCATGAGTTCGGCCAGATGGAACGGGTGGAAGATGTACGGGAGGCCGAAGTCGTCCACATGTCCGTGGTGGGCCTTGTAGGCGAAGCGGGCAGCCTTGTTGGTCAGGGGCGTGTGGATCATCGGATAAGTGGACGGTATCCAGGGCTAGTTAACCGTATCGGGGGCGTCCCGGCATCAGGTCCTCCGTTCTCACCACGATCCTCATCGCCCACGGGGGCACGTCGTGCTCCCTGTACATGTCGTCGCAGAACACGAACGCCGTCTCGTACCTCGGGCGCCTCGTCGGGTACGTCCCGAAGCCGTCAGTGAAGTACATCAGGCCCCTCAGGTTCCTGAACCCTCCCTCGTCCACCAGCCTGTCCACGTAGTCGAACACGGGCCTGAAGTCGGTGCCCCCTCCGCCTCTGAGCTCGAATCCCCCGACGAGCCTGCGCAGATCGCCCTCGCATGTCACGACGTCGTCGGAGCGCACCATGTCGTCGCACTGGATCACGTGGAGGTTCGCGCCCCCGTCCGCGTGAGTCTGCCTGAGCACTTCGAAGGCCTCCTCCAGGAACCTGACCACCGGCCCGCCCATCGTCGAGCCCGAGGTGTCTATCGCGATGACGAACTCCTCCACCCTGCCCGACTCGGACTGCTCCAAGGAGTCGATGAGCGGCAGGTTGCCGTAGACGGACAGGCCGTAGGTGTAGTAGATGGGGTCGAAATCCGTGGGGCTCTCCCTCACCACGGTGCGACGGGTCATGAACTTCCTCAGGAACGCGCGGTAGTCGTACCTCCTGCGGTTGCGGATCCTGAGTATGGAGAGCAGCGCGGAGGTCCTCCCCTCCTCGTCCCTCACGAACCCCTCGACCTCCGCCATGACCTGCTGGGACAGCTCCCTCCACGCCGCGTCGTCGGCGCCCGCGCGGGCGGAGTGGTCGTCACGGACGAACATCCGGGCGTGGGACTCCAGCTGCCAGGGCGACGTCTCCCTGACGACCTGCGCGAGCAGGTCGGGGGAGGGGGCCCCGGCCCTCGAGAACTGCCTACCGCAGACGAACATCCTGTCCTCCCTCCCCGAGACAGACGTGTGGGGGGTGTCCAGGCAGTCCAGGACGTACTCGACGACCATGTCCTCCGCCAGGTCCGCCCAGGGGGCGTTCCCGGCATTGTCGTGGCCGAGGACGCGGTGGAGGACGCAGTGGGCGAGGTCGCGGGTCACCGAGTTGGAGTCCGCCCTGAACGACGAGATCACGAGCCAGCACCCGGAGGCCTTCAAGCTCTACATAAGCGCGCGGAGCAACGTGCTC
>CALUNK010000024.1 GCA_944321985.1 Candidatus Methanomethylophilaceae archaeon
ATGGGAGGAGGAACCGGAGCCGGCAAGACCCGTGAGGACCACAAGAACGTGTCCGATCAGCTCTACGCCTCCTATGCCGAGGGTAAGGATCTCCGCGGTCTCGTGGCCATCGTAGGAAAGGACTCCCTCTCCGCCAAGGACAGGAAGCTCCTGGACTTCGCCGACATCTTCGAGGACAGGATCGTCCGTCAGGGAATCGACGAGGACCGTTCCATCGAGGAGACCCTGGACATCGCCTGGGAGATCTTCACCGAGCTCGACCTCGACCAGCTGACAAGGATCAGCCGCAAGTACCTCGAGAAGTACCTGCCCAAGAAGTGATTGCCATGGCTGCACACGATGTCACCCCCAACCGCTCGGTCCTTCTGGACCTGAAGAGGAGGATCAAACTCACCAAGAGTGGGTACAAGATCCTCAAGATGAAGAGAGACGGTCTCATCATCGAGTTCTTCGAGGTCCTCGAGAAGGCCAGGAAGATGCGTGAAGGCGTCTCCGCCGACTACGATGTCGCGATGGAGAAGATCACCATCGCCAGGGCGGTCGAGGGAGAGATCGCCGTGAGAAGCGCGGCATACGCCCTGAAATCAGACCCGCAGGTGAAGCTCAGCAGCAAGAGCATCATGGGAATGATGGTTCCCAAAGTCGAGGCAGACTGGGTGCACTCAAACATGACCGAGAAGGGATACGGAGTCATCTCCACGTCCCCCTACATCGAGGGAGCCTCGAACGCGTTCGAGAAGCTGCTCGACACGATCATACGTGCAGCAGAGGTCGAGACCACGATGAAGAAGCTGCTGGATGAGATCGAGAAGACCAAGAGGCGTGTCAACGCCCTTGAGTACAAGATCATCCCCGAGCTGCAGGAGGCGGAGAGGTTCGTCAAGTTCAGTCTCGAAGAGATGGACAGGGAGAACACCACCCGCCTCAAGCACCTGAAGAGCAAAGGAGCCGCGGAAGAGTGAAATCCATCGAAGAGCGTCTGGAGGAAATAAAGGACGACCCCGTCAAGATGAAGAGGTCGTTCAATCTAATCTGGATCGTCTCTTACGGGATGCTCTTGCTCGGTGCCTTCATCATCATCGCGGTGCTGATCCAGGATCGTCTCTAAACCCCTTAAGAAACTTCATTTTCACACCGGGCCTCTGGCCCGGTCACTCTTTTGATGTCATCCCTATGCGGCATTGTCCACCATGCCGACCTCATAGGAGCACAGCATTGGTCTCCAGCCGATGCGTCAGTGGGATAATCAAGTTCAGAATCAAAGAAGTGTATGTTGTGGGGCGGACCTTTTGGCGTCGGCTTTGAAAAGACCGTCGGACGTGGTTGCCATTGAGGCTGACGACCGGGCTCACTCGTGGAAGTTGTGCATCCTGATCTGACCGTTGCCCAGATCGACGACAGGCATTATCCCGGGGTCGGGGTTGAAGTTATGCTGTCTTTGATACTCGGTCTGCGACTGCCATGTGGACGCGTTGATCATCCTGACCCCGTTGTATATCTCCTGTCCGACCCCGTGCACATGCCCGGTGACGAATATGTCCGGGACGTAGTCCATTGCCATGTAATCCTTCTTCTCCGGGGCGAGTGCGTTCCTCTGGCCGTAGATCGGTGCGAGGTGTCTCCTGACACACATCTGTTTCATGGTGTCGAGAGGGTTCTCGTACGTCAGGTACTGGACGGCGGCGATCCAGTCGTCAAGGCTCTTGCCGTGGTATGTCAGCACAGTGCGGCCCTCCACATTGAGGTACACGGGGTTCCCCACCATGATGATGTTGGAATCGAAGTTCTTGGTGAACCTGAGGTTGAGCGCAGGTTGCGGTTCCGCCAGGCGGGCGGCGTCGTGATTGCCAGGATGCACTACCATCTTGATGTGGTCGGGTATCTCCTTGAGGTTCTCGGCCAGCGTCTCGTACTGGCGGTCGATGTCCTTGATGTTGAGCTCCTTGTCCTGATCGGGGAACACCCCGATTCCGTCGACGACGTCCCCGGGGAATACCAGGTAGTTTATGCATTCCGATTCCGCATTGTGTTTCAGCCAATCGATCATCCTATGCCAATCGTTCTCGAGGAAGGTTGCGCTTCCGACATGCACATCCGACAGGAACGCGATTTTCGACGTGGTGTCGGTGACCTCCCATGTGTGGTTGCGGGGGATGTCGGGGCGGTATATCTTCTCGGGGATGATCATGGATCTCTGGACGTTGGGTCTTCCGAGGACTCCTATCACCTCGTCGTTGACAAAGCTCTCCGAGCTGAGCGGGGAGTCCTTGGATATGAAAACCTTGGCCGTGCCGGTGTCATCCTCTATCGTCAGCATCGTGTGTCCGTTCTTCGTAGTGGAGCACTCGTAGACGATTCCTGTGATCTTGACGTCTCTGTCGAGGGTCATCGCCCTGGAGATGTCCATCGCTCTGCCGAAATCGTTGCGTTTCTCCACGAGTCTCTTCAGAGTGAAGAAGCGGCTTCTGAAGTAGTTCGCGAAGTCGTTGATCTTGCCTTCGCAGGTGGATTCGCCTGTGACGTCAGTGCCCTTCATGACCGTCAGGTCCGATGTGAACCTGTTCTTAGGTTTGACCTCCTTCGGGGACTCGAAGAGGACCTTGTCGCCGGCTATGCAGTCCATGATGTCCTGTTTGCCGACGAACATCAAGTTATCGGACAGGTGGGCGAACACCGTGTTGGTGAAACCCATGGGGTCGCTGTTGGAGAGGATCATCTCCATGGCGTCCGGTGAGAAGAATATCTTTCTCTTAGCTGCTGCCGACAGTATCTCCTCTCTCATTGTTTCCCCCATCCCCGCACAGGGTTAAGAGTTTACTCAATGGCTATTCGTCAGAGTTTGTAATTATGATAAGATATTGGAAGGATCGTACTGTTCTTCAGGCTTATTGCTGATCATTCTGACCGTGGTATTCTCAGGAACAGGGTGTAAACAATGACGCCGTATGCTTCGCAGGTCACCAGTATCAACAGTTCCATCGGATGCCAGTCAATCAGTTCTGATGTCAGGAAGATCACGATTCCTGCTCCCATGATCAGATAGACCAGATTATGAACGTTCTTTACACCGACCTGGTTTTTCATAAGAAGTCCGGCGAGCAATAGCAAGGCACCAGTGAGAGAGAACCGTCCGAACATGAGCATCTCGTTGGACCCGAAATCTATGATGAAGCTGAGTGCTCCAATCAGGATAAATTCTCCAGACAAACCCAGTATCAATTCTTTGACATTGATCATTATATCACCAGACGCAACTTCATTCGCTACTGGATGGAGCGAGCAATTCGAAGACATTTCTAGTGGGCAGTATGTCGTTATCAACATTCACAGCGAGATTCTGAAGGCGGCGTCCGAAGCAGGCGTAGATTCAGATGTGAGCGACATGCCATTCAGAGTGTCCTTCCTGAAGAAAGCGGTGACTCCTACAGGAACATATGTGGAGTCATCGGACAAATCACTGGAAAAGTTCCTTGCGAGGTTCGGAGTTACCTCACTCTGATGGAACTGTTCTATTCGCCCAGTTTAAATATCAGCCAATCATAGAATTGTCTATGACCGCCGTCCAGATATCATGTCCAGTGAACCCCAGTGAGGATCCCGAGAAGGTCCGTGCAGCCATTCTCTCCATCTTCCCAGATGCTGAGCTTGAACTGACAGAATCGGGATTCGAGGGTATCGCCCCTGGTTTGGATGGATTTGGGCGCCTGATTCGCAAGCAGAGAATCCTCGACGCCGCCCGTTCGGTGCTCATCTCGAACATGCGCGGGCAAAGGACCAGGATGAGCCTGAACAAGCAAGTGGCGACAGTCGGCAAGATCTCCTTCGCCGACAGGAACCCTGTTCTCGGGGCCATAGAGGTCTCCATCGAGGACGACGACCTCGTGGCGCTGATCGACAGGGTGGCACCCATGACTGTGGACGGGGAGGAGGTCAAGCCATGATCGGGATGTCCTGCACCCATTTCAGCAACAGCCCCGTCGCCGAATGGGTGGGCCCCGTATCGGAGACTTTCCGTCACTGGGAGATCTTCTCCGAAATCGACCATTCCGTGGTGGGCAGGGAGGCGGAGATATCCGAATTGGTGTCTTCCGTCGGCCTGTCCTGCTCGGTCCATGCACCGATATGCGACCTCAACGTCGCCTCGTTCTCGGACAGGCTCATGGAGGCGTCGGTGGCGGAAACCTGCGCGGCGATCGCATCGTCGGCGGAGATCGGCGCGAAGACAGTGACCGTGCATCCTGGTCTTGCGTCAATGGCCGTCAATGGCACTGCCGAGCGTGCTGCAGACCGTGCGAAGAGGTCCATGCGTGTTTTCGACAAGATGCAGGGTGAGTACGGGGTTCCGATTGCCATCGAGAACATGCCGAACGTTCCGATATTCCTCGGCATAACCGCGGAGACTCTGGCGGACATCGTGGATGGAACTGACCTCGGCATCTGCTTCGATATCGGACATGCGAACACCTCAGGACAGATTGGGGACATGGTCGACACGTTCCGTGACAGGATAGTCAATGTGCACATCCACGACAACAACGGGCAGAGGGACGAGCATCTGACGATAGGCGACGGGATAATCGATTTCCGGGATGTGCTGGCACAGCTGTCCTGGTACCGCGGGAACTACATCATCGAAGCCAAGAGCCTCGAGTCGGCGAGGGCGTCTCAGCCCCGTCTGGAGAAGATGCTCTCCTGATCCGGCGGGAGGATGTTGGGCATCCTCTTCAGTGCGTCGGGAGCCCCTCCCAGCCTCCTCAGGATCTCTATCAGGCAGGGTATTCCCGCGATAATGATCACGATGAGCACGATGGAGACTATCAGGGCGACCGGCCCCTCGATGAGGACGCTCATGTAATCCACGATGAAATGGAACGTTATGGAGACGTGGATCCCGAAGCGTATGTAGAGGTATCCCAGGGCGAGTCCGGTTATGGTCGTAGGCAGAACCTTCCAAAGGCCCCATCCCGAGAGGTGGCCGAATCCGAAGATGACGGCGGACACGAACATGAGGGCCAGGGCAAGGCGGCTCATTCCGAATCCTCCGACCAGGTATCTAAGGAAGTCCCTTCTCCTGGACAACAGTGCCAGGACGGCCATCGGCAGTCCTATGTAGGCGACGCGTGTGATGACCTCCTCCCACACCGCCGCATTGGCGAACGCGTAAAGCGCCTCCGGAACGAAGCCCACGGTGATGTCGTCAGCAGACGACGTGTCCATGCTGAAAACCGCGATGATCACGTTCAGGAGCAGGCTGCCACACAGAAGGAGCGTCAACCAGAACAGGGGGGTCTCCGAGAACCGTTCGCGGGATTCCTCTGTCAAGGGATTCTTTGCCGCAGGCAGACTCTGCCAAAGAATCGCGGCAACCGAGATCGCAACCGCGGCGAACACGACGACCCAGTAAAGTTGGAGCCCTAACCCACTCAGGTAGCCAGCAATCTCCAGGCTAGGGATCAGAACCAGCACCTCGGCGGCGTTCTTCCCGGCCCATTCCAGCACGTCCGTGAAGCCCACCACGAGGGCCACGGTCTCCGCCGTCAGGAGGATGACCAGGAGCGGTACGACGCACAGGACGATGTTTCTGAGAATCGACCCCATGGTGGTGCCCTTCGTCGAGCCAGCGGTCTCCAGGGGCCTCCCGCAGGAGGGGCAGAACCTGCATCCCTGCTGTCTCGCCTCCATGCAATGGGGGCAAGCCAGGGGCGCTCCGCAGTACTTGCAGAACAGATGTCCCGCCATACGGTCCTCGTCGCACCTGTCGCAAGTCATCCGATCATCTCAGCAGGTTCGCGACGTTCTCCGCGCGTTCGATTTCAATGACGGCTAGCAGGCTGTTCTTGTATCTGGCGACGTCCCTGATCTGGTCGGCGATATACCTCTCTCTTTTCTCGGAGACCTGTTTGTATCCTTTGACGTCGTGAATGAACGAATCCCATTCCATGGCGAAGCTCGCCGGATCGGTGGATCTGAACCTATGCTTCATGCCCTTCTTGGCGAGCCGGTGCTCCTTGACGAAGTCCCATGCCCTTACGGTGTCGCAGTACATCTCGGTGAAGTCCGCGTCGTTCATGTCCAGTGCGATGACGTTCATGCCGTCCTTGGCGCAACGGTCCACCAGGGCGCACATCGCAGGGGACGGGATCTCCACCTGTTCGCCCGTGAGCTGCTCCATCCTCTGGGCATAGGCTATGTCGAGCTCGCTTACCTCGAAGTCGTCCTGCAACTGCACACGGTTCTTGATGGCTTGGACCCCCTCTATCCCGAGGGACACCCCGTACGCATCGAAGCCTTCGTATGCGGCCACGACCTTGTCGGCTTCCGAGACGATGCCGTTCACGACGGGCAGTATGCACACCCTGCAGCCGCCCACGGGGATCTCTATCATTTCCTGGTCCCTCTGGAGGCTACGAGGTCCGTGAGGTCCTCCGGAGCGTCGATCTTCTTCAGCTCTTCGTTGGAGACGACCGCTGTGGAGTCGATGTTGTCGCGGTCGTGCTTGTATTCGACGATGAGGACTGAGAAGCGGTCCATGATGCGTGCGATGTCCGATGCCACAACGGCCTTCTGTATGAGCTTGGCGTCGTCGGTACCTAGGCCGGTGAGCATCAGAGCCTTGTTGTTGTGGCTCACGGCCTCGAACGGGCTCTTGATGACCGGTGTGACCGAGAACCCGAGGTTGCACAGTTGGTTCACGGCGAACGTGTCGATAGGTTCACGGCCGGTGCGCTCTTCCTTGCTGCGCTCCTCACTTTTGAACTCGAACGGGTCAATCGGCTCGATTATGGGAAGTCCGAGGTACTCCTCTATGCGAAGAGCGGCGTCTATCATGGCGCCCATGCCGGACTCGTACATCTGGATGGTCCTGCGAGAGACGCCCGCAGTTTCGGCAAGAGCACCCAGGCTGATGCCGCGGTCCTCCCTGATGGTCTTCAGGAGGTCTCCGTCGAGCTTGACATACAGTCCTCCCGGGGCAGCGAAGATGAACGGCGGCGCCTCCTCGAGGAGGAGGTCCGCAAGGGTCTCGTTGGAGACGATGGATATGTTGAATCTGGAGTAGACTATGCTCGGCTCCAGCGCACCGGAGCTAGAGCGCTCGCCAACCACCAGGGGTGTTGCGTTCAGCGCGTCCGCAAGCACCTTCATCTCCTCAGCGTTCTCTTTGGAGAAGGCGTCGATGTTGCTGAGGATCTTTATGATGAGGACCCTCTGGTCCAGCCTGGCGACGACATCGAAGCAGACGCCCCTTATCGTAAGGGCGGATGACACGTCGAACCCCGCCTTCGCTAGTATGGCTCTGGTGGTATTGATTAGGTCGTTCCTGCCCATGTTTGACAAAGTGTCAGACCTTCTATATAAATGGGTGCCAGGCTCTTCCAGAATGGTCGGAAGGGCCTGGCGGGGGCGGTGGCCGTCCCCTCGGATCAGGCTATGCTGATTGTCTTGCCCTCGCGGGAGGGGGACACCTTGTCCAGTGTAACCTCCAGGAGGCCGTTGTTGTACTCCGCCTTCGCGGAGTCCACGTCGACATCGCAGGGGAGTGCCAGGTCCTTCTCGAACCTCCTCCCGGGCGTGTCGACCTTAATCGAGAGCATGTTGCTGGTGCATTTCAGGCTGATGTCCTCCTTGGCCACACCCGGAATCTCCGCAACGGCCCTGACCACGGAGTCCTCCTCCGTCACATCGGTGAAGAACTCCCTCGAATCCCCGGAGCTCAGCGCGTTCAGCCTGCTGCCGGAGTTCCCGAACTCCTTGACGTGCCTCACGCCGTCGGGCCCCTGGTACATCGTGTACCCGTACGTCTTCACGTTGGGACCGGTCATGTCCATCTGCGAGAACATGTCCTCGATCCTTCTGTTCAGGCTCTCGAAACCTCCGAAGAGGTCGTTCCAGATGTCATCTGCTGCGCTCATAGTTCATTCCTCCTTTGTCGATTTCCTTCTTTCCAGCTCTCTGGCTCTTCGTTCTTCTTTTTCTGCGTTGAATGGTTTGTGGGAGGGGATCAGGCCCCTCCGTACCCCTTGAGCTCTTCCCTCACCTTCGGGCCGAACTTGTCGAGGGCCTTCTGGAAGTCCTCTCCGTCGACCTTGCAGGCGGCGATGTCGTCGTCGCTGGGGTTGGGGTTGGACGAGACCAGCTTCCTCACCGCGTTCATGACCGCCTCGTTGCAGATGGCGGCTATGTCCGCGCCGGTGCATCCTTCGGTCCTCTCGGCGAGATCGTCGAGGTCCACGTCGTCCGACAGCGGGCGGCCCTTGGTGTGGATGCCGAATATCGCCCTCCTCGACTCCTTGTCCGGGGGTCCGATGTAGATCGACTTGTCGAATCTGCCCGGCCTCAGCAGGGCGGGATCCATGATGTCGGGGCGGTTGGTCGCGGCGATGACCACGACGTTGTTCAGGCTCTCCAGGCCGTCCATCTCGGTCAGCATCTGGGAGATCACTCTCTCGGTGACGTTGCTGTCCCCGCTGCCGGATCCCCTCTCGGGGGCGATCGAGTCGATTTCGTCCATAAAGATGACGCAGGGTGATGCCTGCCTCGCCTTTCTGAACGTCTCCCTCACGGCCTTCTCGGACTCCCCGACCCACTTGTTGAGGAACTCCGGTCCCTTGACCGCGATGAAGTTCGCTTCCGACTCCGTCGCCACAGCCTTGGCCAGCATGGTCTTTCCGGTTCCCGGCGGACCGTAGAGCAGGATCCCCTTTGGAGGCTTGGCGTTCATGTGGTCGAACACCTTTCCGAACTTCAGGGGCCACTCGACGGCCTCCTTCAGCTCCTGCTTGGCGTCCTCCAGGGCTCCGATGTCCTCCCATCTGACGTTTGGCTTCTCGATCAGGACCTCCCTCATGGTCGAGGGTTGCATGTCCTTCAGTGCGTTCTTGAAGTCATCCTTAGTCACGGATATGGAGTTCAGCACCTCCCTGGGGATCTCCTCGGCCTCGAGGTCCACATCGGGCAGCACCCTCCTGAGGGCGGCCATGGCCGCCTCCTTCGTGAGCGCCGACAGGTCGGCCCCGGTGTACCCGTGGGTCTTGTCCGCGAGCCACTTCAGGTCGACGTCCTCGGCAAGAGGCATGCCCCTGGTGTGGATCTCCAGGATCTCGAGCCTTCCATCCCTGTCGGGGATGCCGATCTCTATCTCCCTGTCGAACCTGCCGGGCCTCCTCAGAGCCTCGTCGATGGAGTTCGGCCTGTTGGTGGCCCCGATGACCACGACCTTTCCCCTGGAGTTCAGTCCGTCCATCAGCGACAGGAGCTGGGCGACGATACGCCTCTCCTCCTCGCCGTTGACCTCCCCCCTCTTGGGGGCGATCGAGTCGATCTCATCGATGAAGATGATGCTCGGCGCGTTCTCCTCCGCGTCCTTGAAGATCTCCCTCAGCTTGCCCTCGGATTCCCCGTAGAACTTGCTGACTATCTCCGGTCCCCCGATGGAGATGAAGTTGCTGCTCGTCTCCCCGGCAACGGCCTTGGCCAGCATGGTCTTGCCGGTTCCAGGTGGTCCGTGGAGGAGCACTCCCTTCGGAGCCTCGACCCCCAGCCTCTTGAAGAGCTCCGGGTGCCTCAGCGGCAGCTCCACCATCTCGCGGATCTTCCTGACCGCGTCTCCCAGTCCCCCGATGTCGTCGTAGGACACCTTCGGGACGTCGCCCTTGTTGGCTGCGGGTTTGTCCGAGACCTTCACTTCGGTCGTGCTGGTCATCAGCACCGCGTCTCCGGACGGGGCGAAGGACGTGACTATGAGGTCTATCTTGTTTCCCATCACGTTCAGAGTAATGGTGTCGCCTTTGGCGAGCGCCCTCCCCTCCAGGACCTGCCTGAGGTACTCCTCACCGCCCTGCAGCCTGAGCTGCTCAGTGGGGGCGAAGGTGATCTTCTCGGCGTTCTTCGCAGCGATCTTCTTCACCGCGACCCTCTCGTCGAGCGACACACCAGCATTGCGCCTGGTCGATCCATCGATCCTTATGATTCCGCGGTTAGCGTCCTCGGGTCCTCCCCTGAGGACCTTCGCAACGGTTTTCCTCGCACCGTCGATCTGCACGATGTCGCCGACTTTGATTCCGAGGATGTCCATCAGTTCGGGGTCGAGTCTGGCTATACCCCTGCCAGTCTCGCCGGACTTCAGCTCGGCGACCTTTATCGCTTTCTCATTCACCATACTCATACCTCCCTTTCGATTGTCATCTGTTTGATGTTCCCATCCGTGCCCTGTTCCTCTCTCCCGGGGCCTGTGACCGATTCCACGATCGCGTTCCTCTCCGAGACGAGAGCGGCGCGCTCCCTGTCGAGCTCCTCGATTCTTGAGTCTATCTCTGCGATGCGACGGGACGCCTCCTCCTCGGTCATCCCATCGGGGGCGTCCTCGACGGACCCTCCTAGCCCTATGACCTTGGCTGAGAACATGCTCCTGTGCATCTCCACGACCAGCGTGAACTCTGTGTTCGGGGTGTAGACGATCCTCATCGGGCCCATGGAGCTGTCGACGCGACTGCTGACAACGAGTCCGTTCTGCTCCATCAGTGCCAGATTCTTCATCACGGCCTGCTGGCTGACCCCCAGCTCCTTGGAAAGGCGCAGGGGATAGCTCGGCTCGCGTACCAGCGATTCCAGTATGCGTCTCCTGGTGGGGTTCTCCACCATGGAGAGCAGGATGTCGATGTCGTCCATGTTATCCCTCGGTTGTCAACCCTTGGTTCACTACACATGTATATGCAAGAACTTCTATAAAAAGATATGTATTGGACGCTTCCAGGTCCGTACTGTTCGGGGGAGGGGGCGTTCGTTCCGATGGCGTTCCGCCAAGTCTCCTGGTCACGGCAATCGATCATTCCGGAGCTGGACTCCCCGATCCGTGCCGAAGGGATCGCCCAGTTCCCTGACGGCAGCGTCCTCGAGAGTCGTCCTCAGAGGGGCATCTGCGGGTCCTGATGGAATGTCAGAAACCATATAATGAACAGAATAGTACATTTAATGACCATTATGTACATATATAGCCGAGGTATAGCGCATGGTATGGCAATACCGAAAGACGCACGTATCACCCTTGACCCCGAGGAGATACCGAAGAGATGGTACAACCTCGCGGCCGACCTCCAGCCTCTCGCGCCTCCGCTCAACCCCGTGACCAAGGAGCCGGCCAAGCCGGAGGATTTCGCACCCATATTCTGTAAGGCGATCATCGAGCAAGAGGCCTCCACCGAGAGGTACATCGACATCCCCGAGGAGGTCCGTGACGCCCTCATAAATCTCAACAGACCATCGCCGCTCCAGAGGGCATACCGTCTCGAGAAGTACCTCAAGACTCCCGCCAAGATCTACTTCAAGAGGGAGGACATGAGCCCCCTGGGAAGCCACAAGGGCAACACCGCACTTGCACAGGCCTACTACAACGCGGAGGCGGGAATCCACACCCTGACCACCGAGACCGGGGCTGGCCAGTGGGGGACAGCCCTCGCCATGGTTTCCAACCTGTTCGACATCGACACCACGGTGTTCATGGTCAAGGGAAGCTACAACCAGAAGCCCTTCAGGAAGACGCTCATGAACATGTACGGCGCCAAGGTCTATGCATCCCCATCCGAGTACACCGAGTTCGGGAAGAAGGTCCTCAAGGAGCACCCCGACACAACCGGGTCCCTGGGAATCGCCATCTCCGAGGCATGCGAGCTTGCCACGAAGGACGAGGGGACCTGTTACGCCCTCGGAAGTGTCCTGAACCATGTCATGCTCCATCAGACCGTAATCGGGGAGGAGACGATGCTCCAGATGCAGAAGGCCGAGGTCGAGCCCGACTACATGGTCGCCTGCGTCGGCGGGGGCTCCAACTTCGCAGGGTTCACGTTCCCCATGATGGCAGAGAAGCTTAAAGGAAAGAGCGAGACGGAGATCATAGCCGTCGAGCCCAAGGCCGCGCCGTCCCTCACCGAGGGGGAGTTCAGGTACGACTACGGTGACACAGGCGGGATCACGCCCCTGCTCATGATGTACACGCTCGGTTCCGAGTTCGTGCCCAAGAGCATCCACGCCGGGGGCCTCAGGTACCACGGAATGTCCCCGCTGGTCTCCGCGGCTTACGACGAGCACCTGCTGAGCGCAGTAGCATACGATCAGACCGAGACCTTCGAAGCAGGGGTCATGTTCGCCAAGACCGAGGGGATCGTCGCCGCCCCAGAATCATGCCACGCCATCAAAGGGGCGATCGACAAGGCCCTCGAGTGCAAGGCCAACAACGAGGAAAAGACCATCGTATTCTGTCTCTCCGGACACGGGTTCCTGGACCTCTACGGGTACGAGCAGTACATGGACGGAACCCTTCCGTCCTCCTCCATCGACAACTATTGAAACCCATTGCCCCTCCTCGCGGAGGGGCGTTTCATTCCCCCAGGTCCGAAGATTCCCGGCGGGGTCTTCTCGTCAGCGGAATCCTGGGGGCTTGGTGGTTTTCTCGCGTTTCCAGCGGTCATGGCGATGAAAAGGTGCGTGCCGCGCTCCCAAGAGCCCTAAATACCTGCACCATCTACTCGGCGCGATGGCAGGTCAACTAGTCGATGACATCGTCGAGGTCAGGGACCAGAGCGAGGGCAGCAGACTCTACACCAGGGGCAATTTCGGATACCCGCGTAGCGGGGGCGGGGTCGACCTGGACCTCGTGGAGGCAACGTACTTGGTCGAGTGCAGGAGGCTCGAGGTGGTCGGGCCCGACGGCGCGATGTCGTACGATGACCTGTTCTGCTATTCAGCGAAGGCGGTCGAAGGCTTCGACATCAAGTACTTGGTGTACCGCGACCTCAGGCAACGCGGGTTCATCGCCAAGTACGAGACCGGCGATTACGATATCTCGGTTTTCCCCAGGGGAAAGACGATGAGCAACTCCAGGCCGGAGTTCCTCGTCAGGGCGGTGTCGGAGAGGAACGCCATAGACATCGCCACACTGATCCGGGAAACCTCGGAGACCAAGGACAGGAAGAAGAAGCTCCTGTACGGGGTGGTCGACGAGGAGGGTGACCTGACCTACTACATCATGTCGATCCGCGATCCTGCGGGGAAGGTGTTCCCCGAGCCGATTTCCAGAAAACCGGTGGGCAGGCTCATCCGCGACAGGGTGTTCGTGTTCGACAGGGACGACACGGAGGCACTTAGGGCATACGGCTACTACGGGAAGTCCATAGTGGACGCCCTGCAGCTGTCCCTGATCGAGAGCTGCCACCTTGTCGGGAAGGGCAGGCTCACCGTGTTGGACCAGGATGACAACGTGCTGACTTTCGACGACCTCCTGGATTTCGGCAACTCCATGCAGGACGAGTTCCGGGTCAGGTACCTCGTGTTCTCCGACCTGCGCGAGAGGGGCCTGGTCGTGAAGACTGGATTCAAGTACGGCACCCATTTCAGGGTGTATCAGTCGTCGCCGGACGAGTGCCATGCACGCTACCTGGTCCACGCGATGACCGACGACGGGCTCAGGATGTGGCCGGAGATATCCAGGACCGTGAGGCTTTCCGGAGGGGTGAAGAAAGAAATCCTTTTCGGACGTGTCAGGAAGAACGACATCACGTACCTGGAGTTCAAGTGGTTCAAGCCTTGATGAGGTCCTCCAGGAAACGGGCGAGATCCCTGAACCTTCCGGCGTTGAGGAAGTACACGTGGTCCGGACCGTCCCTGCGGGACGAAATGAGGCCAGCCTCCTTTATCCTGCGTATCGCCGCGTTGGTTCTCGGTCCGTCCAGGCCGTACAGTCCGTCGGGGAACGGCGAACGGGCCTCCTCCTTCGCAAGCCCCCTCACCATTGTGAGCACGTCCTTGTCTGCCAGGGCGGACAGCATGTCGAACTCCGGGTCTTCCGAGATCCCCAATGCGTGCCTGTTCGTCAGACAGATGTGCTTGCTGGCTTTCTGAACGGGTTGCTCATTGTCCATGAGAAAGGTTAAGTCATTCCTAAATCAAATATGTTGCCAATGCCGACATCACCGCGACCGTCGGCAGGTCACGGCGGTTTCACAATCTGGCTATGCTCGGTATGCGTGTCGTAGATGTCTTCAGAAGGCAGCGGGGCAACGCCAGTGTCCCTGCAGATCGAAAGATGGGAAGAAAGGCGGGCGCCTTCCGGCGCCCGAACGTGTTTCAGAGTTGTATCTCGATGCCGAGCTTCTCTGTGAGTTCCTTGTAGCGGTTCCTGATTGTGACCTCGGTCACGCCCGCCACGTCGGCGACCTCCCTCTGGGTCCTGCGCTCGTTGCACAGGATCGATGAGATGTAGATCGCCGCGGCAGCGACTCCCGTCGGCCCCCTTCCGGATGTGAGCTCCTTCTCCGAAGCATCCTTGAGGATCTCGGCCGCTTTGCTCTGGACCTCCCCGCTAAGCTTTAGCTCGGAGCAGAATCTCTGGACGTAGTCCTGAGGCTTCGTGGGCATGAGCTTCAGCTTGAGCTCGCGGGTCATGAACCTGTAGGTCCTTCCGATCTCCTTCCTGCCGACGCGGCTCGAGTTGGCGACCTCGTCTAGGGTCCTGGGCACTCCGCACTGCCTGCATGCGGCGTAGAGCGACGCTGCCACGACGCCCTCGATGGACCTTCCCCTGATGAGGTTCTTGTTGACCGCCTTCCTGTAGATCATGGCTGCGGTCTCCCTGACGTTCCTGGGGAGTCCCATAGCGGAGGCCATTCTGTCGAGCTCCGAGAGTGCGAATGCCAGGTTCCTCTCGGTGGCGTTCGAGACACGAATCCTCCTCTGCCACTTCCTCAGCCTGTAGAGCTGGGCCCTGTTCCTGGTGGGGATGCTCTTTCCGTAGCTGTCCTTGTTCTTCCAGGATATCTCGGTGGACAGTCCCTTGTCGTGGATGGTGTACGTCATCGGAGCACCGGTGCGGGCGCGTTTTTCGCCCTGTTCCACGTCGAACGCCCTCCACTCGGGCCCCTGGTCTATGAACTGGTCATCGAGGACGAGTCCGCAGTCCTCGCACAGGAGCTCTCCGCGCTCGTAGTCGCGGACGAGGTGGTGGCTGCCGCACTCAGGACACACCTCAATCTCTTCTGTTCCTTCTCTTACCTTTGGCATTCTGCTTGTTCCCCCTTAAGTAAATTTGAGTGCCGATCCGAGCCGGCCCACCCTCCGGCGTAACGGATGCGTAAGGTTCGTCGACAGGACCGAACACCCTGCCGACCGTGCCGAGCCTGTTCTGATTGTTGTCGAAAACGGCAGTGCCTATGTCGGGCAGATTGTTGCAACGAACAATCATCCTTCCGTCACAGGTGACCTCCTCAACAATTCCCAGAACTTCCATCAGCTCGAATCACTCCAGTCTGAAAGATGACGTTTCACGTGATGACCATCCTGATATTTAATGAATTGCACATAGTTTATAAACAATGAGTATTCACGCCGTTTTCTAGAATATAAATGGTTCGGCTGTGTGTAGTCTGGATGGATACTGTCTCCATCCGATTCGGAAGAGCGGTTTCACGGGTCTTCTGGCTCATCGCGGAAACGGGTTGTTCTACATCGGGGACCCTTGATGGCTGATTCGCCCTGGTCTGGAGCCTTCCCTTCTTCCAGCGCAACATTAAATAATAGTCAACGGGTTCCAGTGCACAGCATCCCGCACCTGCGGGTATCAAAAACGGAGGCTAAAAATGGATATTACAATCATGTCCTTTCTGACCCTCGTGGTGTTCGCGTTTGCTCTCGTCATGCTCGTGGCGGGCATCTTCGCGGCGTACTTCGGCTCTGGAAAGAGCAAAGCCGCTGGCGGCGCGATGGCCATCATCGGTCTTATCGTGGGACTCGTCTGGGCATACCTCGTCGGATTCAGCGACATCTCGCCCTTCTGCGATGTCAACACATGGGACACGGTCTACATCGCCATCATCAGTCTGATTGGAATCCTGATCGGTGCCCTGGTCGCTGTAGGCATATTCCTCGTCGTCGTTCTCAAGAGCTGAACGACAAGGAAAAACCTCTTTCCAAACCCATCTTACGACATCTGTTCTCGATATCCTTTTTAGGAGATTGCACTCTCGTACCATCAATGTCAAGGGTCTCCATCATTCTGGGAAGCAAGAGCGACATGCCCGTGGCCGAGAAGGCCATCACGATCCTGAAGAAGTTCAACATCGAGTACGACATCGCTGTGGCGTCCGCCCACAGAACCCCCGCTAGGGTCGAGGAGCTAGTGACCAGCAGTAAGTCGGACGTTTTCATCGCCATCGCTGGCCTTTCCGCAGCCTTGCCCGGTTCCGTCGCTGCGTTGACCGTGAAGCCTGTTATAGGGGTGCCGGTCAGCGGCGCCCTCAACCTGGATGCAATCCTGTCCATAGTCCAGTTGCCTCCGGGGATTCCGGTGGCCGCTGTAGGTCTCGACCGTGGCGACAACGCCGCCATCCTCGCGGCGGAGATCCTCGCCGTCACCGATCCGACCGTCAGGGAGGCCCTCCTGAATTACAGGCAGGAGCAGGCAGCGAAGGTCGTCGCCGATTCCGAGAAGGTGGTTGCCGATGCTGGGTGTTGAGGACTTCATAGAGGACGCCATTGAGGACATCAGGCAGAGGATCCCCGGCAAGGCCATCATCGCCTGCTCGGGCGGGGTCGACAGCATGGTCGCGGCCACCCTGGCCAGCAGGGCAATCGGGGACAGGTTGCTCGCCGTTTACGTCGACAACGGACTCATGAGGAAAGGCGAGACGGAGGAGGTCGAGGGGATGCTCAAGGAGATGGGCATCAACTACAGGATCGCCGACGCGGGCGCCGAGTTTTTCGAGGCACTCGAGGGCGTCACCGAACCCGAGCAGAAGAGGAAGATCATAGGGGAGAAGTTCATCCGTGTCTTCGAGAGGAACGCTAGGGAGTTCGGGGCCGAGTACCTGGTCCAGGGCACCATAGCTCCCGACTGGATAGAGTCCGGGGACGGGGTCAGGGACACGATCAAGTCCCATCACAACGTCGGAGGGCTCCCCAAGGATCTCGGGATGACCCTCGTTGAGCCTCTGAGGGACCTTTACAAGGACGAGGTCCGTGACGTCGCCAGGACTCTGGGCGTCAGGGCGTCGGAGAGGCAGCCGTTCCCCGGTCCCGCACTCGCAGTCAGGTGTCTCGGGGAGGTCAATCCCGAGAACATCGCCATCGTTCGCGAGGCGTGTCACATCGTCGAGGACGAGATCCAGAAGGCCGCCGCGGCGGGGAAGGTGGAGCTCCCATGGCAGTATTTCGCCGTCCTGCTGCCTTCCAAATCGGTCGGAGTGCAGGGTGACAGGAGGGCCTACGGGAGAACCATCGCCATCAGGGCGGTGGCGTCCGTGGACGGCATGACCGCCACCTATGCGAAGATCCCCCTGGAGGTTCTGGATGCGATGTCCACCCGCATCACCAACACCATGAAGGACTCGGTGAACCGCGTGGTCTACGACATCACCAACAAGCCTCCTGCGACCATCGAGTGGGAGTGAGCCCCCGCTGAAAACCGATCCGATCCAAACCAGGGGTCCGGGTGCGTTTTCCCGGACCCCCTCCAGTTAAACGTGATGACCGCGTAACACCATGCATGAACGCGAACGGAAACAAACGTCCGGAAGACATGCAGAGGATAACCACCCCCGAGCTCGCCAACGCCTTCATCGACGAGAAGGTCGCCGAGATCAAGGCACAGGTTGGGGATGGCAAGGTCCTGCTGGCACTGAGCGGAGGTGTCGACTCCTCCGTGGTGGCCGCACTGCTTATCCGCGCCATCGGGAAGAATCTCGTATGCGTGCACGTGAACCACGGTCTCCTCAGGAAGGGGGAGCCGGAGCAGGTCGTGGAGGTGTTCCGCAACCAGATGGACGCCAACCTCGTCTACGTCGACGCCGTCGACCGCTTTCTCTCCAAACTCGAAGGGGTAGCCGAACCCGAGCAGAAGAGGAAGATCATAGGGGCGGAGTTCATCCGCGTCTTCGAGGAGGAGGCAAGGAAGCAGGAGGGTGTGAACTTCCTCGCCCAGGGAACCATCTACCCGGACATCCTGGAGAGCGGCACCGTGAAGGCCCATCACAACGTCGGAGGGCTCCCGGAGGATCTCAATTTCGAGCTGGTCGAGCCCGTCAAGTTCCTCTTCAAGGATGAGGTCCGTGTGGTCGGCAAAGCCCTCGGCCTGCCAGATTCCATGGTCTACCGCCAGCCGTTCCCCGGCCCCGGGCTGGGTGTCCGCTGTCTCGGTGCCATCACCCGCGACAGGCTGGAGATGGTCAGGGAGTCCGATGCCATCCTTCGCGAGGAGTTCGCCGCCAACGGGCTCGAGGGCAAGGTCTGGCAGTACTTCACAATCGTGCCAGACTTCAAGTCGGTGGGTGTCCGTGACGGCAAGCGTACCTTCGAGAGGCCGGTGATCATACGTGCCGTCAACACCACGGATGCGATGACCGCCGATGTCGAGGAGGTCCCGTACCCTCTGCTCAAGAAGATCGCCGCGCGCATCACCGCCGAGGTTCCAGGGGTCAACCGTGTGGTCTACGACCTCACATCGAAGCCCCCAGGAACCATCGAGTGGGAGTGAACAGAGGTCAAAACGGTCCGGGGGCAGCCCCGGGCCCTATTCCCCGTTGACGGAAGTCAGTCCAGGATGCACTCGCTGATGCATCTGCAGATCTTGCTGACGTCGGTTCTGCATGTGAACTCGAACTTCACCTGGCCCATGCCGCTGAACCATAGGCACAGCTCGCTGTCGAGGTCTATGACGCCGGCGGTCTCGACGGAGAACGATTGGATCCTGTCGTAGGGGAGGATCGTGATCGCCTTCTTCTTCCCCGTCACGCCCTGGATGTTTATCGCGATCAGACGCCTGTTGGTGAAGACAAGGCCGTCGCGCACACTCTTGTATGTATGGATGATGCTCTCGCCATTCACCAGGATCCCGTTCACCAGGTCGGCGTACTGGTCGTTGTCCGTCTCCTTCAGCTTCAGGTACTCCTTGTTCTCGAAGTCGATCATGAGTACTCGAATCGGTCTTCTTGTTTAAGTGACAGGTCCTCCAACCGATTTCGGGGTTCCTCAAAGATTTATCAACTGACGAGTGGATTCATCCAGAGGAGGCTTATCTTGGCTCTCAGACTCGACAAAGAATACGGCCTGTACATCGATGGAAAATGGGTTTCCGCCTCGGATGGTGGGAAATTCGCTGTATACAATCCTGCCAACGGAGAGCAGATCGCGGAGTGCGCAGAAGCGACGAGGGAAGACGTCGACGCCGCGGTGAAGGCGGCGTGGAACGCGTTCCCCGCATGGAAATCCGTCGACCCGTCAGTCAGATCTAAGATCCTTCTGGACATAGCCGACGCGATCGAGGCCAACGCGGAGCACCTAGCGACGGTGGAGTCCATGGACAACGGGAAGCCCATCCGCGAGACCATCAACCTCGACGTGCCCCTGGCAGTGGACCATTTCCGCTACTTCGCCGGCGTTCTCCGCTCCGAGGAGGGCAGCGCCACCGTCCTGGACGGGGATCTGCTCAGCATCGTTCTGCGCGAGCCCATCGGTGTCGTCGGTATGATCGTGCCCTGGAACTTCCCCTTCCTGATGGTCGCCTGGAAGCTCGCCCCCGCTCTCGCGGCAGGGGACTGCATAGTTCTGAAGAGTTCCTCATCCACCCCGCTCAGCGCTTTCGAGCTCATGAAGGTCATAGGGGACCTGCTCCCTCCCGGTGTCGTCAACATCCTCACAGGCAAGGGGTCCAGGTCCGGGCAGTACATGCTGGACCACCCAGGCTTCCGCAAGCTCGCGTTCACAGGTTCAACCGAGGTCGGACTCACCGTCAGCCACGCTGCGGCGGACAAGCTGATCCCCGCGACGCTGGATCTCGGGGGCAAGAGCGCCAACATCTATTTCGAGGACTGCCAG
>CALUNK010000025.1 GCA_944321985.1 Candidatus Methanomethylophilaceae archaeon
TGGACCCTGCCTCCCAGTCGAGGTCCTTCTTGTTGCACACGGTGGAGGTCATCATGCGCTTGCCCTCGTCCTTCGTCTCCCAGAGGCGGGCCTCCCTCTCATCCGGATCCTGGATGGCCATTATCTCGTCGACCTTGTGCATCAGTGAGCGCGCGAACTCCGTCCTCTCGATGCGCTGACTCATGGCCTCGTCGTCGATGCGTCCCGCGTCGTGCTCGCACCTGGCTAGCTCTACAGCAGCGTCGTATGATATCTCCGCGACATCGTCGCGCGTCATCCACTTCGTCTCGTAGGACAGGACGTGCTTCCATGACGGGTTATCCAGCAGCCTCCTGTGGTCCTCCAAGGTGTGGGCGCTCAGGGTGTACCCCCATTTCTCGGGCTCCTCGAAGACCCTGCTCCCCGGATCCACGAACGGCGCGAACGGCGCGTTGTATATGAACAGGCCGTCGTCCCTCCCGACCAGGCCCCACAGCCTCCTGGACGCCCTGACACTGTCCATGGCGGACTCACGGTCTTGGAACGGGAGGCCGTTCATGTAGAAGAGGTCGAACCTGAAACAACCGTTCTTGAAGGCCGCCGGGATCGTCCTCTCTATCGCCTCGTTGGTGTAACCCTTGCCCAGAGCCAACCTTACCTTCTCGTCATGGGAATCCGGGGAGAATTCGATGGACCAACCCCCCTCGAAGGACCTGTCTATCTTCTGGAAGTACTCGTCGCCAGCTCCGTTGAAGAGCTCTATGACGACGTGGTTCTTTATCCGCCGGTCCTTGCACTCCCTGAGGAACCTGTCGGCGTAGTCCTGGCTCTGTTGCCTCAGATCTCCCACTATGAACACGGGCGTGTCTAGGTATGACTGGATGATGTCTATGTCCTCCGCCAACCTCTCCGGGCTCCTGAAGGCGGGCCTGCGCCTGCAGACGACGCGACCGTTGGCGAAGTGGGACCCGCCGCACTCGGCGCAGTTCAGACTGCAGCCCCTGACCGTGAAGACGGATGTCAGGGGGAGTTTGTCCCAGCCGAACCAAGGGAGCGCTCCCGATATGTCCCTGTTGCGCAAGACCCCCTTGATCATCGTGCCGTAGTCGAACATGACCTCGTCCAGGCTCTCCAGCGAATACGTGAGGCCGTTGTCGTGCACATTCCCCTCGGCATCCTTCCAGACCAGGTTGGGGACCTCCGAAAGGTCCCCTCCCTTCTGGAGGGTCTCCATCATCCTGACCGTGGGGACCTCCGTGGTGTCCCCTCTCATGACCAGGTCGACCTCCGGACGCCGGATCAGCTCCTCGTAGAAGTACGAGGACGTCAGACCCCCGAACTCGACCTTCGCTTCGGGATGGTGCCTCTTGACGATCTTGGCCAGTTCTATCGCCCCGTGGGCATGGGGCATCCAATGGAGGTCGATGGCGAAGACGTCCGCGTCCAGCGTCCTTATCTTCTCCTCGGCGTCGAACTTCTCGCTCTGGAGCATCTGGACGGCGATGTTCACTATGCGCGTCTTGAATCCGGCGGCCTCCAGGTGGGAGGATATCGTCATGAAGCCGACCGGGTACATCTCGAACACCGGCGATGACGGTATGACGTCGCTCACCGGCCCGTAGAAGATCGGCTTCTTCCTGAAGTCGTAAACGCTGGGCGCGTGCAGGAATATTATGTCCGGCCTCATCCTGTCACTTCCCGAAGCGCCTCGTACGCTGCTGGTACGTTCTGATGGCCCTCAGGAAGTCGATGTGCCTGAACCCGGGCCAGTAGACGTCCGCGAAGTACAGCTCCGAGTAGGCCATCTGCCAGAGAAGGAAGTTCGATATCCTGATCTCCCCCGATGTACGGAGCACGAGATCCGGATCCGGCAGACCGGTGGTCGAGATGTATTTGGAGACGGTCGACTCGTCGATGTCGTCGACGGAGATCCTGCCCTCGACCGCGTCCTTGGCTATCATCCTGACGGCATTGGCGATGTCCTGCCTGCCGCTGTAGGCTATGGCCAGGTTCAGACAGTTGTCGGTGTACCCCGCGGTACGGGATCTGGCGTACTCCATTGCCTTGATGACGCCCTTGGGCAGCATGTTCGGGTCACCGATGACGTTTATGGCGACGCGATGCTTGTGCACTTCAAGGTCGTCGGCGAAATCGTACAGTGCCTGCTCCAACAGCTCCATGAGGTAGTCCACCTCGTCCTTCTCGCGGTTGAAGTTCTCGGTCGAGAAGGCGTAGACCGTGAGGATGTGGATGTCGAGGTCGAGGCACCAGTGCAGGACCTCGTCGAGTTTCTCGCGTCCGAGCTTGTGCCCCTCCATAGGCTCCGCGCCCAGGACCTCGGATGCGTACCTGCGATTACCGTCCATGATGATGGCTATGTGCTTGGGCATGGCGCCCGAGGCCACCTCCTTCTCGATCAGGGACTCGTAGGTCGAATAGGCCCTGTCCGTGATTATGCGTGGCACTTCCATACGATCACTCGAAGTCCTCGGGTATCCCCGCGGATCTCTCGCCGAGATCGAAGCATCCTATCGCGGCAACCGCCCCGATGACTCCCTTCATGCCCGTGACGCTAATGATCTGGACGCCGTTCTCCTCGGCAACGCGCATGGCGTCCGCCGGCGTGTACAGGACGGATTTGCAGCTCCATCCGAACTCCCTCAGCTTCTCCGGGATCTCCAGACCCTGGTAGACAGTGATGACGGCGTCGTCCGAGTAGGACTCCTTCCTGATGAAGTCGACCGCGTACTCGATGAGCGCCGGGATGTCCCTTTCGCTAACCGCGAAGGACACGGCGGTCGAGCAGCAGTTCGTGGTCTTGTTGGGGACCTTGGGATTGAGCTGGATGATCTTGTGCTCGATGAAATGGCCTATGGGGCATGTGGTCCCGAGCTTGAGCGACGCGACCCACGACGCCCCCTTCTCCTTCGTGTCCGTGTCATCGATCCCGATGATCACACGGACAAGTTTGGGGGTGATGATGTCGACATGGGCCCTGTGGGCGCCTCCTATGGTGAAGTCGTCCGGGTACTCTGTGCGTATGACGTCTGGGCACTGGGGGATGCACGCGCCGATGCCGACCGATGCTCCGGCGATCCCGTACCATGTGGTGCGGACCTCGTCCCCCTCCACCTTCAGGGCCTTGAGTCCCTGACCGCCGACATCCGAGGCCACGGGACCGAAGTTCAGTTCCCTCTCCCCGATGATCGCATCCATGACCAGCATGTTCGACTCCATGCGGATGTCCTCGATGACCCCCTTCGTGCGACGCCTGTTGACGATGTCCCACTCGCCGGGGCCCTTCGCCACGCATTTCTCGATGATCCGGGCCTTGCCGTGCTCCTCGTCGACGAGAGTGTAGAACCCGCGACAGAACATGCGACCGTACTTGGCCTCGACCTCGTCCGGCCTCAGAATCTGCACCATTTCAATCCTCTTCCTCGGTGTCCCAGTCCTCTGGATCAGCGATGTCTATGGCGTCGGCGGGGACGCTTCTGCACAGGTACACGGTCCTTGCCGCCTTGCCTATGTCGGAACCCAGCTCCATGCAGACGCCCGTGTCTATGACCAGGATCACAGGGTCCTCGGTCCTGACGGAACCAGCCCTGAGCGCGTCCCTGTAGGTCAGAGACAGATGGACCATGGCGCGGTCCGATGGGAAAATGCCGGACTCGAGCAGGAGCTCCGCCTCCTCCTGGGTTGCCGGGTAGAACAGCTCGTCCGGGATGTTCTCGCAGTCAAGCCTTATGTCGAGGGGGATCGTGTGGCCGTATGTGGCACGGATCTTGCCTCCCGACACGACGTACCTCCCCTTCGGGTCGGTGTCCACCAGGGCCTCTATGTGCCTCGCCCTGAGCCAGTTCATGCGGGGGTTGCGTTCGCGGATCTTTGCCATGACGTCCCTCATGCTGACGTTGCCCTGGGGATCCATCTCCAATCCGAACTTGCCGTGCCTGAGTATGGCCGCGAGGGTCCTGCCGATCTTCTCGACCTCGTAGTCGGACATGATGAACTTGCCCTCTTCCCCGCAGTACGGGCACCGCTCGTCCCTGAAATATCCGTGCTCCTCACATTCCCTTATCATCCGACCACCTTCTCCGCGGCCCTGACGGCGTTGGCCATCAGCATGCATATGGTCATTGGGCCCACTCCGCCCGGAACTGGCGTTATGTACGAGGCCTTCTTGCTGACCTCTTCGAAGTCCACGTCCCCGACCAGCCTGCTTCCCTTGGGATGGGTGGGGTCGGAGATCCTGTTGGTGCCTACGTCGATTACCACGGCCCCCTCCTTGACCATGTCCGCCGTGACGAAACGAGGCTTCCCTATTGCCACGATCAGGATGTCCGCCGTGGATGTGATCTCCGCGAGGTTGGGTGTCCTCGAATGGACGACGGTGACCGTGGAATCCGCCCCTGGGCCCTTCTGGACCATCATGGCCGCCATGGGCTTGCCGACGATGTTGCTCCTGCCGACGACCACGACGTGCTTCCCCGCGGTCTCGACACCCGACCTCACCAGCATCTGCTGGACTCCGGCCGGGGTCGCCGGAAGGAAGTCCGGGTCGCCGATCAGCATCCTGCCCACGTTCGAGGGGTGGAAGCAGTCCACGTCCTTGGAGGGATCTATCGCGTTGATCACCGCCTCCTCGTCGATGTGACCGGGCAGCGGGAGCTGCACCAGGAACCCGTGGATGGACGGGTCCGCGTTGAGCTCCGCCACCTTGCTGAGAAGCTCCTCCTGTGTCGTTTCCTCAGGCATCTTGACGGTCAGGGACTTCATCCCGAGCTCCTCGCACATCTCGCCCTTCTTCCTGACGTAGACCTGCGAGGCGGGGTCGTCCCCCACGAGGACCACTGCCAGGCCCGGCGTCACGCCCTTGGCCTTCAAGGCCTCGATTTTCTGTCTGAGCTCCCCGTAGATCTCCTCAGAGACCTCCTTTCCGAGGATGAGCTTCGCAGTCATTTTAGCACCTGGCGCTCAATCGGCATATCCGTATTATAATTATCGCGCGAAGCTCCGGACACCGCGCGCTTTCATCGTGTCCGGAGTCGGGTGACCGCCGTCATCCGACGAAGGTTTTCGGATGTCTGGCACATTGACATAGTCCCAGAACGGACTCCGGACCGATCGGCTTCGTAAACGGAATATTCGGATCCCGTGATGCGATGAGCCCCCGTTCCGGCATAATAGCGATGGAGAGGCGTCCCCTGCGCTTGCATGTCCCACCGTCGCGAAGAACCCGGCGCCTCCGGAGTGACGGGGACGCATTGGCATCGTTCCCCGCGGATTCCCGGTCCGAACTCACCGACGAAGAGCCAGACCTAGGATTCGTCCGTTGTCCGGAGACCCGGGAGCCTGTTACCTTACGGGGGTGATGCCGGGATCCCGCCATGACTGATGACATAGACGGCCACGGACCCTCCCTTATATCGCCGGTCGCCATTAGGGGGTTGGCTGAGCAGCGCCATCCGACGTACATCGACAGATTCGCATTGGTGCAATAACTCGGTGATCCGCATGCCGTCAACATACGCACACTACAGATTCGGGAAGGAGGTCCTGGAAAGACTAGATCCCGACCTACGTTCGGTGATCGATGCACACCGGGAGCTGTACGACATAGGGCTCCATGGCCCCGACATCCTGTTCTACTTCGACGCACTGCACAGGAACCCGGTAAACCGGACAGGTTTCTCCATGCATGACAGACCTGGGAGGGAGTTCTTCGGCCCCGCACGCGAACTCCTCCCCGGTGTCGAGGACCGCGGCGCCGGAGAAGCGTACCTTTACGGGTTCGTCTGCCACTTCGCTCTGGACAGCGAATGCCACCCGTACATCGAGGACAGGATCCGCGAGAGCGGCATCGCCCACACGAAGATAGAGGGGGAATTCGACAGGATGCTCCTGGTGGAGGACGGCAAGGACCCTGTGAGACAGGACCTTGTGTCCCACATCCATCCGACCGATGGCAACTGCGAGGTGATCGCGTCTTTCTTCCCGACGGTGACGCCCGACCAGATCGATGTTGCCCTGAAGGACATGCTGAGGTACAACGACCTCCTGCTTTGTCCAGGCTGGCTCAAGAGACACCTCGTCGTCAGGGCGCTGAGGAGGTCCGGCAACTACGACGACATGATTGGCCTGGTGCTGAACGCCGAGGGGGACCCGCGCTGCGACGAGAGCAACGAGAGGCTGATGGAGCTGTACGACGACGCGGTCACCCTCGCCGCGGAGCTCATCGGCGGTCTGCACGACTACCTGGACGGACGTGCCGACGACCTCCCCGCACACTTCGACCGCACGTTCGGCGTGGATTGAGGAGGGCTCCGCCCCGGATGAACCGGGCGATTGCCCGAGAGAGACCCCCTTGGGGAACACTGCCCGAACCCGTCATAGAGGGAAAGGCACCCGCCCTGACGCCGTAAGCCATCGGACGTGAGTTCTCCGGATCAGCGGCCCACGACGCATGGCTCGAACCCCAGGTCCAGTATCCCTTCTATGACCTGCCTCACACGGTCGGTGTTGTCTCTGACCCACGAGTCTCCCATGGCACCGCGATCCCTGGTCTCGACCATGTGCCAGGTGTGCGTGGCGAGAACCATGTGGGAGAGGCCTTCGGCCATGTGGATGTAATCCGACGGCACCCTGCGCCCCTCGTGCATCGGCCACAGGTATGCCGCTATTGTCTTGCCGGATGGGTCCTTCCGCTTCGGCACGGGATACTCCGTCATGCCACCGATATCGTACGGGGCCGTGGATCCTCCGACGGGCGTGTACAGGGACGAATCCGCCGTGATGCCCAGCCCGCGAACGACTTCAAGGATCCCCTCGTTCACGGCCATGTAAGGCGCCCTGAAGCATGTGGGGCACATCACCCTGTCGGAGACCGCCTCGAACCCTCTGCGCAGGACGGCCCCCACATCAGGGACGACCCCCGTCTCGGCACCCGTCAGGTCCTCGTGGTCGTAGCCGTGGAGCCCGATGCAGTGGCCAGCGAGGACGGAGCATTCCGTCATCTCGGCGGTGCGCCCCTCCAGGAAAAAAGTCCCCCTGACCCCGATGTCGTCCAACAGGTCTGCCAGGATGGCCATCCCCCTCTCGGAGGATGAGAAGCGCGGCCCAGTGCCCGAACCGCGGTCGATGGACCCGGCCGCAACGTTTCCCGGGATCGGAATGTTCGCGTCGCGGTCGGAATCCACCGTGAAATAGAGTTTGGGCCTCATCTCCTCACTGGAACGGACGAGACCCTCTTCAGAAGCATCCCCTCGATCACGACAGGTGGGTACTTCATGGCCGTTTCCTTCGCACGCCTCAGCTTTGCCTCGTTGTCTGCGTAGATCGTGAACAGCTTCTCGCCTGCCTCGACCCTCTGTCCCTTCTTGAGATAGATCATCAGACCTGCGCCCTTGTCGTTGGGTGCACCGGCAGCCTTGGCGATGGCCACCACATCCTTGTTGTGTATGGTGTGGATGTAACCCGACTTGGTGGCAACCACATCCTCGCAGTACTGACCGGGGACGAGGTCGTCGGATTTCAGGTCCGCCCTGCCACCCTGTGCGACCACGATCTCCATGAACTTCTTGTGCGCCTGACCGGAATCCAGGATCTCCCTGGCCCTGGCGGACCCGTTGGGGATGCCCGCCATCTCCAGGATTATGCCCGCGCAATCGCAGGCCTTCTCGACCACACTTGCCGGGTGCTTGTTGCCCTCCAGTATCCTGATGCACTCCCTGGCCTCCAGGTTCGGACCGACGGCGTTCCCGACGGGCTGGTCGGCGTATGTTATCGCGCACTCCACATGCATTCCGAGCTTCTCGCCCAGGTCCATGAGGTCGCGGGCGTACACCCTGGCATCCTCTATGGTTGGCACCTTGGTGCCGGATCCAGTGGGGACATCCACCAGCAGGTGCGTGGCACCCACGGCGACCTTCTTGCTCATGATCGATGCGAGCATCTGCGCCCGGGGGTTGATGCCGAGCGGGTGCTCGATCTTGATCACCATGTCGTCCACGGGAGCGATATTCATCGCCCCTCCCCAGGCGAACACCCCTCCGACCTCCTCGGAAACGCGTTTCAGGGTGTCGGCGTCCATCGTGACGCTGCAGAAGGTCTCGACGAAATCGGACGTCCCGCATGCGCTGCTGATGGCACGGGACGACAGCTTAGGGATCATGATCCCCGCGGCGGCGACTATCGACACCACGATGGGGGTGATTTTGTTCCCCGGGACGCCTCCCAGGCTGTGGAAGTCGAACACTGGCTGCCTGTCGAACTCGATGATGTCCCCCGTGTTGGCCATCGCCTTCGTGAAGTCCGCGATCTCGTCGATGTCCATCCCGTTGATGTAAAGGGACGTCAGCCATGCTGAGATCTCGATCTTCGAGAGCTTGTTGTTGAGGATGTCCACCACGATGGACTCGATCTCCTCCTTGGTGAGCTTCTCGCCGTCCATCTTCCTGCGGATGGACCTGACGGAGTCGGGATTCTGACAGTAGACGACGTTGACCTCCTCCCCCTCCCTGACGTCGCACCTTCTCATGAGGGGCGCGGGCATCATCACGACGCCCTCCTCCACGAGGGTGTCGGAACGGCTGACCAGGGCGACCGCTGACCTCGCCCCCGTGAGGCTCACACGGTCGTTCTCCTTGACCCCTATCTCCAGACAGTCCTTGTCGTGGAGAAGCACTGTCGGCTCCGAGGCGTCTATGTCGTAGTTCTTGACGATGAGCTTCATTTTGATCCCCACAAGTCGAGTGCCATCGCGAGCTCCCTGTGGTCCTTGGCGTACTCCGAGGCGGGTATGCCCAGGAACGCCGCGTCAACGGCCTGGCTCATGCCCATCGCTCCTGCACGGACCCCCAGGGGATGCCCTGCGACCCCGCCTCCGGCCTGGATCTGGACGTTCGTCCCTGCACGCTTCACTATCTCCGCCACGAGTCCCGGATGGACCCCTCCAGAGCATACCGGCATGACCTTCCTGTAGGGCACGTCGTCGCCGAGGCAGGCCTGGAGGTTGCCGTCGTCCGCCTTGGCTCCGGTCATCTTTCCGACTCCGAGTGTTCCGATGTGCAAAGCATCTCCTCCGACCATCCTCACCAGCTTGGTGAGGGGCAACATTGCGACCCCATGGAACGGGTCCTTTGTGAATGCACCATGCATGGTCCTGTGGACATGGATCGGCACCTTGATCGACGGGTCCTCGGCGAGGGCCTGGACGGCCCCGAAGCCGCATGTGATGACGTCGACCATGATCTCCCTAGCCCCCCAGCCCTGGACCTTCTCCGCCAGCTCGACGATCTTGTCGCCACGGGTGCTGACGTTGATGGCGTGCATCATGTACTTGCCCTCGGACTCGAGCCTGTCGAGGGACTCTGCCACCGCCACCGTCCTGTCCTCTATGGGGCAGAACGTTTGGTCTACCAGGGTCTCGTCGTCCTTGGAGTTTGTCAGGCCTCCCGCACCAGCCTCGTAGACGTACTCGGCGGTCTTCTGCGGGGACAGCCCGATCTTGGGCTTGACGATCGTTCCCACCAGGGGCTTCTCCGGACGGCGGAGCTGCTCCCTCAGCCCGGCGGCGCCGAACTTGGGTCCCTTGAACTGCTCCAGAATGCTCTTGGGGAACGTGACGTCCTCCAGCCTGACGCCTTTCAGGGCACCGAGACCAAAAAGATTGCCCGAGATCACGCTGAGGATCTGCGGGACGGACCCCACCTCGATGCTGAAGTCGTCGGCGGGGAACTCGGCGGTAACCATGTCCCCCTCTATGGATGTGATCCTCGCGCCAAGATGGTCGAACACCGTGTGGTCGAGTGTGGAGATGCCGGTCCACGTACCAGTGGACTGCTCCGCGGCGATGGCCTCTGCGGCCTTCTCCATCGGGAGGTCTGTGGTCACCCTGTATTTGCAGACCACGTATCTATCAGGGTCCTCGGGCTCACCGAGGTGCAGATATGAGAAGTTCTCCATTTTACTCACTCCTTGAAAATCCCGTCGCCGAGCTGGCGCACCAGGATGTCGTAGACTGCCGTGGGCGGGACCATCCCGACCTCGGTTATTATGGCATCCACGTACTGCGCTGGCGTGCTATCGAAGACGGGGTTGAATATCTTCACCGATTCTGGGATCTCGCCGGGCGTCACGACCTCGGAGGTCTCCCTTTCCTCAATCTTCACCATGTCGCCGAACATCGTCATCGGGGAGAACTTGTAGGTCTCCCCGCAGACGTAGAACTGGGTCCTCGCCTCGTGGGCTGCCAGGGCCAGCTGCGAGGTGCCGATCTTGTTGATCACCGCCCCGTGGGATGTGATCGTGTCCGCCCCCACGAAAACCTTGTCGGTGTCGTTCATGACGTAACGGACCGCGCTGTCGATGATCATCGTCACATCCACACCCGCCTCTGCCAGCTGCGTGACGGTCAGGATCCCCTGCCTCCAGGGACGGGACTCGGTGGCAAAGACCTTGAACTCCTTGCCCTGGCGATGGGCCTCCTCGATCACACCCAGTGCCGCGCTGCTGTTGCAGTGGGTCATGACGGTGTCCCCGTCCTCGATCCTCTTGGCCCCGATGCGGGCGATGGTCTCCACCGCCTTCTCGGACCTCACGCAGAACTCCCTGGCGTTGGAGATGACCAGCTCCCTGGCCTCGTCCACGCTCGAGACCGAGTCCACCCCTTTGATTGTGGAGTGCACCCCGTTCCATAGCGATACCGCCGTTGGACGCGAGTCCAGGATGGTGGCGGTCGCCTTGGACAGGTCCTCCCTGAATGCCTCGAGCGAGTTGCCCGTGTACCCCTCGGCGAACCTTCCGAGCGCATCCGCCCCCGCACGGGCGATTCTGCCTGCGCCGCGGATCGTCATGTCACGGATCTTGTCCGATGTTTCGGCTATGATGTCTTGCACGAGCCTGAATCGCGCTCGTCCGATAATAAGGAGATTGTTCTTATTCTCCATAGAATACGTAGGGCCTTCAGGATGCTCGAAGGATGTGGAAGCCCTCCCACAGTTTCCGACATCCCCCGTGCAACATCCAAATACCCTCGTGGAGAACGGAGTCGCATGAGGGGGGAGGGGAAGCTCGGAGCGATGGTTCTGTACATCGTGTCGCGTTGTGGAAGTAACCGCAACTTCGGAAGGGTCATGCTCTGCAGGCTGTGCTACTTCAGCGACTTCGGCAGCTACGAGCTCCACGGGGAATCCGTATCCGGATCCGACTACGTTCTGGCGAACGACGGTCCCGAACCGGCCTGCATCGACGACCTCCTTGTCGATCTGGTCCGCAGGAAACTGCTCAGGGTCTCGTTCCACCACGGCTCCGTCTCCTATACACTCCAATCCACCCCGGACCTCTCCCCACTTACCTCATGGGACGTCTCGATTCTTGACCATGCCATATCGGTCTACGGCGGGATGAACGAGAGGATTCTGAGCTGGATGTCCCGCGAGGACGCACCCTGCGCCGGCAGGCTCCCCTCGGAGACCCTGGACTACTCCACCGTTCGTCTCAGGGACGTCAGGACCTCCGCTGTCGGCTGGGCATGAGGGGATACCGGTCGAGTCGATGACCTCGTGAACGATGCGCCGGACCTCGTCCATACCGTACGTTAGGTAGACCGCCGCCAACAGGGCCTCGAAGGAGTCCGCCCGCATGTTCTCCTCGACGACCTTGCCATCCGGCCCCTGGTGGCCACCGCCGACCCGCATGATGCCGTCGATTCCCAGGCCGTATGTCAGTACCCTCTCGGAAATCCTGCGGTTGGCCACGCGGTCCTGCTTGAAATCGGTCATAGCGCCCTCGCGGAGGTCCGTGTCCGAGTACACCTCCTCGCAGACGACGAACTCGAGTATCGCATCTCCCAGGAACTCCAGCCTCTCATAGCTCTCGCCTCCGCGCTCGTTGGTGAAGCTGTCGTGGGTAAGCGCCTGGCAGAAGAGCACGAGTCCCTCTGCCGGAACCTTGCGGTAGCGGAACGGATCGCGGGCCAGGAACTGGCGGACTTCCATCTCGAAGTCTGACTCCATCGGCTGACTGTATGCCGACTGCTGATTTAGCGGTTGCCGATACGAACTTCGAACTCGCAATCTGGAACGGAAAGACACACAACAACCTGGAATCCGGATGAAATCCGACAATCTGACCCGGATCTGAATGGTCGAATCGACTCACGCGGTACTTAATGATTTGTACCTTCTCCAAGACTGGGTACGATATTCGTACAAGATGTTCGTTATCCATGTTTTTCATAGAAATTTCAACGTGATTCGTAATCTGATTGATGTGTTTCGTTTACGAAACTAAACGTTTTAAATACTGGTAATGCGTACTTTCACTCAAGGAGGTAAGAGAGCTATCAGTAAACGGAAAGTAACTGGGATCTGCGGCGAGACCGACATGAACACCGGCGTCTCGAAGAAAGACTGGTCGTTGGACACTTATCTCCCGACGGCGCTCTGATTCGGTCGGTTGCAAGACTCGACTGATGACCGCAACAAACGGGCTTCAGCGCCCCTTACCCTTAACCGGGGCCGATCAAGAAGGGCAGGTTTATGGGACCTGCCCCGTACCTGGCTGTTTTCGATAATCATCTTTTTAAAGTGTTCTTTTCTACCATCATTCCATGACTGCATTGAGGGACTATGTGACCGAAATCCCCAATTTCCCGAAGAAGGGAATCCTATTCAGAGACATCACCACCGTCCTCAGCGACAAGGACGGATTCAAGATGGCCATCGACGGCCTCATTGATCTTGTGAAGGACGTCGAGTTTGACTATGTCGTCGGAACCGAGTCCAGGGGATTCATATTCGGTGCCCCCGTGGCATACGCCCTCAACAAAGGATTCATCCTAGTACGCAAGAAAGGCAAGCTTCCGAGGGAGACGATCTCCGAGTCCTACGACCTCGAGTACGGCACAGCCGAGGTCGAGATGCACATCGACGCCATCAAACCGGGACAGAAGGTGGTCATCATCGACGACCTGATCGCCACCGGCGGGACGGTCGAGGCCGCCATCAAACTCGTCGAGAGGGAGGGCGGGATTGTCACGAAGATCGCATTCGTCATGGAGCTGGCAGGACTCGAAGGGAGAGAGAAACTCAAGGGCTACGACGTGAGCTCTCTCATAGTCTACGAGGGTGCCTGAACCCTCCGATTCCGCCCCTCGCAGAGGGACGGGAAAACAACACGGTCGCCCGAGTAGGGAGCCGACTCCCAACCCGGGCGACCCGTTCTTCTTCCTTGACGGAAAAAAAGAGATTGTGGGCCTTGGGGCCCGTGTTTTTCCACCCGCGATCAGCGGATGAACAGCAGCTCGCGGTACTTGGGAAGCGGCCACATGTCGTCGTCGACGATCATCTCGAGGGCATCGACATGCTCCCTGATCGATTCCAGGTACGGGACGATGACATCGTGGAACTTGATCGCCTTCTCCCTCTGACTCTCGATGGCGTTGAACTTGTCGCACTCCTCCTCCATGGCCACCGACAACGCACGGGCCTCGCTCGTGTGCATGGCGATATCCTTGATGATCTGGATCTCGCCTGCCGCGACCTGCTGGAAATCCTTGGTCTCCGTGAAGATCTCCTTCATCTTCGACACGTTATCCAGCAGGATGGACTGGTACCTCGTCGACACGGGGAGGATGTGGTTGGCCGTCAGGTCCGCGAGGACCCTCGCCTCGATCTCGATCTTCTTGCTATAGATCTCCCAGTTGATCTCTGTCCTCGCCCTGAGCTCGACCTCGTTCATCACGCCTACGCTCTTGTAGGTCTCGACCGTCTTCTCGCTGAGGAACGCGTCGTAGCACAGCGGGGCAGACGTCTCGCAGTCCAGACCGCGCCTCTGCGCCTCGATCTTCCAGGCCTCGGAGTATCCGTTGCCGTCGAAGCAGACGTCCCTGCACGACCTGTAGACCTCCCTGGTCTCGTTCATTATCGCCTTGACCTGGGACTCGCCGTTGGCGATCCTCCTGTCGACAGCCTCCTTGAACTTGACGAGCTGGCTCGCAACTATCGTGTTGAGGACCGTGACCGCGGAAGAGCAGTTGGCGGACGAACCCACTGCCCTGAACTCGAACCTGTTCCCGGTGAAGGCGAATGGGGACGTCCTGTTCCTGTCGGTGTTGTCTATCAGGAGCTCGGGGATCTGGGGGATGCCGAGGCTGTACTTGCTCTTGCCTCCGATCCTGACCATGTCGTCGGTGTTCAGGAGCTCCTCGAACGCCTGAGAGACCTGGGTCCCCAGGAATGACGATATGATCGCGGGCGGGGCCTCGTTGGCTCCCAGCCTGTGGGAGTTGGAGGCCGTCATGACGGACGCCTTGAGGAGTGCGTTGTTGTCGTATACCGCCTTGAGTATGTTCGCGGTGAACGTGAGGAACCTGAGATTCTCCATCTCGGTCTTGCCCGGGGACAGCAGGCCGATGTCCGCGGTCCCGATGGACCAGTTGCAATGTTTGCCGGATCCGTTGATGCCCGCGAACGGCTTCTCGTGGAAGAGCACCTTGAAACCGTGCTTCTCGGCGACGGTCTTCATCACTGCCATGAGCTCCAGGTTGTGGTCGATTGCCAGGTTCGCCTGCTCGTACACGGGCGCGATCTCGAACTGGTTGGGTGCCACCTCGTTGTGCCTCGTCTTGATGGGTATGCCGAGCTTGTAGCACTCGAACTCGAGGTCCTTCATGAACTCCAGGACCCTGCTGGGGATGCACCCGAAGTAGTGGTCCTCCAGCTGTTGGTTTCTGGCGGAGTTGTGACCGACCAAGGTCCTCTCGGCCATGATCACGTCGGGACGCATCGCGTACAGCGAGGCGTCCACCAGGAAGTACTCCTGCTCCCATCCGAGGTAGGAGTAGATGAACTCGTTCTCGATCCCGAAGTACTTCAGGATGTCGGCTGTCGCCTTGGCGATGGCGGCCTCGGACTTCAGGAGGGGCGCCTTGTAGTCGAGGGCCTCGCCGGTGAACGAGATGAACACCGTCGGGATGCAGAGGGTGTCCCCCATGACGAACGCGGGGGAGGTGGGGTCCCATGCGGTGTAGCCTCTCGCCTCGAATGTGTTCCTCAGTCCTCCGCTGGGAAACGACGAGGCATCGGGCTCCTGCTGACAGAGGAGCTTGCCTGTGAACTCCTCCAGGCTCTCTCCTTTGCCATAGGGCTCGGCGAACGAGTCGTGCTTCTCCGCCGTACCGCCCGTGAGAGGCTGGAACCAGTGGGTGTAGTGCGTCGCGCCCATGTCCATGGCCCAACGCTTCATGCCTGCAGCGACCTGCTCTGCGACGTCCCTGTTGAGGGTCACACCCTGCTCGATGGACTCGTAGACCTTCTGCCTGGTGTCCGAGGAGAGGTACTTCCTCATGTTCTTCCTGTTGAAAACACAGCAACCGTAGTACTCGGATGTGGCCGGCGCAGGAGGCACCGCCTTCACCGGGGGCCTCGCGAAGGCCTCCTCCACAGCGTCGAACCTTGTATAGGACATAGACCAGCATTCAATTCTACATACTTATAAATGTTTCCAGTTGGAAAGATAAAAAAGCAATGTTTAGAAATTATGTTAGACATACATCTAATAAATATTCTAATGAACCGTTCATATCTATACATTTGTACACACAAGCGGTTCAAATGTGTCCATACGTTGCGAATCCGTGTCGGGTCGTACGATCGTCGACATCCATCGTGATTCCAGGACGGTTCCGAACGTGCGCCGTGCGGATTCACCGAGCAACCTCAACCACCCTTAATAATGGGGGATGAGATACACCTTTCAGGGAAGGGACATGGTTTTCAAGCTCTTCAAAAGCGGAGACGAGCTCTACGACGAGGGCAAAGAGCTCATCAAGAGAGGCGAGTACCAGAAGGCCCGTGACTACCTCCAGAAGTCCATAGACAAGGAAGGCGGGGTAGACGACGCGGCGGCGGTGAAGGTCGCACTAATCGACCTGAAGGACAGACTCACGAACGTCAACGCCTACAGAAACCTCCTGAATACCCTCGAGAACTTCAAGAGCAGCGACAGGTTCGAGTTCGGGCTGACAGAGATCAACCGCGACGAGCTCGTGACCGAGTGCCAGCTGACGATCAGGAAGATCGAGCTCCTATCCAGCGGCGGGCAGGGCCAGGCGCTGATGGACAAGGGCAAGCAGATTCAGAGCTTGGCTCAGGATTTCCAGAGCCTGATCGGCGACAAGAACCTGATCATCCTGGAGATCTTCAAGAACGACACGTCCGTGACCGGCATGACCGAGTTCTTCAACCTGATGGCCGTTTCATACGAGTGCATGGCAGACGCAGTCGTGTGGGACAACCCGTCCCAGGCGGCAGAGTACGAGCAGATTGCGATGGGCTACCGCCAGCAGAACGGCCAGAGCGGCGACACCAACATGGCCAAGGTCAGGGCGTATTCCACGACATGCACATGCTGGCTATGCGGAAGGATCGCGACGGGGGAGGGCATTCACTTCTTCTCGGCACCGGCTGAGGTCTCCCCGGCTCTTGACGACAAGGACAAACCCACTGCCAAGTCAAGGCCGGACGACGACGGGCAGCACATATACATCTGCCGCGCCTGCTACTCGGCCGTGTCGAACCGCTCCGACGAGATATCGAGAGGATACTACACCCAGGCTATGCAGGAGATGCGCGCCATGGAGGCGAGACTCCAGGCGGAGATAGCGGCCCTGCAGAGCCAGATCGCCTTCGCAAGGATGGGCAGATGAGATGGACGACATGATAGAGCTGCGGTGCAAGTACTGCGGTGCACCGCTCGACCGCAAGGAGATAGAGTCCGATTCGCCCTACGTCACATGCCCGAGCTGCGGCACCACGCAGCAGAGGGTCGACGCCAAGGCCTATATGGACCAGATGATGGCGCAGATCAAATCCTGGATCGGCAAGGCCATCCCCGGCGGGTTCTCGCTGTCGCAAACCGACAACGTGGACCCCATAGCCAGGCACAACATTTTCGTGAACAACGTCAAGCCCATGCTTGATGTGGAGCTCAGGGAGTACAAGTTCGCATTGAACTCCGTGATCTCCTCGCCGCTGATAGTGCTGCCCTTCAGCAAGGGGGAGCCCGTCAGGACGAACCACACATCCACGCAGGCGTTCGAGTTCAACGCCAAGCTGAAGAGCATCGAACCGCTTGCCGTCGACCCAGAGAGCAGAGAGTCGATCACTGACGGGGAGAACCTGGCATCGGCCTACGCGATGATAGTGAACAACTCCAACCTGCTGACAGACACCACCCCCGGGAGGTTCGCGCTGATGTCCAACAACTTCAAGGACTCCGCGGAATCCGTCAGGAAATGCAAGGGCTACGAGCCTCTGGCGGCCCGCCTCGACGCCCTGTCCGAGGTGTGTTCCGCATCGGACATGGTCCTGAACGGAGACGCGATGGGATGCTCCCTGAAGACGGAATCTGCGATATCCAAGCTGGAGGCCGCCAAGAAGGACATCCTGGCGAACCCGAAGATGGCCGTGATGATCAGGGCCGTGGACATAGAGATCGGTCAGTGCAGGACCCTCCAGAACGTCACCGGGATGGTGATGAACGGCAGGACCAAGGACCCGCTCAAGATGCTGGACCTCGTCAACAAGCTGTCCAGCATCAAATACCCCCCGTCCCGTGAATGGGATCGCCTCCTGGGCAGGCAGGAAAGGGACTTCGAACTGTACGGCTACGTGGAGAGCATCGTCTCGGCCAAGAACGGCGGGACGCTGCCCATATGCCCGGGCGCAGGGGATGTGCTATACCCGTTCTGGGACGTCGACCTCAGATACAGCTTCACCACAGGATCGTTCCTCTCGAAGAAGACCGTGGAGGTCACCGAGGACCTGCTCGTCCCGGCGACGTTCACGATCTCGGCAGAAGCCCTGAGCAACCCCTGCTCTGGACTGACGGACATATTCTCGGCGGCGCCCGACAAGTCGTTCTTCGACCGCATGAAGGGCGACCAGGACAGCATCAGCGGAGGCGCGGGAATCGGCAGGCTGGCCGACTCCGCTGCCGAGAACAGCCCTGGGTCCAGGGAGGTGGTGATCCCCCTTAGCACCAAGACCGAAGCCTCCAGACTGGTGGAGTGCTACCTTGATCAGAGCGCAAGGACCCACAACCAGCTAAAACTCAGCAAGCCGAGCGTCAAGAGGCTGATCTACATCCCCTGCGGGAGGTCCGCGAACGGAATCTCGCTGCCGAAGGAATTCGACCGCCTCTCCCCGGCGATATTAAGAAACACAGACTTGGAGAAGACACTCAAAATATGATAGGAGGGATGGAAAACGGGCAAAGACTCCAAAAACCTTAACCCCCGGACCTGGAACGCGATATCGGCGGGGGTCCTGCTCCTGGCGATAGCCGTGGGCATACTGCTGTATGTGGCGATCGGGGATCTGCTCAGCACGTTCTCTGCGATACTGCTGGTTTACGGTCTCTATATTGCGATCATGAGCTTCGCCAAGAAGGGCGGAGAGGACAACTTCGGACCCTCTGCTTCCGATGCCGCCATGGCGGCGGGAGCAGTTCTCGCCGGGATAGGACTGGCGGGATTCGCGTACAGCTTCACGGACGACGTGCTCATCACCGTGGCGGTGCTCATCATCGTCCTGGCGGTTGTGGGAATAACTATGGCTATCAAGAACAGGAACGTGTGATAGGATGACTCTGGACCAGACAGTCAAGGAAGAGATGAAGAGCGAACTGTCCCTCGTCGAGAGGATAGCGCTCTACATCCCGATATACAAAGGATACAAGGAGAAGAACCTCCGCAGGGAGGAGGACAGGGCGGTGAGGGGCGAGCTCTCCCGCGCCATCCAGGGAACCAAGGCCGACCTGGCAACCATCCAGAGGGAGCTGGCCTCCCAGCCCGACCTGATGCTGGACCTGGAGAGGATCAGGACCAAGGTCGACAGGTACGACATCAGCGTGAAGAAGGCCGTCAACGGGTATTCGGGATTCCACACCGCGGTCAAGATCCTCGAGGACGACCTAGACGCCCTGGTGAAATGGGACGCCAAGCTCATCGAGGACATCAAGCTGCTCAGGGAGGGAGCATCCGACCTGCTGGACAGCGTGGACCGCGGCATGGATGTGAAGGCGGAGATACGCAACCTCGAGAGGGGCGTGGACTCCATGATGGAGGACTACAACCAGAGGGAGACCATAATGAAGGGATTCGGCGGAAAACCAGAGGAGGAATGATTGAATGGCGGGTAAGACAAACGTCGTGACCTGGGACAGCCAGGGGCCCGACGACATCATATACGCATACGAGCACGACGACCTGAGGACCCTCACGTCCGTGACCGTGCCCGAGCATGCCGTGGCGATATTCGCCAGGGACGGACAGCTCTCCGGAGTCCTGGAACCTGGGAGGCACATGATCACCTCCAGCAACATCCCGTGGCTGACCAAGCTCTACAACCTCGCCCTGGGTTACAAGGAGACCCCGTTCAAGGTGCAGATCATCTTCGTCTCACTGAAGATGTTCAACGGCAGATGGGGAATCCGCGGCATGATCAAAGCCGCCCAGGGATACGAGGTCCCCATCACGCTGATGGCCAACGGCGACTTCCAGTTCAGGGTCTCCGACGTGCCTGTGTTCTACACCCAGGTTCTCGGTGGCCTTCAGAGCTACACCACCGGCGACGTGAACGAGTTCATGAGGGGGTTCATCAACGAGCAGATCACCCAGCAGCTGACCAAGCAGTACTACATGGACGTCCTCAACAACCTCGAGAAGGCCTCCACCACGACAAAGGTCCTGGTGGAGCAGTACTTCATG
>CALUNK010000026.1 GCA_944321985.1 Candidatus Methanomethylophilaceae archaeon
CGAAGTTCATCGCGGACTACGAGAAGTCCAAGAAGAGCTGAGCAGATGCGCGACGTCGTGGTCGTCGGCGGCGGTCCTGCCGGAAGCCGTTCGGCGGCCCTGCTCGCACGGAACGCCGACGTGGTCGTGCTCGAAGAGCATGAACGTTCCGGCATTCCGATGCAGTGCGCAGGTCTGATCACCGACGACGTCATCAAACTGTCCGGCGTAAAGCCGGACGTGCTTTCCACTCTTTTCGGGGCGGAGGTCGTCTTCCCCGACGGCACCGCCCTCACGGTCTGCTCCGAGGAGCCCAAGGCCCGTGCGGTCGACCGTGCCGACCTGGACTCGAAGATGGCGGACGCCGCCATGTCTGCTGGTGCGGAGTACGTGTTCGGGACAAAGCTGCTTTCGCACAAGGCCACTGACAGTGTGAGTCTGGAGACCACCTCGGGTGATTTCGAGGCAAGGATGGTCGTAGGGGCGGACGGGCACACGTCGACGGTTTCCGCGGGGATGTCCGGCTGTCGTCCTGGGGAGTACCTCCGCGGAATCCAGGCGGACGTCCTGATGAGGCCGGAGCACGAAGACCTGTTCAGGATACATCTCGGAAGCAGGTACGCACCAGGTTTCTTCACCTGGGAGATCCCTTGCGGCGATTTTGTCCGCGTGGGTCTGTGCACATCATGGGAGGTTGGACCGCCGATGCCATTCCTGAAGCGGCTCCTCGGGGATCTCGGGGTCCAGGACAGGGTCGTTGGGATCAACAGCGGTAAGATCCCGCTCAACGGGAAGGGCAGGATCGTTGCCGACAGGGCCATGCTCGTCGGTGACGCGGCATGTCAGGTGAAGCCCGTCTCCGGTGGCGGCCTGTTCCCCGGACTGACCGCCGCCGCGATTCTTGCCAATGTGGCGGGAAGGGCACTGGCTGATGACGATCTGTCCGCGAAAAGGCTGTCGGAGTATTCCCAGCGTTGTGACCGGGAGTTCGGGTCCGAGCTCCGCAGGGGCTACTCGCTCAGACGCATGTTCGTTCGCTTGTCCGACGAGGATCTGGATGCGGCGGGGAGATACGCCTCCCGTGACGACGTCCGTTCGGTTTTAGACAGGATAGATATCGACCATCCGTCCACTGTCGTCAGAGATCTCGTCAGGCATCCTGCGGCTATCGCCTCCGCGTTCCCGCTGATCATGAGGTGTCTGGTGTGAAGAGGGTCACTTTCGCCAAGATCCCGGCAGAGGGGGCAGGGCCTAGAATCCGGGAACTCATGGACCGTGGTGTCGTGGACCGTCATGCCAAGATATCGAAGGATGGTACGTACCGTTACGTCCCCATCCTTCCTCAGCATGTCGACGAGGTCTCCTCCGAGGGTTACGAGATGTCAGAGGGGGAGGCCCATACCCTCGATCGCAGGAGTCCGCAAGAACGGATACGTGAGATGCTGTCGGACCATCCGGACATCGTTGACATCCTTCCGGACCATTGGGAGTTCGTGGGGGACATAGTCATACTGAAGATGGATCCACGCTGTCGTCCCTATCGCGACATCATCGGGGAGACCTATGCCAGGGTGCTCGGGGCAAAGACCGTCTGTGCCGATGTCCGTGGGGTCACGGGGGAGTTCCGTCAGCCGAGCATGGAGCTTCTGTACGGCTCCGACACGGAGTCCGTACGTCTGGAGAACGGAATCAGATACGGGTTCGATGTGACCAAGGTCATGTACGCCTCGGGCAACACCGACGAACGCATGCGCATGAGGAGGCTAGACTGCTCGGGCGAGACCGTAGTCGATATGTTCGCAGGGATAGGGTACTTCACGCTACCCCTTGCGAAGTTCTCGGGCGCCAGGAGGGTTTTCGCATGCGAGAAGAATCCGGACTCCTACCAGTTCCTGGTGCGCAACGTCAGGGACAACGGCGTGTCGGACGTGGTCATCCCGATCCTGGGGGACAATAGGGATCTTCGCGGCAGGGCGTTCGCGGACAGGATCCTGATGGGCTATGTCCAGACGACCGCAGACTTCCTGCCGGCGGCTCTCAGGATGATCAAGCCCAACGGAATAATCCACTATCACGACACGTTCTACATTAGCGAGTATCGCGAGCGCATCGAATCGATATTCTCCGAAAACTGCGGGGAAGGGGGTTATGAGGTTTTGGGGATCCGCGAGGTCAAGTCTTTCGCCCCCGCGGTATCCCACTATGTGGCAGATGTGAGGATCACACCTTCTCATTCGCGGAACAAGCAGTGAGGAGGGTGTTCATCGCATCCCTGTACTTATCGCCCTGGGCATCCACCACGTTCTTGGCGAAGGGCACCAGGTACTGGGCGAAGTCCAGCTCGTCCGCCGAAAGCTTGACCGGAGCATCGGCCCCCGACGTTATGGCGAAGGCGGCAGCAACGACGCGTGACTTGCTGTCCTTCAGAGGGGTCTTCGATATGGTCTCAAGGACCATGTTCCCTCCACCCACCTTCGCCGCCTTTGCGAGCTTGTCCGCCACTGTGGTGATCGGACCCGGTTTCTTGAACTCGGGAAGGGATGCGACGACGTCTGCGGAAACGTAGATGTTGTACGCATTGGCCAAGACGATCATGGGCTGTCCTTTGGACACGTCGCCCATGGCGTCGGCGGTTCTCGCGTCCGTGTGGGCGGTGATGAGTTCCCTCCAGTCCAGCTCCCAGAGGGAACCGTAAGCCTCGGAGAGCTTGTTGGTCTTCAGGATCATCGCCCTGTTGTTCTCGGATAGGAACTTCTTCAGGGAAGCCTTCTCCCTCTCCTCTCCGGAAAGGTCAGCGATGAATTCGTCCAGGGATGAACCGTAGTTCTTCGTCCCGATGATGTATGCGGCGGTGGAGCCCCCCTTCAGGCTGCCCATCCTCGCCCTCTTGACCGAAGAGAGGAGGGCGGCGTCTGTGACCTTTCCGACCATGTACTCCTTCAATCTGTCGCCCTCGATGGGTTCGACGTCGCTCTCGCCAGGGGCATGGTACTTGTGCCTGACGCTGACGGAGATGTCGTCCAACGGGTCTACAGCCGCCAGTCTGGACACCAGGTACATGAGCGTGGAGATGTCTTTGGCGCAACCATCGCAGATCCTTATCGTCTCGTTCAGTGACTTGACCTTGATCTCGATCATGGCCGATGTTTCGTGGCCGCACACCAGTCCGTCGTCCGGGAACTCATAGGGGGTCTCCCAGAACGTATCGTAGAGATAGTCCTCGGGCATGTTCGGTGTGTCGGAGCACACCAGGTCCTCCCCGAAGGAGTAGAGGTGGAGTTTGTTCTTCTTGACGATGCCGTTGTAGAGGAGGAGCCTCTTGCGTGGGTCATCGTAGTACTGACACCCTATGAGGTACGGGGCCGCAACCGTGCCACGGACCGCGTACGAAATCTTCTCCCCTCCGAGCGTGCCGCTCGCCAGCAGGGGGATGGCCCCTTCGGCTGCCAGAGATATGGTTCCGGCGTATGCCCTGACGATGTCGTCCCCTCCGAGCTTGGAGGCTTCCTTTATCAGGGCATCCTTGTTATTGCGGATCTTCTGCAGGGAGTTGATGTTCTTGAAGGTCTTGTCGAACACGCATTTCCTGCAGTTTCCTGCGCATTGGGGTCTCAGGAGCCCCGGATTATCCGCGAGGGTCCTCGCGCGGTCGAGCAGATCGTCTTCGAGCCTCTTGGACGAATGCTTGACCCCTCTCATTCTGAGACGTTTCTTGCCGGCCATGGGGCGGTGAAGGGGGTGTTCGTAAAAGAGGGTTTTGCACGGTCTTTCGGAAATGGGGGCAGTCACAGGGGATTCTGTTGGGGACCTTCCTATAATCAGGAATATCGGGGACCAGTCTTATACCCAAGTTTCAACCATTTAACTCGAGTTCTATATAAAACTTATCAATCGTGGATTCGACATCTGAATTTGATTTTCTACATATCCACAAGCGAAGTCCTCGTACGCGCGCGAATACACGCGTGCGCAAGTACTTATAAGATTAGTTGAAAAGCTTGTCCCTTGCCCTCTAGAGGTGAGGGACATAATTACCTTCCCGTTCAAGGAGAACTCTTAGGCTAGACGCTTGGATAACCTAACTCTATTTTCAAGCGGTATTATTTGAAGGCGGGGTATCAGTGTTCAACTACGAGTGTTTGCGTGTTTTGTCGAATCAGAAGTGATGGCCTGTGTTCGGAGCATATTGGAATATACTATACAGGGGTGACTTCCTCGAAGTCTCTATGGATGTAGTTTAATATCAGCAACACATACGAAACATTATGAACGATTCTGAATCTGAATCTGTACATCTCACCGAGGACGAGCTCAGCATTTCCCAGGAGTCTCTCCCTCAGGAGGTTTTGCAGGGCACACATGCCAGCGGAAGGTTGTATTGATCTGCCACGGATTCAAACCTCTTGCATTGTTCGATGGCCGTTTAGTTCCCGTGGCCCCTGTACCAGGCACCAGCGGTGCTGTTTTGGACATCGACAGGCTCTACATCAGGCGTATTGATGGGGGTGCCTATTTGGTGATTGATAGCATCTCCAATTCACTCGATGTGGTGCCGGACGATACCTTCAGAGATGTATTTGTTGATTGTAACTGTGATTCGAAGTATTATGGATACTATGCTAAAAGGTACGGAACAACTCATGAAGGCCTTCGCAGATTGATAGAGGAGGATTTGGAGGAAAAGGTCAAGACTACCTCTGTCATAATATGTCCGTCCTACAGGTGCAATTGCTGTTGTTGTTATTGCTATCAACAGTCGGGTGCTCCCGTGCTGGGCACGATGGATGAGGGGATGCTGGAAAGGATTCTGGGATTCGCCAGAGAGATTCTGACTGACGGTGTCACTGAGCACAATAATCTCCAACTTTTTGGAGGGGAACCTTTCCTCCCGGAGAATGAGTGGATTGTCAAGGCAATACTGGAGACTTGCAGGGATTTGAAGGTACCGTTTATAGCAACATCCAACTTGGTCCAGATGGATGCATTCAGAAGGACGCTCTACGTCTACCGGGGGTACATCGCGCGCATCTGCACGACTATAGATGGTGATAGAGATACTCACAATCGGAACAGACCGTCTAAAGTGGACACCGATCCCTTCTCTACTGTGGTGGAGAATATCGACTATCTTCTGGGAATTGGAATTCGCGTGAATGTGGCGTTCAATGTAGATAGGATGTCGATGGACCGCATATCCAGTTTCCTGGACATCGCCGAGACCAAAGGCTGGACGGATAACCCTCTGGTCTCTCTGGAGATTGGGAGGGTGGATGATAGACTGCTGGAGGGATGTGCCGACGGTATTGTAAGTGAGTCTGAACTTCTGGAGAGCATAATCGCCCTCGATGCGGAGAGAGGGCTTCCAGGCAATATAAGGCTGGCTTTCCTGAAGGCTACGGAGCCATTGGCCCAGGCTATAGGCCTAGGATTCAATCAGAAGGAGTGGGGAAGGTCTAGGTACTACTACTGTTGGGCGTCCACCCCGTCGGACCGGATCATGTACATCGATTCGGGCGGTAATGTGTTTCGGTGCACGTACACCGTCGGCAGGCCGGAGTTGAGGGTGTGTAGCTTGGATGTAATGCGTCCCGACTCCGGTATGCCTACAGGCAATGTCCTCTTGGAGGATGATGAATGTTGGAGTTGTTCGATCGGGGGTTACTGCTCTGGTGGTTGTATGAATACCCGTAGAATATCCAAGAAAAGGGTTTGTGAGGAAGAGAGGGCGAACTTCGACAACTTTGTTGATCGTGTCGTCATTCCGTGGGTCAGGAACAAAACGGAAGAACGAGGTGTTCGTTCTGTAAGCAATGTCTGATGCTTTTTTTGTTGTGGATTGGTATTCTGGTTTGATTTTCTACATTCCCACACATCCGCAGACGATGCTATCGTAGGTGTGTGCGCGTAGGGCGGGTCGCGGTAACCACATGGACTGGTGGGGTAGAGGTTGGAAATGTTGGTGCGTATCATGCGTACACATACACCCGTGCAACATGTGCGCGTCGGAGAAGGTGTTTTGAACAGGTTATGTTTAGCTTCAAAAAATCAAATCAAAGGTGCAGAATTCATATGTATATACCAAATTTCGATGAAAAACGATAGATCAATCATCACCAGGTGGTTGTTTAAGTTCATATTCTTGAAATCGTATAGTGAGTTCGAGGAAGTTGTTCTTCATCAAGTGTTTCTGGCGGGTTATTTTATCGAGATGTAATCAGTACAGTTCATAGCCATTGTTGCCGATTGGAATCCTAGGATAAGTATGATCTACACAGCTATCACGTTAAGGTAGCCAGGATTGCCTATGAGGCGCACCGCGGACAGTTTGATGTATGCGGATGCCGTACGTGTTCCACCCGTTCCATGTTGTGAAACAGATGACCGACGAGTACACATCCTGCGTGGCGCTTCTCCATGATGTGGCCGAGGACACAGACGTGACGTTCGGGGGCCTGGAGGAGTTCCCGAAGGAGGTCCTGGAGGCTCTCCGTCTGATGACCCACGATGACGAAGTCGACTACTTTGACTACGTCCGTATGCTCATGGGGAACCTGAAAGCCGGGCTGTGAAGCTGGCGGACCTTGCCCATCATAACTTCGACGAGTCTCGCAACGCGCTGGCCGATGTTACCGAGAAGAAGAGGGAGTGCTGGCGCAGGAAGTACGCCAAGGCGAAGGAGATGCTGGATCCTAATCTACAGGTGCCCTCTCCCCAGGCGGGGCCCATGCCCTGCCAGGGGCTTTCTTGTGGGGGATTGGCAGGCCGATCATCGGCCTGATGGTTTCTTCGGAGGATGTCCGAAGTGTCCGACGGTCAGGTAGCCCGTATCACCTTCCTAGCGGGCCAGGCGTTCATGCAGAGTATCTTCTGCAGTGGCGAGGGACCATGTTCTTCACAGTCTCGGGTGTAAGGGGCTCGGATCCGATGAGGAGCCTCAGCTCCTCTAAGACGGCGGAGCCGCTTCTGTTCATGTCCAGCACAGTGCGGACCATGCCGGCGGTTCCACAGGATATCGCAGTTATGCGGGCTTCCGCGTCTGTAGGCAGTTCGCGTAAGATAGACCTATCCATCACTCTCGCTCTCCCATGGAACTGGGCCAGATCCCCGGATTCCACTCCGTCGCAGTATATGCCAGCGGAGTGTATCCAATTAAGGGCATCCATCAGTTCGGACAGTGCCTCCAGACAGCCTTTCTCGTCGGAGCATCTCTCCATGAGCTGCATTCTGTGTCTCCTGGCGTCCCGATAGATGTATTCTATAACATTGCTGGTGCGGTCGACTATGACCTCGCATGGCATGAGCACCCTGCTGTCGAGGCCGCACACAACCCTGCGCTGGAGGCGGTTCAGGGCATCATCGTTGTTGAGGTGGGCGGTAACGACGAGGTCCCGTCCGTTGACGAAAGCGTAGGTCATCGTCCCGGGCTGTCCGGCATCGTTCTCGCCCATGTAGGTCGCCTTGTACTGCTCCCAGAGGCGGCGGGTCTCCGTACCCCTTCTTGTCCTCAGGGCTCTGATTCCATCTGCCAGCTCGTCCATGCGTTTGTTGGTCTTGTTCGTCACAGGCTCCCTGCGCAGTGCCACGCGCTCGCGGACCATGGCGTCCAGCTCGTCTAGGAACCTGAGGGGCTCCAGATACCTCTCCCTGAGCTCGGCGTTCCTTCCGGACATCGAGGCGAAGTACTCCTTGTCGGACACGAATCCGAACACTGTTCCCGCCAGGGTCGCATCGTCTCCAGTGACACTTTCGAGTCTGCTGCGAACGGCCTCTCCGATCCCGCTGTTGGAACCATGGGAGATCAGGTCCTCCATGTGCATGGGGGTGTGGAGGTATCCGAACACACCGTCGGTGGCGGCGAACAGGAAGCAGCGGTCTCTCAGCACGAAGTGTTTCGCGTGTACAGTGAACCCGCGGCCGAGTCCCACGACCTGGGACAGGGGCGAATCATCCGCCAGGTTCTCCATGGCGTCCTGATCCACGTCCAGGTCATCTTTCGTGAGCTGTCTCAGACCCTTGCTGGTCATACAGTACACACGGGAGTCCCCGGCCCAGAAGCAGACGGTCTCGACTCTATTGTTCCTCTCGCGGGCGACCGCGGCTGCCAGGGTCGTAGGTAGCATCCAGGCGCCTCCGGACCTGGCTCCCTCGGATTCTGTGACATGGGTGATACAGTCGAATGCTTCCAGGAATCTCACGATGCGGTCGTGGAGGGCCTCGGAGATCCTCGAGAGGTTCTCGGGAGACGGATCGTCCAGGATGGCGTCCTTGTTCTCGGAGAGGAACCTGTGTGAGGCACAGGAAACGATCCTGGATGCAAACCAGCCAGCGGTGCAGGTTCTGCCACCGAAGGTGACTGGGTAGCCACTGGATGTGACCCCGTCGCAGACCACCATGACTCCGTCCCGGGCCACGGGCGGGGCGTCTTCGTCCTTGGGACCACTAACAAGTGCCAGCACTTCGAAGGACATCATCATCCCTCCATGGTGACGCCGTAGTCTCTGGCTATAGACTCGGCGATGGCGGTGGTCACGATGGCGGTGGACCCGTCCATGGTGATCTTCCACATGCCACCTCTGGCGCGAACGATTGTGATCCTTCTGTCAGTGCCGGAGGTAGTCCTCTTTATGTCCTCCATCCTGGATGCGATGTCGGAGGCTGATGGGCGTTCGGTAGGGTCCAATCTTAGCATCTCCGAGAGGATCGGCCGCAGTGTCCTGGGTGCCAGGGACAGGTCGATGTCGGAGTCCCTCTCGGCCATGTAGGTGCATCCGGCGGGGCACCCCGGGTAGTCTCCGGTGAGCATCTCGTAGAGGGCGACCCCTGCCGAGAACACGTCAGTTTTGCAGACCATCATGTCGGCGGATCCGATGCCGTTGATGTAGGCTCCTTGTTCGGGAGAGAAGCACTCGACGGATCCTCCCATGCTGTCGCTCTCCGGGGGCTTTCCCGACATGTAAGCCTCCTCGAAGTCAAAGATTCTGGCCTCGGGCCTCCCGCCGTTGCTGACCACCATGATGTTCTCCATCTTGATGTCGCCGTGGACGATTCTGTTCCTCTCCAGGGCCTCCAGGCCCCTGATAACGGAGGCGAAGACCTCCGCTTTCTCGGAGTCCGACATGCCTCTGAAGCTCCCCATGTCGATCACTTCGGAAATCATGGGGGAGACGATGTAGTATGTGGACTTCTCGCGGAGGAGCTCGACGGGGACTACCAGTTCCCTGCAGCCCCTGGACGCCTTCGCCAGTGCTTGGTGCATCTTCTTGGTCCTCTTCTCCCACGCCTCCGCCTCGGACAGCATCTTCTTGTAAGTGTCCCTGGCGGTCGTCTCCTTGTTGGGGTACTTGGGAGCAATCATCTTCTTCATGAAGTAGTTCTCGCTATCCCTGGTCGCAAAAGCAAACGTTCCGTTAGTGCTGAAATTCCAATCCGTGTAGACCTCGTACGGTCCTATGCTGTTCATCTAGATCCTTGTCTCAGAAGCTGTTTGGGAAGGGGTTTCTGAAGTGGTTTGTGGAAGGGTCAGCCGGTCTTCGGAATCAGCTGGCGCCGTTCGATGTGATGGTTCCGCACAGGGTCTTGAAGAGGATCTCTTTCTCTAGGTCAGCCAGTCCGGCGCCGGGCTCCACTGCCTTGTAGAAGACCATGGGGAACTCCTCGCAGACCTCGTTCCACTCGGGGCATTCGGGGGCGAAGACAATCATCCTCTTGGCCCTGGGATCCATCTTACCTGTCTGTGCGTCGCACCACCAGGATTTGAACTCCTTCATGGAGTCTGGCAGCCCCTGCACGAAGGAGCAGTGGCCCTTGATTGTCTTGGGGGGAGCGTCCGAACAGAACATGATGATGTGGCGCTTCTTGTCGCCCTCAGTGTTCCAGTCGGAGCACATGCCGAGCGCAACGGCCTCGAACCCAGACTCGGCGGCGTCGCCGCCACCATCGCACTCGATGCCGTTGACAAAGTCGGAGTACTCCTTTTCTTCCCTGGGCAGCTCGAAGAATCTGGACTGGACGAACGCCTCGGATCTCTCGTAGTCGAGGTCCCTGAAGAGGATGACCTTAACTCTCAGGGTCTCGATCTCCCTCTGGTACTCGGCGAGCCTGCTCTCGAGCTCCTTGTGGAACCCGAGGGCCATCTTCTTGACGCTGTCTATGTAGGGCGTCATGCTTCCTGTGTTGTCGATGATCTGCACGAGATCAACATTGGTGCTTACCATACGTTTCTGTTTCTCCTTGTGTCGGGGTGTTTCCGACGTCAGAGACTATCTGCAGGGTGGGCTAATAAACCAGTCAAAGCGCAGGAAAAATCGACCCGATTTCTGTATCTTAGCTGTCTGGGACGTTTTCCAGTATGGCGAGCATGTCTTCCCGGTAGTCTCTAAAGGCATTGAGAGCCATCTCCAGGAGCCTCTTGCCGAGGTCGGTGTGGCATCTGATGTCCGAGGATGCGGCGACGGTCTCCGCCATGTCGTCAAGTGCGAGGGCGGTTCTCTCGAAGGAGCCGTTGGAATGGATGCCGAAGAGTCCGTGCATGTCCCTGACGCCGAACTCGATGTAGTCCGCCGAGCGGTCGTCTATGCAGGAGTACCCGCCGCGTCCGGTATCTGGGTCGACAACCACCAGGGCCTTCACCCTGCTCCTCTCCGCCTTGGTCTTGAACCCGTCCGTGATGGCTATCAGTTGTCTTCTGTCGGGACGGTGAGTCACTAGGATGAGAGGTCTCTCGGACCCCCTTATCCTGTCCTCGCAGACCGCCATAGCGCAAGAGGACACCGAGTCTATGCGCAGCATGGTTCCTGTGGAATGCTCCCCGCGGGACCTGCCGGAGTATCTCCATTCGCCGTAGAACCGTCTCAAATCCTCGGACACCAGCTCGCAGGAACCATGAATCCCTCCCTGGAACCTGAAGCCGAGCAGTTTGAGATGGTCCACATAGGACTCGACCATGCTCGGGGCGTCGACGAAGAGGATGTCGGACAGGTGCACCATGCCTCCGAACATCTCGTCGTCCATCATGGTCAGGAGCATCAGGGGGTCGACCTTGGGGGTGACATCCATGCGCTTGCGTCTCCCGGGTACCTCCCGTACCTCAGATCCCATGAGGATGCAGTCTGTGATGCGGAAGAACATGGCGATGTCCCTGGCCGCATCGGGGTCGAGGGCATCCAGACGGGCCATGAGGTCACTGAGACGCTTCTCATGGGTGTTGTCCAGGTCGTCGTCGCGTTTCCCCACCATGCCGAGGAACGGCGCCCCGGGGCAGAGGCGATCCGTCCTCATGTTTGTGAGGTCGGCGTTGACCTGGAAGTCGAAGGGCGGATGCGAGCGACACACATCCATGATCCCGGAGACCAACTCCATGAACGGCATCTCCCCGTCCGGGGACAGGGCGACCGGGACCTTGACGGTGATCCCGCCCGGAAGTCCAGAGGCCGTGGCCTCTGATACTGCCAGGTTCTCACCTATGCGGAACCTGCCGTCGAAGAGCCTGTATAGGGTGCCGTAATCTGCGGGGAGATCTGGAATCCTGTCGTCTTTGCGCACGTCCATGAATGGGATATTATGGATGTCGTCGTATCCGAAGAGAGCGGAGTTGTATCCGACCCCTTTGTTCTTCTTGCTCTTCCTGTTCTTGGTGCATCTAGCGGAGGAGTCCGGGTTGTGGATGTCGAGGTGGTGGCAACATGCGAACCTGACCCCGTCCATGACATCGGAGATGTTGCGGTCCGAGTCGGGGGTGAGTCTGTTCATGTAGAATTCGGTGACCGCCAGCACGTCCTCGTAGACCTCGTCGATGACGCGCCTCTCCTCCGGGCTCAGGGTACCCTCGCGGTCCCTGTGGCTGAGGAACAGCTTCCTGGACTCGGCTACTCTGTCCATGACGTCTGGGGCGCCGTCGCCGAAGGCGGACCGCATGAGGCGGTGGCAGGCGTAGCAGGAGGACAGGTCCATGACGATGGTGGCGCGGGCCTTGGGTCCCTCGTGGACATATGCTCTGTAGGCGCTACAACCTTTCCCGCGCGCGTCCACCGTGCGCGGGCAGGAGGTCATCTCGTAATGCACGCTCTGTTATCAGGATTAAAAGTTATATGGCCATCGGACGGCGGATGCGGATTTTGGGTCGAGAAAAGACGACCCGATTACAATCACATCCTTTCGGCGGATGGGGAACCCATGAAAGGGAACGCCGATATGCCGGACGTGTCAGAAGATGTCATCAGACTGAAGAGATGCATATCCTCATTCGAGAAGGGGTGCTGGATCGGTGCGAGGGATGCGGAGGGGATGATGCGTTCATACGACTATGCAAGATTCGAGAATCCGCTGATGTTCCAGACTGAGGGGCTGTCATACAGAATATCGTCCGAGGGAATCCATGTGGAGCCCATCTACACCATGGGCAGGGCGAAGTATGAGGCACTGCGTAGGGGGTGCGTGAAGAATGCCCGTGCTATCCTGTCGGAACTGCCGGGTACCAGTGACCGCCGCATGCTCGTCGGACTGCACAGATATATCTGTGACAACATCAGGTATCGCTACATCCAGGACGCACATGAGGCCATCGGTCCCCTGATCAGGGGGGCCGGTGTCTGCGAGGGCATATCCAAGATGGTCAAGGTCGTCTGCGACATGGCGGGGGTGCCCTGCCATCTGGCTATCGGTCCCACCGACGATCCCGATTCGGACCACATGTGGAACCTGGTGATGGTGGACGGCAGGTGGTACAATGCCGACTTCACTGCCGACCTCTGCTGCGAGGACACCGGAAGGTCCTGGATGGACTGCTTCCTGGTCTCGGATCGCACCTTTGGAATGGTTCGTGACAACTGGGAGTGGATTGTCTGCGACAGCGAAGACCAGGACCCCTTCCTGACCAGGGGACTGTCTTTTGGAAGCATTGACGATGTCTGTGGGTTCATGACGGCGAAGGTCCGTGCGGGATGCGACAGGATAGACTTCCGCTTGGATTGCGCGGCGACGCTGGACCAGATTCGTGACGCACTCGTATCCGTCCTCATGGAGACGGGATGGAGGGGGTCGTTCACTGTCGGGACGGGCGGTGGTAGGAACACGTACTTCGTGCAACTGAATTAGAATGTGGTCCAGGCCTGAGATTTTGCTGCGGTCACAGGATCGACCTGACGAGGTTGTTCACGACCCTCTTGGTGAAGGCCATGTCGCTGTCGTTGTGGAATCTCTTCACGTCTTCGAGTCCATCGTCATCGTAGATTTCCATGGAGCGGTTGGATAGGATGTACTTTGATTTGGTAATCGCGGAGTCTCTGACCATGCTAAGTTCGTCATATATGCGGAAAGCCTTCTGATAGTTGTCGGAGGCATCTGCGAATTTTCTGAGGTTCCTCTTCAGGTCTCCCTTACATTCATGGTAGTACGCCCTCGCTCTCAGGCTCAGTCCGTCCTCAGGGTCTATGTTGTTGAGGATGTTGTCCGCAGAGAAGAAATCATCATCGGTCACCAGCAGCCACGCGAGTTCTATGTTGACAATCGTCGACAGCTGTCTCTCCATGTACCTGCTCAGGGTGGCGTTGTCCTCCACGCCGTCCAGGGCTTTCAGGAGAGCTTCCCAAAGTCTATGCTTGTCGATGTTCGTTAGCCTGGCCAGTTTGCCTGCACGGCATAGTCTGGATAGTTCGACGAGGGCCATCGTTCTGTCCTGCTGGCGGTTGTCGTTATAGTATTCCGATATATTGTCGATGATGCATTCAAACAGACAGTCAAATCTCCTCTTCACCTCTGTACAGTCATCGGACGTTGAGGCGACAGCATCGAACAGCCAGTCCACCTCCGGACCTGTCAGGCAGGAGTCCTGTGCAGATGTGCCATAGGAGGCCTTTGGAACCGTGATAGTCATGTGCCATTTGTCTTTCAGAACGGTGACAGATTTGTCAGACGCATTCTCCATCCTGGGGGAGAACTCACGGGAGAGGATGTCCAGCAGGGTCTCGTCGACCAGAGCGGATTCCATCCTCATGTTTTTGACATCTCTGATCTTTTCCGAGAGAGCTAGGAGGCTCTGGATGTCGCAGAGGCATCTGTTCGATTCCAGACAGTACCTGGCCATCGTACAGCACAGATGGGGGTATGATGATAGCAGTTCGATGATTTTAGGCTGCCTGGCGTCGTTGTTCGGCTTCTTGAAGCAATCCTAAATGTATTCGAACTCAGGGTGGTACCGGGTCACCGCGTCCAGCAGGATGCCGGTTTTGTGCATGGCGACTATTGAGTCATCCACGCATTTCCAGTCCGCTTTCTGACATTTGACATAGGCGCTCAGAATAGGAACCAACGTTTCTATGAATTCGGATGCGCGCTGTCCATCGGATTCCGATACGAGTCTGTTTAGCCCCTTCAATGCCATCCCGAGCTGAGATGTGACATCCACGGATCTGTTCTTTAGCGAATTCTCCATGAAAATCTGGTGGAACCGGGTGGTCGTGCATCTCTCGGGCGACCTTTTGATCATACCCAGGTAGTCGAGAACGCGAGTGGTCCACTCCCATCCAGGGAGAATGTGCTCCATCGCACCGTTGTCTGCGCTGTCGACCCGGGACATCAGTGACATGGCGAACCACAGGTCGTTGTCTGCGACTCCGAACCTCTGTACAGTGTCGCTGAGTGTCTTGTGCCATCCGTCTCCGTCCCAGCGACTAGCGATTCCGATCCAGCCTTTCACCGCATCCTCCTTGGAGAGGTAGAAGTTAGTTTTCAGCTCGTGTATCAGCAGACGGATTGCAGTCACGTTAACAGGCAGTGACCCTTCATCCACGTACTCCCTTCCTATGTCGCAGCGTAGCGCGTCTGACAGGACGCGCCTCGCTATCTCGGGATCCAGGTCCCGTAGCGTCATGTATCTGCCACAAGGGAGCGGTGCTGTGGACGTGTAGATGACCAGATTGTCTGGATCACCGTTCTCCGCGATGAGGTTCTGCCTATCCAGTGGGATAAGTTCGCAGTTCATCACCAGTGTTATGCGTTTCACATTGACTTTGAGGGGCGTCGACCAGTTCTGGATGCCCCTGGAACCGTCTATCACCTCAAGGACACGGCCATGTTCAATGGATGCCAGGCGTGCCAGCTCCATCCCAAACGTGTTGCAGCCTGTGAACCTCATCCCGACGATGCCGAAAAGGCACTCGCCGTGGTTGATTGCGAATCTGATCTCGTCCAGGGCGGACCTTGTCTCGTTCTCACGGCCGTATGCGACCTTGATATCAGTGCCAGTCATCGCCTTCCAGCCTCATGTTGTGAAATATGGCGTCGAACGATGGCCGCATCTTCGCTGCCCATCTGGAGTTGAGGTACTCAATCAGTGTGTTCTGGTTCTCCGACGCCAATTCCGTGTCTTTCAGAAGGATTCCGGCACGGTACTGTTTTGAGAGAGTGGTCATGTTCATCCACGGGGTCACCAAGTTGTCGGCCGCGGTGTGATACATCCTCTCGGCCGCAGATAGGTCGCCGTTCACTATGCGCTCGTAATCTCCTTCGATCTCTTTCTTGACATCCCATATCGACGAATGCTTTTCGTATGAACGGTTCAGGGTCTCGGATGCGAGACGGATGTAGTGTTTAGACTCCTCTCTCAGGTCATGGTCCCGGAGGCAGTATCTGGCCATCTCCAGGTTCACGAGGGCGATGACCCTCCGAAGATACAGGGGCGAAGCCAGTCCGATGCATTCATCATACCATCTGCGTATCCTCGCCAGAGGTACATCGCCGGTCTTCCGGGAGATCAGGCTCTGGATTCTCATCATGTAGAGGTTGGAGAGTCCAAGTTCGTGTCTGTACTGCAGGTACAGTTTCTCGGCGATGTCGAACAGTTCGTCCGATTTCTCGAACTCTCCCATGTAGCTCATCAGGAGCGCGTAGTCCCTCAGGATCATGGACAGTGAGGATTTGACAATCGCATCAGGACGCAGGATTGTGTTCAGAATCTTGATGTTCCGCGAGTTCGCTTTATTGCCGAATTTATTGATTATTGTTTTGTCGAATCCATCCCAGACATCATGAATCTCGAAATTGTACCCATCGGAGGACATCTGTTCAGTGAACCTGATTATGTCCTTCTCCGCGCCCATGATTCCGGCCAGTTCCTCGAAGAAAGATACGTAAGGATCTTCGATGTCTATCTCCAGTCCAGGGCAGTTGGCCGATATGTTCGAGAGATGGGAGCCGAGGAACATGTAGCACCTCAGGTGAATGTAGTATTCCGGATCTTTCTTTGACTTGATTGTCTTCAACCTTTCCGCATATTCCTTCAGGAGAAACGCCGATCTGTTGAACCGAAGCATCAGGTCGGGGTTGGAATCACGGAACAGGATGGCGCACATCTGTGCCTCGATCTCGGCCAGGACCATGGTCTGTTCCAGTTTCTCGAACCTGTCATCGACCTTTTCCGAACGCACATAGTCAGAGGCCCTAAGCATGATGGGGTAGGCATACGACAGCGAGGTGTCGAATACGTCCAGATTCCACAGGGTTTTGAGTAGGAGAAACACCGGACGCTCCACATCCACGTACTCGCACAGCACGGTGTTCTGCACCAGTGTGTTCTGGCCCGTGTGAGTCGGGCAGATGTGTGTAAAATAGATATTGGCGCATTTGGCTGCGAACTTCCTTTTTTCAGATTGGATTATCTTTCCGATCCATCTTAGAAGCTCAACGTCCTCGTCTCCGAGTCCATCTACAGTCAGTTTGTCATTCAGAGCCTCAGGGCCTGTCAGGCCCGAGATGCGGCACACCCGAGTGGTCTTGTTGATTTCCTCTTTCAGTTCCCGACCCTGGCCGTAGTCCATGGTGTGCTCGACCAGTTTGTCCATCGCGTTGATGAGAACCCTGTTGTTTGATCTGACAATCGTCAGCTGCTTCTCCCTTCTCGTGAGGCCTAATGCGGCGATACCGCGGTACAGGCGTGCGAACGTCCTGCACCATCTGCCCACGGATTCGATGTAGGCTTCATGAACCAGGCGATGGAAAGCGAGAAGGAAGCAGGAGTATCCGATGTTCTTGTCATCATCCCTGATCATGTATTGTATCAGCGAATGGTCGCGGAGGACTTCCGAATCACCTGTCGGGTCACGGTCCAGGCACATCTCTAGGAAGGACCATATGTACTGTTTCCTGTCGTTGTTTATGGACAGGATGTCCAGGAGCTCCCTCCGGCCCTTGTCGACCATCCGGTCGATTCTCGCTTCGGTGTCGAGGAACACGACATCTGAGATCAGAGGGCGAAGGACGGTCTTCCAATCCAATATCATGTCGCAGAGGTGCCTCCTGTCCGTGTCCGTCTCGGAATCGATGCGGTGAGCCAGAGTGGTGATGGCTGCGGGCTCCGTGAGTTTCAGAGCTGTCATGGTCGTTTCCAGGTCGTTCTGGGAGAACCCGATTCTCGTCAGGACGTCGCTCTCACCAACTAGCAGGTCGAAGGCCCTTCTGCTGTCCAGGTAGTTCAGGTTGAGGCTGACTCCGATGTCTGGTGCCCTGAACGCAGTGTATATCAGGATGGAGTCCTTGTCCGATATAGAGTTCCAGAGGGCCTTCAGGTTGCTCTCCAGCATAGCATCGTCGAGTCCTGATGTCGTGTCGAGGTTGGACACAACGATGATTGATTTCCCAGGAATATTGGCCAGGTTGGGGATGGCTACCGTGGCATCCAGGAATGTCATGTGCAGGCTCTTTTCGGCACAAAGTTCTGACGCCAGCCTCCGGGCGAAGGTTCTCTTGCCGATGTATGGAGGGCCGGTTATGCCCACCACAGCCATCCCGCCCTGCGACATTTCGTCATTGAGTCTCCGCATGACCTTGGCCAGCTCCTCAGTTCTGTCGATGTGCTTCTTGAAAGAGGAGGGCTGAGGCCCCATGAGTTTCAGATACTGGCCTGCATCCGCTTTTTTGAGACCATCTCTACAGGGGTTGTCCGCACCACTCATCCCCTTCTCGAACTCCGTAAGCATCCTGCAGCGCTCGGCGGGATCATTAGTTCTTGCGAAACATTCGTAGAACTATCCGACCTCAGGGGAGTACCCAGTAGGCATGTGGCGGAACACCTTGGTGTTTGAATCGGGCGCGGCCCATGACAGGAAGATCTTTCCCAGAGTGCTCTTCTCGATACCTGACAGCATGTCTATGAAATCCTTGTGGGAAGGGGGGATGTACGCCCCCGATTGTTCCATGGACCATAGGAGCGTATTGGGTTTGACGTTCAGCGGGAACAGGACTATGCCGTCTGCGCCCTGCGTGTTAGCCCATTCGACCGTGTTCCTGGTGTCCTCCTTTTGCTCCTCGATGCTCAGCAGAGGGGATCCGAAGATGACGTTCAGGTAGACCTTGAATCCGTACTCCTTGATTCTGCGGATGCATTCCTTTATGCGGTCCAAGTCCACATCCTTACACAGGCACCTGTCCAGAACGAGGGGGTTGGAGGATTCGAGACCCATCTCCACAATCACATTGCGGTCCTTCAGGGCTGACAGCTTCTCGAGGGCGTCATCATCGACGAAACGGTACGATGTCTCGAATACCACTGTCCTGATCCGTTCTCTCGACCGGATCTCATCGATGACGTCCTTCAGCCTGTCTCTTCCGAATTCGCTCTCGTCCAGTATGCTCCCGCTGGTTCCCAGGAGTATGGCGTTCCGATTCCCCTGGTCATCGAGGATCCTGGAGAGCTCCTGTCTCGCGTCGTATTCCGTGCAGTCCGTCAGACCGTAGTTGCACATCGTGCAGGAGCCTTCCCGTCCCAGGGAGCAGCCTCTAGTCATGAAGCATATCTGCAAAAGGCCGTTCTGTTCCATGAATGACATATGTGTTCCTTCCGAAGGGGTCATGGACTTGACGGTGCGGTTCATTGCTCTGAGATCGTTCGACATGGTATCAGTCGTGTCCCCAAGGCCGGACCTTCCCGTTTCCGTTATTCTGCAGCACTCCTGCGATTTCCGGAACAGTCTTCTTCACGGCGCGGTATGTGTCGTCTCCATGTCCCACCGCCAGCGCGCTGACGAGCCATTTGCTCTCGTGCGACATGGCCAGTGTCTCCTCGAACACATCCAAGGCATCGCAGCACCATAGTGTGGAGATTCCCCTGCACTCGGCTTCCAGCGCCATGTTCTCAATCATGGCGCCGATGGACAAGAGTCTCACCTCGTATCTGGAGTCCC
>CALUNK010000027.1 GCA_944321985.1 Candidatus Methanomethylophilaceae archaeon
GCTCGGCCAGATAGTACTTGAACTCTTCAAGTTCGCGCTCGTTCGGAAGCGACCCGAACAGCAGGAGGTAGGTGCACTCCTCGAATCCGAACCTTTTGTTGAGGAAACCTTTCGCGAGGTCGCGGATGTCGTATCCGCGATACTTGAGTCTGCCCTCGCAGGGAGTCTTCACGCCGTCCACCTTGATCGTTCCGTTGACCTCGGACACGGTGGTCAGGCCAACGACCACGCCGTTCCCTTTGGAGTCGCGTAGGCCTTTCTTCACATCGTACTTCTCGTAGAGATCGGCGGAGAAGCTGTCGGCAGACTTGCAGATCTCGGCCTTTCTCTCGATGTACCTCTTGTAGTCGCTGTTCATCATGATATCTCCCCAAGAATCTTGTTTTTCGGACGCGCGTCCGGTGAAACGGTCTTACGACGACCGTATGGACAGTGAAACTTGACTGCGGTGCGTAAGCGATAGGGTTTTAAGTAACCTTCGTGGCGGAACAAGACCCAGTCTGGCAGTCGCTGGCTGGATGGAGCGACCACTCGATGTTTGCCGCCCACGGATAAATACGAGGCTGGCCATCATGAAAGCATGGCGAAGGTAGTATTCACCGAACGCGTCGTGGATGTGCCCGCGGGCTCGACCATCCAGGAGGCAGTCTCCGTCGCTGGCGAGCATCCGGACGCATTCATCTTCATGGTGGGCGGCAGGCCGGTCCCCATGGACACCGTACCTCCTGAGGATGCGGAGGTCCGTGCCGTCAGGGTCGCCTCAGGCGGATGAACGGAACTCGGACATCGACAGCAGCGAGTCGAAGTCGAAGCCCGACGACTCGGCCGTGTCGGTGAACTCGTCGATGTTCGACATGAATGCGCTGCGGGCGTTGGTTCCGACCAGCCTTCCCTGGGAGTCCGAGAGCGAGTCCTCCTCGGGGAACCTCAGATCCATGTACGGTAGGACTCCGAGGCACTTCATTCCCGTCAGTTCCTCGATGCGGCTTATGCCGCCTTCCAGAATCGAAGCGTCGCCTCTGAACCTGTTGATCACGAAGCCCCTGACCTGTTCTCTTACATCATCTGGAAGGAGCCTCCAGGTCCCATACAGCGCGGCGAACACCCCGCCCCTCTCGATGTCCCCTACCAGTACGGCGTTGATCCCCGTCTCGCGCATGAGGCCGACGTTCGCGATGTCGCGATCCATCATGTTGAGCTCCACCGGGGATCCAGAGCCCTCGCAGACCAGGAATCCGTGCTTCCCGGAGAGCCTCTCCATCGCCCTGACGGCCTCCGCCATCGCCGTGGGACGGTCCATCGGCCTGGATTCCGTGATGTCCATGGACGGCTTGCCGTTCAGGACCATCTGGATGACGCCGTTCCCGGACGGCTTCAGTAGCACCGGGTTCATGTCCGTCTCCGGCTCTATGCCCGCGGACCATGCCTGGAACGCCTGCCCTATCCCGATTTCACCGCCGTCCCTGGTGGCATAGGAGTTCAGGGAGAGGTTGAGCCCCTTGAACGGGGCAGGATCCATCCCCCTCCTCGAGAGGTACCTGCAGAGCATGGCGCAGAACGTGGTCTTGCCTGCGCCGGAGGAGGTTCCCAACACGAGGACGCCCCTCATTCAGCCACCCCCAGGATGCGGAGGAGGGCGTCCATGTCCAGATTCTCCTCGAACACGTCGGCGAGCCGGTCTATGTTCTCCTCCACGATGTCGTCGTAGTCCCTCGTGTCGGATGTGTCCACCCTCTCGCCGTCGTGTGATACGAAGGAAAGGAAGTACCTCCTGAACGGCATCCGGTCGAAGACGCCGTGGAAGTAGGTTCCGAACAGCATCTCGTCCTCGCGGACCGAGCCCTCCACCTGTCTGTCCTTGTTGAACATGCCGGTTATCTCGAAGAGGGGCTTCTCGGTGACGTCGGTGGTTCCCATGTGAAGCTCGTATCCCGTGACCTCGCCACCGTCCCCCACCAGCATCTGCGCCGTGTTGTTGACGATGCGCTTGGAGTACTCCCCGAACTCGGTCCTGTTCCCGAAAAGCCCGAGGCCCTCCATGACTGTTCCCGGAACCCCGCCCTCGATCCCCTGCGAGTCGTCCAGGACGGACCCCATCATCTGGTATCCGCCGCAGATCCCGACGATGGGCACCTTCCCGCGAAGCTCTCTTATCCTGTCGGAGATGCCCCTCTCGTTCATCCATTTCAGGTCGTTGATCGTGTTCTTCGTCCCCGGGAGCACCACGGCGTCTACGCCGTCCAGGTCGGACGCCTTCTCGACAAACCTTACCGAGACGTCCTCCAGGAACAGCGGGTCCAGGTCGGTGAAGTTGGCTATCCTCGGGAACCTGATGACGCCCACCAGGCATCTCCCCTCGCCCTTTCCGTGGACTCCCCTGAGCGCCTCCGAGTCCTCCGACGGCAGGGTGACGTCGGCATGGGGTATGACGCCGATGACGGGTACGCCCGATATTCTCTCGAACTCGGGTATGGCCGATTTGAACCCGTCGGGTTTGCCGCGGAGGTTGTTGAATATGACGCCCTTGATGCGTTTCCTGTCGTCCTCGGGTATTAGCTCGATCGTCCCGAGGGCGTAGGCGAACGACCCTCCCCACTCCACGTTGACGACAAGGATCACGTCGGCATCGGCGATCACGGCAGCGCCCATGTTGGCGATGTCCCTGTCGTAGATGTTGATCTCTGCGGGAGAGCCCGCCCCCTCCATGATGACGAGGTCGTACCTTTTCTTCAGGAACTCCACGTTATCGCGGACGATCTCCCTGCCGGGGCCAGGGACGAACTCGCCGTAGTAGTCGGTGACATTGTAGTCGCCGTAGGGCTGGCCGAGTACCATGACCTGGGACACGGTGTCGCCCTTGGGCTTCAGGAGAATCGGGTTCATGTGGGCGTCCGGGTTCTTGAGACCGGCGGCCTTGGCTTGGAGGGTCTGTATCATGGCGATTTCGGAGCCAGAGCGGGTGACCTTGGAGTTGAGGCTCATGTTCTGGCTCTTGAAGGGGGCGACGAGCATCCCCCTGCGGTGTAGTATCCTGCAAAGCGCAGCGACTGTGACGGACTTCCCGGCGTCCGAGGTCGCACCGACGACCATCAGCGCTCTGCCCCTTCTGAAATACCTCTCCTTGGCGGATGCAAGGACGTCTTTGAAGCGAGGGTCCCCGGCTTCGGTGATGCCGAGGCGGTCTATCTCGGAGAGTATGAACTTGACCACCGGGGTGCGGTGGATGAAGAGGCAGTCCGAGCAGTTCCATATCCTCTGACCGCGTCTTCCGACAATGAAGTCGCCCAGGTCTGTGTCCTCGCAGGGGTAGAACGGGCAGTAGCAGAACGTGCAGTCCTGCCCAGAGAAGTGGCTCGGGTGGTAGTCGCAACGGAGGTTGGGGCCGATCCATCCGGCCTTCAGTTTCTCGTTCACCTTCTTCTTGATGCAGTCCATGTGACTCTCCGGCCAGATGGATGGTTAATCCAGATTTTAATGGTGGCGAGTGGCGCTGGTCTTCCCGGACGGTCACCTTCATGCCCGTCCGGGGGTTTTTCGGTGGGTCTTCCGGACGTCTGGCTGTGCGCTTCCCAGCGGGCCTCATTCGGTGACCCCCCGATTCGATTCAAATACGCTCACAACGCTGGATGTGCCATGGGTGCACACTTCAGGTTCGTTCATTGCGCGGATCTCCATCTCGGGAGCAGGTTCAAAGGGGTGTCTTTCCGTGACCAGGCCATGGGCGAGAGGATGACGGAGTCGGTCTTCGAGTCTTTCGGTCGCATCGTGGACCTGGCGAAGTCGGAAGGGGTCGACTTCATGGTCGTCGCCGGAGACGCCTTCGACGAGTCCACGATAACGCCGGCGACACGGCACCGGTTCGCATCGGAGCTGAGACGCCTCGGCGTCCCATGCTTCATAGCCCGCGGGAACCACGATCCGCACACCTCGTGGGAGTCCAGCATCCCATACCCGGATAACGTCCACGAGTTCGGGACGGAGCCCGAGTACATAGAGCTCGAGGGGCTCGATGGCGTGGAGATCGTCGGTGTAAGTTTCGAGGACTGGCATGAGGAGAGGAACCTGCCATCCATGGTCCGCGGATCTCCGGACAAGTTCACGATCGCCTGCATGCATTGCGACGTGGATTCCGCAGGGGCGCAGTACGACTACTCCCCCTGCAGGCTAACAGACATGCTCGGTCGGGGTGTGGACTACTGGGCTATCGGACATGTACACAAGAGGGCGGTGCTCTGCGAGGACCCGTACGTGGTGTACCCCGGAAACATCCAGGGTAGGAAGATAACCGAATCGGGTGAGAAGGGGTGCTACCTCGTCACCGTCGACGATGGCAGGGTGTCGGAGCTGCGCTTCGTGCCGACGCAGGGCATGGTCTGGAGGGACGTCCTCGTGGACATATCCGGGAAGTCCATGGACGGCGTCATCTCGGAGGTACGCGGGGAAGTGGCCGCAGGGGACGTGGTCCGCATAACATTCACAGGCTCTGGCGAACTGGATTCGATGCTCAGGCTCCACACCGCCGAGAACGAGGAGTACCTCTCCAAAGTCTTGGGATGCACGGTGTGTGGCCTGGTTCTGGAGACGACACCCGACATCGACATGGATGCCCGCGCCTCTGGTTCGGACATGACCGCGAAGGTGATCGCCGCGGGCAGGAGCATGGCCTCCTCCGATAGGGATGCGATAATTTCGGTGATAACTTCGAACCCAATCGCGGCGAGGCATCGCGACTACTTCGAGTCTCTCCCTGATGAAAGGCTGTCGGAGCTCGCAGAGGCGGCTACCGGATTCCTAGTAGCCAGGCTGGAGGGGTCGAGATGAGGATACGCGACGTGAGCATCCGCTCCTTCGGCTCCCTCCGTGATAGGGGATACGTCCTTTCGGACGGGATGACCGTGTTCCACGGCCCCAACGAGAGCGGCAAGACCACGACCATGGAGTTCATACGCTCCGTCCTGGTGCCTTCCAACAAGAGGAACCAGTACCCGGAGAGGGAGAAGACAGATTCGGGTTCCCTGACCTACGTTCAGGACGGGGAGACGAAAACCGTCAGACTCGTCCAGAAATCCGTGGAGGGCCAGATGCCCGCTATGCCGACGGGAACCGACGACCCCGCTCTATTCAGGAGCGTCTTCGCAATGACGCCTCGCGATCTCGATGACGAGAAGGTCCTGACCGAGGGCGGGATCAGGTCCAGGTTCCTCACAGTTCCGGGAGGGGATATGATGCCCGCCGCCAGAGACGCGGCCGCGGAGAAATGGGAGGACAATCTCGGCAAGAGGTCCAATTCGCGCAGCAGGGCTATCGCCCTGGAGTCCGAGATCTCGGACCTGGACCGGGACATAGCACAGGCGAGGTCCGTGACCGAGCAGTACGGAGTCCTGAACGCCAAGAGGGAGGGCCTCCGGACCAGACTGGCGGAACTGATGTCCGAGTCCGAGAAATCCGTCGAGGCCAAGAGGGTCTACGACGTCTACCAGTCCAACAGAGGAAACTTCGTGAGGCTCGCATCCCTCGCCGCTGAACGCGAGGCTCTGGGGGACTTCGTGACGGTGACCGATGACGACCGCGAGGAGTTCGAGAGGCTCAGAGCCGAGTCGGTACAGGCTCAGCTGGCGCTGCAATCCTTAACCGATAGGAGGGGACAGGAGGACTCCGATCTGATGGGGGCGGACAGGCGCAAGGTGTCCGTACATTCCAAGACCATCGAGGGCCTGCCGGGGAGGTTGCAGGTCTACAGGGAAGACTCCCGCAGGCTCCGCGATCTGGAGGATGACAGGAGTCGCATGGAGTCGAAGTCTGATCCCCAGCAGACGCAGGGTGGGAGGTACAAAGGCCTGGGGCTGGTGATTTTCGGCATAGTCCTGGCAGCCGCGGGCGTCATCACGGCGTTGCTCTACGAACCTCTGGCGCTGATCCTGACAGTGGCAGCTGTCGCCGTTGTCGCTGCAGGAATGAGGAGGCCCGTCACCGTCGAGAGGTCCGTTACTGGGGATGCCCGGAACTCAGATGAGGCCGAGGGGATAAGGCAGAGGATGTCGGCGCTAGAGGACGACGTGCTATCGATAATGGCGGACCTTGGATTGGAGTCCTACGGCATAGAGGACGACGTGGCCCTGCTCGTCAAGGCAAGAGCGGCAGCAGCCGATCTAGCCAGGACGGACAACGAAATCATGAGGGCCAGGATGGAGCAGGGGGCTGCGGGCAACAGGCTGCTGACCTTCACCCAGAGGTACGCTGGAGAGGATGGGTTCAGATTGTGTCTCGAGAAGACCACACGTGCCGCCGAGATCGACAGGGAGATCGGTGTTCTCCGCGACGCCATATCCAAGGCAGGATTGGATCCAGACAAGCCGGACTGTCCGGTGTCCTACGGGGGCGACACGGTCTCTGACGAGATCGGCGGGATACGCCAGGAGATGGGCTCGCTAGACGAGAGGATGAGGGCCATCTTAGACACGCAGGAGCTTGAGCGTATGATGGACCGCAGGGCACAGCTCGAGTCCGAACTGCATGAAATTCTGGACGAGGGCGCGGTGGGGCTGCTGGCCTCGGCCATCGCGGATGCCGCCTGCGAGGAAATCTATTTGAAAGTTCAGCCGGGTGTGATATCCACCGCTGACAGGTACCTGTCCATGATGACGGATGACTTGTACAGAATCGACACTGATCCGCGTCTTCAGGACCTGTCCGTACGTTCGGGGGTCGAGACGAAGTCCATCGGGGCATGGAGCTCAGGCCTCAGGGCGCAGGTTCTGCTCTCGATCAAGCTCGCCGTTGCCAAGGAGATGGGGGGAGGTGAGGTCCCCGTAATCCTGGACGATGTGCTTCTTCCGTTCGATTCCGAGAGGAAGGAGGGGGCATGCAGGGCGCTCGCCGAGTTGTCCTCCGAAATGCAGGTGCTGCTCTTCACCTGTGATGCGGAAACCGTCGACATTTGCTCGCGGATAGCGGGCGTGAGTATTGTACGTATGACGGATTCATGACGAAGTCACACCGTTAAGCGTTGTAAAACATCTTCAACAAACCATTTTCACATCATCTTTATAAATAACTTATACATACGGTGGCGCGAGGGAGTGCACTGTATCCCTCCTGTCACATCATCACAATCATCACTCGCCTTGAATGCGGCGAACACTGGAACACGCAGGCAACGGGGCTCCGACCTGGCAAATGACGTGTGTCTGGTTTGGTTAAATCACGGCGTACATGGACCGCGGAGGTCTCTGAGGTACGTAAAGGAATCAGCAGGAGCAAAGGTGCTTTTCCCTCCTCATCACCCAGGAGGGTGCTCATGAATATAGATCCAAACACAACGAAATACATGGTTAAAGCGAAGATCAACGCCGACGGAATCGTCGAGAAGCCCGATGTGGTCGGTGCCATCTTCGGTCAGACGGAGGGACTCCTCGGCGACGAACTCGATCTCAGGGATCTGCAGAAATCCGGCAGAATCGGGAGGATCGAGGTCGAGGTCACCTCCAAAGGCGGGAAATCCGAGGGAATCATCTACATGTCCTCCAGCCTGGACCAGGTGGAGACGGTCATCCTCGCGTCCGCTCTCGAGACGGTCGACCGTGTCGGACCCTGCAAGGCATCCATCCATGTTCTTGGCATCGAAGACGTACGTGTGACGAAGAGGGAGAAGGTCGTAGAGCGCGCCAAGGAGCTTCTCAACGAGCTCATTAGGCAGTCCAAGGGATCCAGCTTCGACCTAACGGACAGTGTGAGGCAGAGCGTCCAGGTCGAGGAGATCACCACCTACGGAAAGGACAGGTGCCCTGCCGGGCCCAACGTCAAGGACTCCGAGGCCATCATCATAGTGGAGGGCAGGTCCGATGTCCTCAACCTGCTCAAGGCAGGCATCAAGAACGCTATCGCCGTCGAGGGTACCAACATTCCCAAGACCGTACAGGAGCTATCCCGTGAGAGGGTCGTCACCGCATTCGTAGACGGTGACAGGGGAGGGGAGCTCATCCTCAGGGAGCTTTTCCAGGTGGCCGAGGTCGACTTCGTCGCCCGTGCTCCGCGCGCTCACGAGGTGGAGGAGCTCACAGCCAAACAGATCATCAAATGCCTCAGGAACAAGGTCCCCGGAGACCAGTACATGGAGATGAACGGTCTGATCACCGAGCAGAGGAGCCTCGAGGAGATCGAGGAGGAAGAGGACCGCGAGGAGAGGCACGAGCGCCGCGAGCGCAGGAAGGACCGCGAGGAGAGGCACGAGAGGGAGCCCAGGAAGGACCGCGAGGAGAGGCACGAGAGGGAGCCCAGGAAGGAGCGCTTCAACAGCGAGGCCATCGACAAATACAGGAAGAAGCCGGTCGAGACTCCCGCTGAGGACTCCGAGGAGAAGCCGAAGGAACCCGTCGACGTCATCGAGATGCCCGCTGCAGAGATGTCTCTCGCTGTGAAGGGCGAGACCCATCTGATGGTCCGTGAGGAGCCGGTCGAGACTCCTGCGGAAGACGCCGACGTCCCGGCCGACGAGTCCGAGGAGAAGCCCAGGAAGTCCAAGGAGGATAAGCCCAAGAAGGAGACCAAGACCAGGTCCCTCCGCGGCAAGAGGTCCAGCGACAAGGTCCTCACCCCCGAGCAACAGGAGTTCCGCGATATGCTGCTCGATCTTTCGACCACTCACAACGCCAAGGTCCTCGGGGAGGGCAACAGTCTGATCCGCGAGGTCGCCGTCAAGAGTCTCGTCAACTCCCTGAAGGAGGACTCCGAGAACGTCGTTGCCATCGTCTTCGACGGTGTCATCTCCCAGAGAATCCTCGACGTCTCGGCCGACAAGGGGATAACAACCATCGTCGGAACCAGGAAGGGCAACATCACCAAGATGCCCGCCGACATCACGATCTGGACTAAGGAAGACCTCTACTGAACCCAAAGAGATTCACATGACGGAAAAGAGACCCGTTGAGACCTGGGACGACTTCGCCTCGATGTCGTCCACAGACGAGATCCTGATCCCCTCCGACCCATTGGACCGCGTCCTTGGGCAGGAGGAGGCCATCGAGCTCGCCAAGATCGCAGCAAAGCAACGCAGGCACCTCCTTCTTGTCGGTCCCCCGGGGACCGGCAAATCGATGATCGCCAGGGCCCTTTCCATGAATCTGTCCCAGCCGAGGCAGGAGATCAGGGTGATAAAGAACCCCGAGAACTCCGAGAGGCCGTTCCTCGAGGTACTCGATGCCGAGGAGGTAGAAAGGGAGGAAAGCATCCGTGCCGAATCCGTCGGCGTGCTGCTGAAACCAGAGGACGCCCCGGTCAACGTGGCCGAGCATCTCGGGTACAGGTGCAAGTCCTGCGGGAAATACTCGCTACCTACGGACCTTACCTGCCCCCACTGCAACCAGAGCAAGTTGGACGGCATCAAGCGCAACAACCCGTTCCAGGACCTACTGGGGGGAATGCTGGAGGTTGCGCTTCCGGAGGCGACAGCCGGCAAGGAGAAGGTGCACACGACCCGCACCCGCGACGGTGTGGAGGAGGTCGTAATCTTCGAGAGGGCTGGCGACAAGATCCGCATGCTCGACCAGAAGGCGATCGACAAGAGGTCGGAGCTCACCAGGACAAGCAGCGAGAAGGTGCTCGTCAAGCTTCGCAGGGACCCGTTCGTTCTGGCCACTGGGGCATCGGAGACCGAGCTCTTGGGTGATGTGAGGCACGACCCGTACGGAGGTCACGAGAAGCTCGGGACACCCGCCTACGAGAGGATCATCGCAGGATCCATCCATGAGGCACACGAGGGTGTCCTATTCATCGATGAGATCTCGCATCTCGGCGACCTTCAGAGATACATCCTCACGGCCATGCAGGACAAGGTGTTCCCCATAGTCGGTAGGAACCCCCAGTCGGCGGGCGCCAGCGTCAAGGTCGACGACGTCCCATGCGACTTCATCCTAGTGGCGGCTTGCAACATCCAGGATCTGGAGAACATCCTGTCGCCGCTCAGGTCCAGGATCATCGGCGGAGGGTACGAGGTGCTCGTGGACATCGCCATGCCGGACAATCCCCACAACCGTGCCAAGTACGCCCAGTTCGTCGCCCAGGAGGTCAACCTGGACGGGCACATCCCCCATGCCACAGTGGAGGCGGTGGAGCTCATAATCCAGGAGGGCAAGGCCAGGGCGAAGGCAGACAACCAGAACAACTCCCTGACCCTGAGGCTCAGGGAGCTCGGAGGGTTGATCCGTGCCGCAGGCGACATCGCTGTCATGGAGGGCGCACCCCTGATAACAGGGGATCACATCCGCAGGGCGCTCAGAAGGTCCAGGAGCGTGGAGGAGCAGATCCGTGAGAGGTACGGCTCCTACAACAAGGGACTCTCGAAGGACGTCACCTCAGCCCAGAAGGAGAGGTCGTCCTACTATTTCCAGACCGAGCATCTAGACGATTCGATGTTCAACTGAACCTCTGAAAAAGGAGGTCGCCCGACGATTTATCCGAGCGACCTCCGCATACCATTTAATCAAACATCACGATGACGCGGCCATGACGTCTCAGGGCTGTCGTCTGACCATGATTGCCTTATCAGCCGTGGCAGTCGCAGTCATCCTGGCATCATGTGCAGCGCCCGTCTCGGAGGCCCCGTCCGTCGATCAGGACCTTGTGGAGGAGTACGGATACGCCGACGTCATCATCTCCGAGGGCCTCAGGTCCTCCGTGTACATCACGTCCAAGGTCTACACCTCAGGCTCCGGTGACCAGGACTTCGAATGGAAGGTCACAGTTGTCTCCCCGGGTACAAGTCAGAGCCTTGTCCGTCTGTCGGAGGTAAACGACAGCCTCACCGTCGTAATGGTCGGCGGAACCCTGGGGAACCTATCTCTCATCCAGACCGACGTGGTGGACGGGGTGATCCCAGTTGATGTGACTTTCGAGATGTACGGGGGCTCGCTATCCGATCTAAAGGTCATCACGGTCCCGTACTCTATGGAGTCACAGCTGGAGGACTCGTACACCCTCATGTTCGACCCCCTGGGCGATGTCACTCTGGATCTGGTTTCAGGAAGCATAGGGGATCTGGTCCCGACCGAGGACATGGTCTCTGTCGAATCACTGAAGGTGACCATATGCGAGGGCATGGCGATCAACAGGATGTTGACATCCGGCTCGAACGGTAGGTACGGCGTCGTGGATGTGGTCCTGAAGGGCGGGGCAGTGGGGTACATGACCAACGAGAAATCGGTCGTGGGAACTCTTGCATATGATTTTCAGAACGGCTCGGTGGATTTCTTCTGCATCGGCGCAGACACCGAGAACGGAAACAACACTTATCTCTCCAATCTGAACACCTTCTACGTACAGGGCGATGTGCATGTGACCGTTGACGAATCGGTCTCTATCCGTCAGGCGATTATAGGGGCCGGGATCCTCGACGCGCCTTCGAAGCTATGGAACGGGGACGTCGCCATAGTGACTGCCTCGAAGAACGTGGAGATCGACGCTGGAACCATGCCTCTGAGTTCGGACACGTGTTTCATGACGTCCAACAGGACACAGGGGAACGTCTACCAGTTCAGCAACTACGTCATCGGAGGCACCCCCAGGACCAAGGCCATCAGCACGGACTACTATGTATCAGGGTCATCGATCAGGCAGCCCATATACGGGGAGAAAGGGATCTGGGATTCAGCCACAGACTTGACGGTTCATGCGGGGCAGTATCTGTACGTTTATGCGGAGTTGGCCATAGGGTCGGACTCCGTGTTCACCGTAGAGCCTGGGGGTAGGCTGGTGAGTTCTGGACACATATACCTTTCAGGAACTCTACAGAACGATGGCGAAGTGATCAACAGTGGCGTCATCGAGAAGATTGAAGGGGGTCGCATATCCGGAAACGAGCCGATGGGAAGAGGCTTCATCGCTTACTGTATCAACGTGAGTCCCAGTGACGGACGGATAGACGTCATGGCATCCGATGACGACACCGTAATCCTGAGGACGGACAACACGGTGTACATCAGCTACATATCTGCCCTTCTGGAGAACGGCGACAGGAAGGTGACGATAACCGCTCCCGATACCCTGTACATGGGTGGGGATTGCTTCCTCATCGCGCTCAGGGAGGTGCCGGGTCTCAGCTCGATCGGTGCCTTCGATCTGGATATCGACGGTATAGACGAGGGCGTCCTGTCATCCATGCGCATAGAGGTGACTGTCTCGAGTACGGTTGGTTCAGACACGGATTGCTACGTTTATCTCGTTGACGAGGAGTCGGGTGAGAGGAGGTCTATGGAGATCATCGACAGATCATACGGCGACATAACGTTCCTCGCCGACGGTACCGGCCAGTACATCCTTTCGACGGTCTCCCCGGAAGGCATAGATGACAGGTACAACGGCGTCCTGTCGGAGAACGCCCTCAACATCTCGCTTGCAGCGGTCATCGTTCTTGTCGGAGCCGTGGTTGTCTACATCCTCCTCAAGAAGGATTGATGCCGGTACCGTAGGTGGCGGAAACCATGCGGTAACCGTCACTGCCGTCATTGTAGTAGTGCGGAAGCATTTCGGAGAGGATGAATCCATGGTGTCTGTAGAACTCTATCGCCTCAGTGTTCTTTGTTTTGACCTCCAGCTGGATGGTCGATATCCCCTCCATCATGCAGGTGCGCCTTAGGGCATTCAGGAGGGCCGTTCCGACTCCGTGCCCTCTGAATTCGGAATCCACCGCCAGCAAGGACACGGTCGCACGACCTCCTTCGAGCTTCGATCCGCAAAGCGCGCCGACAATCCGGCCGGTGACCGATTCGGCGACGAACTGTCCCCCCGGCCATTGGTTCTGGAAGAACCAGATCGACTCTGGCGAGAAGTATTCGTCCAGGTTGAGATTTAGGACGGCGAAGATGTTGTCAGCATCATTCGCCGTCGCTCTCCTGATGTAGAACGTCAGGATCACTTCCTCTTGGTAGACTTCTTCTTTTTGCCGGACTTACTCACGGCGACGACGGCTCCTAGGATGATCACTATCAGCGGTGCGAGGATGTATATGTTGTCGGAGATCAGCTCGCCTATCTCGTCCACACCTTCAGACAACCCATCAGAGCCGTCTGGGCCTTCTGTGGATCCTGTCCCCACGTAGTAGGTCTTGGTAATCTTGATCGATTCTCCGTCGGCGTTGGTCACGGTGACGGTCAGCACCCTCGACTCCCCTGTTCCGTCGGTTTCCATCTTGTAGGCTATACGTGGGATGTCGGTCTTCTCGGGCTCATTGCCGTCTCCGAAGTCCCAAAGGTACCAGTACTCTCCCTCTGGATAAACCGAAACAGTGATGGTAGCCGTCTCTCCGGATTGGTAGGACGTCTTTATTTCCGAGAAGTCCACACTGAATCCGTCGTAGTCGTAGCATTGGTTAAAGTCGTTCATGAACGCCTGGGCGAAATAGTCGGCCACCTCCTGGGAGTAGATCGCCACCGCGGCTTCCCTGTTGTTGAAGAAGGATGAGGATGTCCAGTTGACGGAGGAAACTATGGCGACGTCGTCCGAGACTATCCCCTTGTTGTGCACGTAGGGTAGCGTAAGTACTCCGGCCATAATCAGGCTCTTGCCGTTGATGTTGTTCTCGACCGTGTTGTAGTTTGTGACTCCCGTGCCGAACACGAGTCTGCAGTCGACGCCGTCACCGGCTTTCTTCGCCATCAATCCCAGGGGAGAGTCGGAACCCATCTCCTGATACTGGGCGCTCAGGCTCTGCTGCTCGGCGTAAAGCCTCTCCGTCGCATTGTTGATGAAGTACTCGGTGTAATCGAACGAGTTGTCGTTGGACAGTATGGGGGTCACCTGGGCATGGAAGGATTCGAACTCCGCCGTCTCCGGTTCTTCGTACCAGAGCGTGCTGACCTTTGCATTGGGGAACTCCTCCTCGATCCTGACGACATCGCCGTACTCCATGCTAAAGTCGTTCTCGAAGATGCTGTACATGTAATCCGCGTATTCACTGCTCTGAATGACGGCGCCCCATCCCCGGTTTCCGTCGTTGCCGGAGTAGACGTCATAGTCAATGGAACCGTTGAGGTTGTCGGTGGTCCAGTTCTCGGATGTTATTACCACGGTCTCCATGTCGATGATGGCGTACTTGGCATGGTCCTGCACATAGCGTGCAGAGTCGCCCATGCCGATCATCCTCACATCGGCACCGGCCTCAACAAGGGCGAGAAGTGTCGGGGCGCAGTCAGCGACGGCCTGGTCTCCGTCCACGGGGGTACCCTCTATCAGAATGTCCACATCCAGGTCCTTGTTATCAACGAGCATCTCGTAGATGAGTCCACAGATGTTCTTGTTCGACAGGATGTAGACATTGATGCACAGGGATTCCTTCGCGGAAGAGACCGCGTCGTAGACGGGTATCCCGCCGCTGTCAGGGAAGAGGAACGGGGTCACGACGGCATCGAACTTCAGGTCCTCATCGAATTCATTCTGGGTCTGACCGTAGACGAAGTAGAACCAGTCATCCTCGCTATCGGAGTCGTAGGTTCCGTGCCTCTGGAATATGGTGTCGTTCTTCTTGGCGAATGATTGGTCGCTAGCCCAGAGCAGGGGATCGTCGATGAGGACATTTCCGTAGCAGAAGGCGTCAACGATTTCGTCACCCTTGAACAGGTAAACATCGTCCCCATTGTTCGCCAGTGCGAAACTCTTCACCATCTCGATTCCATGGGTGCCGATGTAGTATGCTTCCACGTCTTTCCTCTCGACGAAGCTGTTGGGGTTGTCCGATTCGGTCGCTATGACGACAAAGGTCCCTGGTTCGACCACAATCGATTGAGTGAAACGGATATAGCCTTCCCGGCTTCCTAGATCCGGGTTGTCGGAGATGTAGTAGTCCCTGAGGTCGACATCGGTGTCTCCGTAGTTGAAAACGGAGACGCCCTCGTTGTCGTACGGGTTCACCTCGTAGAGCATCAGCCCGTGCATCTCCCCTTCTGCGTCGGAAGGTTCTGAGATCAAGGGCACTATGCAGATGACGGTGGCAACCGCCAATACGATAGCCAGAGATTTGCCGAGTGCATCCATGGATAGTAATGGTCCGGTGTGCGGTTAAGCGTATCGGGCGAGTTCCATATCAGGTTCGGAAACAGGGTCCCCCCTGGCTTCCTGCGATCTACTCTTCTGTGCGGGGTATCGCAGGGACCAGATCCGGAATATGCCTTTCGTGGTTCGCTCATCCCATCGGTTCCAAAGGGAGTTGTACCTCTATTTACGAAGATACTCCGATATTACAGGCAACGCCAAGACTATTATCCGAATGAAGTGGATTACCAAACATGTCGGCGGAAGGCAACGTGTCCATGCTGCTTGGAGACCCCAAGAAGGCGATTAGGACGATGACTGTTCCTCTGCTGATCGCGTTGCTCGTAATCCAGGTCAATGCTCTGGCAGACCGGGCTTGGTGCTCCGGTCTGGGAACCGATGCGCTTGCCGCCACGGCGATATGCGCACCGCTCTACGAGGTAATCACGGGACTCGGGACCGGACTAGGGGTCGGAGGGGCGGCTGTGGTCTCCAGGTTCATCGGGGCCGGTTCGAAGAGGGACGCCTCCGAAGGGACCGCGCAGACCATCCTGTTTTCGTTAATCTTCGGCATCGTCCTGACCCCGATACTGGTTCTCCTCTGCAGGGACATCCTCATCCTTGTGGGATCTGGCGATGTCACCGACGTTTCCTATGATTACATGCTGTGGATAATGGTGGGTACCCCGGTCTTCATAATCAACGGCGCAGTCACAGGCCTGATCAGGGGTGAGGGCGCTGCGAGGATGTCAACGCTGATGATGATTGTCCTCGCCGTCGCGAACATAGTCCTGGATCCGGTGCTGATATACGGCGCGGGGATGGGCATCGCCGGAGCCTCTGTCGCGACCGTGATCGCGACGATAATCTCGACGGGGATCGGGCTGTACTACTACCGTCATTCGAGTTACATCAAGATTCGGCGCTCAGATCTCCGCATGGATGCCGGAAAGATGAGGGTCGTTCTGAGAGCCGGTGTGCCACAGATGGCAGAGTATACGGTGATATACGCCATGAACCTGGTCCTGAACTATCTGGTGATATGGTGTGCAGGCTCCGAGGGTCTGGCGGTGTACTCCGCGCCCAACATGGTGGTGAACATAGCCCTGCTTCCGGCATATGCGGTTGGATCCGCGTTGATCCCCGTCGCCTCTGCCGCATTCGGACATGGGGACATGCAGAGGATGCGCGATGCCTACCGCTTTTCCATCCGTTTCTCGGCTTGGATGGTCCTGCTGCTGACTGCCATCCTGTTCCTGTTCCCTGAGCCCTTCATTTATCCTTTCACGTACTCCGATTCTACCGTCTACCTGCGGGAGGACATGTCCACAGCACTCAGGATCTACAGTCTCTGCATCCCGTTCTACAGTTTCATACCGCTCGGGTCCAGCATGTTGCAGGCCCTGGCACTCCCGAACTGGTCCCTTGTCATGTCCCTTGTCAGGAACATCGTGTTCATAGCCCTGTACGCAGCGGGTGCAATGGTGTCCCTGTACTGGATATACTGGGCCGTGGTCTTTGGATCCGTGGTCGGAGGCCTGATGGCCTACGTGCTGGCCGACAGGGGCTACAGAAGGATGGGTGCAGGAATGTCCGGTCCCGTCTGAGGGGCACCTTGTCAATACCGATCCTGTCGGTTCCTTCCGGATCACGATCAATCGAAGCGAGGTGTTTCCAAGCCATCCGATGGCCGATCCATCGTTCGGGACTCGTCGGAGTGACTGAAAAAGGAAAACGCACCCCCTGGAAGGGGGCGAAGCAGTTTCATATGTGCTTTATCAGGTCTCTGAGCACGGACTCCGGATCCTTTGCCTTGACGACTCCGGAAGCCAGGAGGACCCCTTTAGCACCGAGGTCCAGTGCCGTCCTGACGTCGTCCCCGGTCTTGACGCCGGCTCCGCAGAGGACCGCGACGTCCTTGTTGACGGAGTGGACGGCGTCGACGGTGTCGGAGACGATCCTCGGGTTGGCAGTGGTCACTGAAACGTCGCCGCCAATGAGCTCCGGGGGCTCGACCGCGATCATCTGAGGCGCGAAAGCGGCCAGCTCCTTCGCCTTGTCCACAGACTCGGCGCATGCGCAGACGTCGAGGCTCAGATACTGGCACATGTCTATGCATGTTTTGATCTGTTCCACGGGCTGCCTGTGTTCGGAGTGGTTCACCAGTGTCCCCTTCACATCAGTGGAGTGGAGCATGGACGGCGTCACGAACCCTGTCCCGGAACCGGGCTTGAGCGGGTCGACGTTCTGCGAGTATACCGGGATGTCCAGGGTATGCGCGACCAACGCCAGCCCGATGACCGGCGGGCAGACCGCTATCTCAACCCCGGACTCCTTCGAGACCTTCTGGCAGATCTTGGCCAAGGTGAGGGATCTGACCCCCTCCACCTCGGCGTAGACCTTGAAGTTGACGATTATCGTCGGGGGGCGGAATTCACTCAAGGTCCTCGAACCTCTCGGTGAGCTCCCTCAGGACCTCGGGTCTTGAGGTGTACTCCATCTCTTCGGGTCCAAGGATGGAGGGCATGAACGGGCCCTGGCTCCTGATGAACCTGCTTGCCCTGATCGAGTTCCTCCTGGCCTCGTTCCACGTGTCGTTGCCGAAGAAGTCGACGGGAATGTGTTCTCCGCCCTTCGCTCCCATGGGCTCGAGTCCCTGGAGCTTGCCCTCGTTCAGCTGGAAGCCGAGGCAGCAGATTCTTGGGGGTCCGTC
>CALUNK010000028.1 GCA_944321985.1 Candidatus Methanomethylophilaceae archaeon
CATGACAGTCTTCTTCACGAACGACGAGAAGGTCTACCGCTTCGACGTCCCGGAGTCCGAGGACGTCTGGGACGCCATCGGGCAGTACGACGACGAGAACGGCACCGACATGTGGGACCACCTGGACGACAGCAACGTCCTGGGCGTCAACCTCGACGAGTACCCGGAGGCCATCCCCGTGACCTCGTGGGACGATGTGGAGGAACGAATCGACGAGGTCACCGCGGACATGCAGATCCGGTACGCCAGCAACGGCCTCATGCTCAGGATCACCGAGCAGGCGAAGATGCTGGGCGTGGGTCGCGGAGACGTGGTGAACGTCACCATAAGGAGGAAGTGAAGATCGGAGAAGCGAGAGGTTTCCCGCCCTCGGCACAAATCAAGAGACCAATCAAGACTGAGCGAGGACGGGCCGCCACAATCGGATAGCAGCGGATGCAGTGAGTGCACACTTAACCCAGTGATTCGGGCTATATAAATGACACGTGTGTCTCTCTCCCCTCTCTACCGGAGGGGCATCCGCATCAAACCACAACCAAGGGATGGGAACCAAGGATGTGATGAAGATGCAGACAAAGAAGCAGCCAGCACAGAGCAAGACCGTCGACATGTCCGAAGTGGACGCCTACATAGCCTATCTCAGAAACCACGGCAGGAAGGAGATCACCCTGGCGCACTACCGCCAGAACCTGGGCAGGATGCTCAGGATCCTCGACGCCGACGGCAGACCGACCCGGGTGAATGAGATCGGACCGGAGGACATCGCATGGCTCGCCGGAGCCCTCCAGTGCAAGGACAGATGCAAGCGCGACTACTGCAAGCAGTTGAACGCGATGTGCAACCAGCTCGCCGGGAGGGACGTCTACGCCCAGGCCGACCTCCTGTGGAACAGGGACACGCCGCACAGGGTGTGGATCTCCATCGAGCAGTTCGCCATCCTCTACCATCAGGCCAAGCCCGCCGAGAGGCTCGTCCTCGTCCTGGGGGCGTTCATGGGTCTCCGCCGGGCGGAGATGTGCAAGATCCGCGAGGAGGACATCAGGGACGGCGTCATGAGGATTCATGGCAAGGGGCACGGAGAGCAGGGCCTCGTCGTCGACATAGAGATCCCGGGACCCGTGATGGAGGCCATCAGGGAGTTCCGTGAGCACAAGAGGAGGTTCCAGGACTCCGGCGACGGATACCTGGTGCAGTTCCGCGACTGCCACGGGGTCTACAGGGGATGTTGCCCGGAGTCTCTCTCCCGCGCCATCCACAGACTCGCCAAGGAGTCCGGGATCCACGTGACGCCGCACAGCCTAAGGAGGCTCTACGCCACAGTGCTGCACAACCAGATCGGCGCCGACTACAACACGATCAAGCGCCTGATGCGCCATTCGGACATATCCACGACGCTCAAGTGCTACATACAGGCGGACGAGACCAAGGAGAGGCAGGCGCGCGACGAGCTCGCCTGCATTCTGACCTCCGCGATGGCGACGGCGTGAGCAAACCTTTTAACCACAAACCCCTTTTATCCCATCGAGACCAATCGAGGCTGAACTCGAAGGTTACATTTTGCGGTTACGTCAACTCAGGGGAACCCGTCTTAACACTGTGTGTTTGGCACCTCCGGGGCCCAGAACGCTCTTCATCACCAGTATCTCGCCGCACTCGAACTCGCAGAATTCCTTGTCGGCGTATTTGTCGAAGAATTCAGAGAGGTTCACCGGATCCCTGCATCTCCCGATAGTCACATGGGACTTGAATGGCTTGGTATCGAATCCAATCCCCGCCTTGCGAAGGTTCCTGCCAAGGCGCTCTGCGATATCAGACATGACGTCCTGTGGGGATGCCCCTATCCAAACTACGGAAGGTCTTTCGCGTTTTGGGAACGCCCCCGCGCCGGAGACCCTGATCTTGAACGGCTCAGTGTCCTTCACCGCTCCGGCGACGCAATCAGCTATCGTATCAACCTTGGATTCGTCGACATCGCCTATGAACCTGAGGGTTATGTGGATTTGTTCCGCGGGGGATGCTCTGATCCCCTTAAGCTTCCTGAGGTCGGCAAGAGGCTCATCCAGAGATGTCTTGTCCGGTATCTCTATGGACACGAAGACCCTGATGTCGCTCACTGTACCACCTCGGGGTGCTCCGATAGGATGTGGTCGAGCAGGCCAAGGCAACCCAGAGTGATGTCCGTGTACGTTCTTCCGAAGTCTCCTGTGTAGTAAGGGTCCGCCACCTCCCCGCCGTCTGCGTGATCCATCAGCATAGAGACTTCGCATGTAGGTTCCGCGGGGGACGTCCATCTGATGTACTCCATGTTGTGCTCATCCATTCCCACGATGTAGTCGTAATCTGTGAAATCCGAGCGTTTCAACCTCCTTCCACGTTTTCCATCGCAGGAGATGCCATGGAGGCGCAGCACCTCTGCCGCCCTTCTGTCGACAGGATCACCTATGTGCTCGCCGCTGGTTCCTGCCGAGGCCACGTAGAAGCGGTCGGCGATGCCCCTCTCGTCAAGTATCTTTCTGAACACGAACTCCGCCATCGGGCTGCGGCAGATGTTGCCGTAGCATACGAAGAGAACTCCAATCTTTCCCATCGGATGGTGCATTCGCTCAACAGATAACTACCTTGGCGATGGATTCTCCATAAATATGAGAAACAGGATTCGGTAGCATGGAAGGGAAGATCTCCACCCAGGACAAGATCGTCAATGCGATGCCTATGATTTCGCTGGTTATCCTGGCCGTCGTCACCATCGTAGCCTATTTCGTCATCTGAAGGGCTCAAACGGATTACATTCTGAGGTCCGGTCGGCGTTCTGCGTCGACCGGATCAGATTCATGATGTCGCGTCAGCCATGCCTGTCCTTGCGACAACAACAAGTTAAGAAACGAATAGTTGACGGGGCCCGGTTCCCCGGACCCCTGTTTAGCGTTTACTCAGCGGTCTGCTGGTTCCTTCTCTGCTGGGCGAGCATCCTCTTGGCTGCTGCGTTCCCTTTGGAGACTGCCTTGTTGAGCCACATGTGGGCCTTCTCAGCATCGGCCTCGACACCGACTCCGTCCATGTAGCAGCGTCCGACGATGAACATCGCGTCGTCATCGCCGTTCTCCGCGGCACGGAGGTAGCTCTCGAACGGGGACTCCTCGGCCTTGAACTGGACCTTCTCGCCTGTGAGCTTCTCGACGATCTGCCTGGACAGTACGTGTCCGAGCTCTGCCGCACGCTTGTACCAGACGATGGCCTGCTTCTCGTTCTTCTCGGTTCCGATGCCGTTCTCGAGGCAGTATCCAGCGTAGTACTGGCAGATGGCGTTGTCGTTCTTGGCTCCCTTGATGAACCATTCGTAGGCCTGCTTCTCGTCCTTCGCGACGCCGTCGCCTTCGAGGTACGCGTAGGCGACATGGTACTGGGACTTTCCGAAGCCGTTCTCGGCCAGCTTGAGGTGCATGTCGAAGGCCTTCTGGGAATCCTTCTTGGTGCCCCTGCCCTTTGCGTATGCCTCTGCGACCGAGAACTGTGCCTTCATGTAGTTGTCCTCGGCAGACCTGCTCAGCCAAACGAATGCCTGCGAGTCGCTCTTGGCGACACCGCGTCCCAGGGCGTATGCGGTACCCACGTTGAAGCATGCGACAGAGTTGCCGTTGGCGGCTGACATGAGGTAGTGCTTGAGCGCCATCTTGCTGTCCTTCTTCAATCCGGATCCGTTCGCGTAGTTGTCGCCAGTGACGAGCTGGGCGTAACCGTCGCCCATGTCGGCGGCCCTCTTGAACCAGGCCGCCGATACTTTGGTGTTCTTGGGGACCTGCCTTCCCTTGGCGTAGAGCTGACCGAGCATTATCATCGCGTTGGTCTGGCCCATGTAGGACGCGCTCTCCAGGAGCTTGAGCCCTTTGTCCCTGTTCTTGTCGACACCGACTCCTCCGAGGTAGCATCTGGCGATACCGTAGATACCGTCCCTGCTGCCCCTTCCGACTGCGGCGCAGTACCAGGCGTAGGACGCGTTGTTGTCCTTCTCGACCCCGATGCCGTCCATGTAGCATCTTCCGAGGTTGTACATGCCCTCCGGTGCTCCCAGTTCGGCGATCTCTTTGTAGATTGAGAACGCCTTGTCGTAGCTTCTTTCGACCCCGATGCCGTATTCGTAGCATTCGGCGAGGCTTACGCATGCGGGGGAGTATCCGAGGTCGGCGAGGTCCTGAAGCATCTTGACGCCAGCAGGACGGTCGCGTCCGGTGCCCGTGCCGTTCAAAACGCAGAGGGCCTCACGGTGTTTGGCCTCGATGTGCCCTTTTTCCGCTGCCTGTTTGTACAGCGCGTAGGCTCCGGCAGGATCGAAATCCGTGCCGACCGCCAGCTCGGTGAGTCTGGCGAGGACGTAGGTGGCGTCAGGATCCTCGTCGGAGGATCTGGACTTGAAATATTCGTAAACACAGCCGTCATCCGGCGTTTCGTGCGTTTCGTAGTAGTCGGACAGGGCCGCGTATGCATCGTATCCGTCTTTGATGGCGGAGCGGAAGAGCCACATGGCTGCCTCAGAGGGATCGTCCGTTGCAGCGATTCCGTTGGCGTAGCAGTGGCCCACCACGAACTCCGCCATGGGATGACCCATCCTGGCGGCGCGGAGGTACCATTCGAACGCGGCGGATTCGTCCGCATCGGTCCCTTCTCCGATCGCAAACCTCTGCCCAAGCTCGAAGCAGGACTGCACGTCCCCTGCATCGGCCTTGGAAATCAACTGCTCTAAGGTTTCCATTGGGCCCGCCATACCTTATCTGCTTATAATAAGTTGTGTAAGGTCTGTTGACCCGTCCGAAGGCGCTTCACAGCCCGGATTCGAACCTCACCAGATCCGCTCCGATAGGCGGGTCCTCGGGGCGCTTCTCAACAGACAGAAGCAGGAGTGCCACGGCGACTATCGAGAGGCAAAGCATGAGGCCCCACAGTTCGGCGAAGTTCTCCAACGTGTAGGCAGTGCCAATTATGGCGCCGGAGACGGTCGTGCACACACTGGCGCCCAGGAACAGGAAAATGTTCGTTCCCGATACGGCGGTGCCGGCAATGGCTATCGGGTACCATTCCTTCACCTGGGTGAACGACAGCGTCATGAACCCTCCGAAGAATCCGAAGGCGAAGTTTATCGCGAACCAGAAACAATAGTTGTCGATCTCACCTGCGAAGAGGAATATCACAGCCCAGATCATCGTGAAGACTGTTGTGCCGTAAACCATCGCTCTCCGTTTGGATCTTATGACGCCGCGAGAGGTCATACTTCCGATGGCAAGGGTGCTCAGAATCTTTCCGACGCCAAGGGCAGTAACCATCCAGGAGGCCGAGAGGGCGAACCCGTAAACGCTGTTGAAGTAGGTCACGGCCCAGGTCCCTTGGAACGTCATGATCGTTCCGTACACCAGGAAGTACGCCAGGGCGCAGGTCCAGAATCTCCTTCCGCCGGAGAACACTATGCGGAGTCCCCTGATGACGGGTATCTTAGCGAACGAGGACTCCACGGCTTCGATTCCCCTCTCCGACAGCTCCACCGCTTCTATCGACGGGAGGTCTCTATCGCGGGGATGGTCGCGGATGACTGTCGCGCACAGTACGGCCAGGACCAGGGTCACCATCCCCAGGACCAGGAACACCTCCCTCCAGCCCAGGGCATCCGCGAGAATTTCCAAGGGGCCAGTTGCAGCGATGGCGCCGATGTTTCCCACGGCTATGACGATCCCGCTGAGGACGGCGAAGTCGGATTTCGGGAACCAGACCGAAATCAGCTTCATGAGGGGGACATAGACCACGGCCATTCCCGCTGCGATCATGACTTTCCCAAGAACGATCATCCAGAACTCCGTACCGATGCACGTCACCAGCGATCCCGCCGAAGCAATCAGCAGGAACGTCGTGGATGCGGCTCTCGGTCCGAATCTGTCTGCCAGTATGCCTGAGGGGATCTGCATCGCCGTGTACGTCCAGTAGTACATGCTGCTGAGGAACCCGATGGATCCACCCACGTCGGCGATGATGTCCTGGCCGACTACGCTGACGGATATCCTGTGGAAATACACGAAGAAGTACCCGACCGTGAGGACGGCGAATATCGTCCAGCTGTGACGGCGGAGGGCGGACAGTGTGTCAGGGGCTATGCCGCTCATCTGAAAGGCTCCGACATGGTTCCAGTATATGAATGGAACCTATGTCGGGGGTTGTTTTTATTCTGATACGAATATCGGATTATTCTTCGAGGGCATGTTCGTTCGCCCTGTCTATTGCCCTGTTCCTGAAGTACAGGATTATGCCGATGAGGACCAGGCCGAAGTCCAGTATGTAGAACGCCAGGACGTAGTTGAAGACCCCGTCGATGAAGACCTCGTCGTTGACGACCTTGTTGAGCATGCCGCAGACGTAGCCCACTTCGATGATGAGCATGAATAAGATGCTGGTACCCACTGCGGTCCTGGCTCTGTACGCGTTCATGATGTTAGCCGGCCAAGCTGCGGCGAAACACAGCAGCATAATGACTTCGAATATGCCCCCAATCATAGCGGTCACTTGACCTCTACGAGCTCGTAGTCCGATGTGCCGAAGCCCATTCTGTCCGCGTGCTCGAAGGTGCTCTGCCAATGGGTTGAGGGCTGGATGCATTTGAATATGTCGGCAGGCTTCCTCCCGTCGCAATTCCTGTAGAGCAGTGATCCGGGCACCATCGGCTGATTCTGGACCAGGTCAATGCACGCCCTGTCCAGGGCAACGGGGTCTGTGGATGCCAGGATGCCCACGTTCGGGACCACGGGCATGTCGTTCTCGCCGTGGCAGTCGCAGAACGGGGAGACGTCGCTGATCACACAGATGTGGAAGTGAGGCTTATCCTTCACAGCGGCCATGGCGTACTCCACTATCTTGCAATTCAGTATGTCGGGGGCCTCGTCGTAGACGGGCTCGATGGCGTCGAAGGGGCATGCGGCTATGCACCTGCCACATCCCACGCATTTGTCATGGTCTATCGTCGCCTTGCCGTCGATGCTGATGGCGGATTCGGCGCAGAACTTCATGCATCTGCCGCAGGACCTGCACGCGTCAGGATCCACGCTGGGTTTCCCCGCCGAGTGCATCTCAAGCTTGCCCCTGCGTGACCCACAGCCCATGGACAAGTTCTTCAGGGCGCCGCCGTAACCCGTCTGCTCGTGGCATTTGAAGTGGGAGAGCGAGATCAGGACATCGGAATCGACGATCGCTCTGCCGATCTTGGCGCTCCTGACGTACTGTCCGTCGATGGGGACCTCCACATCGTCGGTGCCCTTCAGCCCATCGGCGATGATGATCTGGCATCCGGTGGTCATCGGACCGTACCCGTTGAGATTTGCCGTATCCATGTGCTCGAGAGCGTGCTTTCTCTTGCCAACGTAGAGGGTGTTGCAGTCGGTGAGAAAGGGCATCCCGCCGTTCTCCCTCACGATGTCAGCGACGATCTTCGCGTAGTTCGGTCTCAGGAACGAGAGGTTTCCGTATTCGCCGAAGTGAAGCTTGATGGCGACGAACTTTCTCTCCATGTCGATGTCGCAGATTCCAGCGGCGCGGACGACCCTCTCGAGCTTGTTCAGCAGGCTGTCGCCTATCTTGCAGTTCATGTCGGTGAAGTAGACCTTGGAGCCCATGACATTGGCAAGAGTGTACACGGTTTAAAGACCTCGCGGGAAGCCGTAAAAAACGTAGGTCCTGTTGAACCAGAAGCGGGTGCGCCTGGAGCGAGACGGAACGATGCGGCCAGTCCTAACGTTTCCAAATCCAAGAGCACGGTTCGCGTGGATCGTCCGAAAACGCATCAAAGACGCCGGACGGATGGCGCTTCCATGTCTGGAGTCCCCGGAGGAAGTCATTCCCGCAGCAGCGGAAAAACAGGCGTCGGAGACGGTTCACTATATAAGCTGACGCCTGGGAGACATATGGGGCCGGTGTTTATCTCTCAGGCGACAGGTCTCGGGGTCACTTTCAAATAGGGTACTCCGATGCACGCGCTAGCGGGAAACCGCGGTGATTACGATGTACAGCATGAGCCATTGTTCAGGCCCACTCCTCAACGATGAGGACTCGATCAGGAAATACAATGACGAGAGCCAGTGGGGCTTGCATATAGCCATCGACCTCGGAGAGTGCGACCACCAGAAGATCTCCGACGGCGAATACATCAAGCAGTTCGCCATAGATTTGGTGGACCACATCCACATGAAGAGGTACGGCGATCCCATCGCCGTCAGATTCGGAGCCGAACCAAAGGTGCAGGGATACTCCCTCATCCAGCTCATAGAGACATCCTGCATAGCTGGTCATTTCGCCGAGGATACCGACAGGGCGTTCATCGACGTGTTCTCCTGCAGGGAGTTCCCGCCGGAATCCACGGCACATTACTGCAAGGAGTACTTCGGAGCCAAGAAGATGGAGTACGCAACTCTGTTCAGGAACATCTGATTATCAAATCCAGGGGCCGCAAGGCCCCGTCAAAATCCGGCACGGGCTCTCCTCGCCGTGAACAGCTCATCCGCCTGTGAACGTGGACACTATGGTGATTGCCCACGACACGCCGGCCAGACCGAATCCCAGAACCCATCTGTTCACTCCGACGTACTTCTCCAACTTGAACCCGATGAAGAACAGGACGATCGAGGACAACGCCGAGGATGCGGCCAGTCCCGTGGCGACATCCTCAACCAGCAGTATCGGGAGGATTATCGGGATGATCGTCAGTGCGGTAATGATGAAGCACGCGATCGAGCTCTCCATCAGGGCTCTGCGGTCTGCCGCCATCTGTTCTTCGCTCTGCATCTTCTGCTTCAGGATGTTCCTGCAGATCTCCCTCTCACTCTCAGGCTCCAAAAGATCGAGTGGCGTTCCGCTGAACGCGTATTCCAAGAGCCTGATGCGTTCAGTTTCGTCCAGATTCTCCGGGTTGGACATGATGCGGACGAAATTGCGCTGGTCGAACATCCCAACCAGATAGAACACGACGGCGTCGATTGCGCCCCAAGTCAGGTTCATGCCGATGATGAGGACCGCCAGATGTACTTTCCCAGGATAGTCTAGTACGCCGACCCTGGCGGCCGTGACGAAGATCAGCCCCATGATGAACCCATAGAGGACCTCCTGGATTGCCAAGCCTGGGCCGGTCTTACTGACGATGCCTTCGAAAGGGGAGAGGCGCATATCTCTGAATCGATTGTGTCCTATTTTAAAGACATCATATGGTCTGAGCGCGAGCAACCGTTAAAACCGTACACGATTCTTCCTGCTTCATGGATCTCTCCGACGCGTATTCCCGCCAGCGGCAAGGAAACTCGATCCTCTTCACCGCGGATAGCCCCTGCCTGTCATCGCTCCGCGCTCTTCTGGAGACATCGGACAGACGGACGGTGGCGCTCTGGGGGCTGGAGAGGGCGGGACGTACGGCAGAGGAGCTCGCCAGGAGGCATCCCGACGACCCGAGGCCGAGCACAGCCGTTGAAAAGAGTCGCAGGTGGTGCAGAGGGGAGATAAAGATGCCAGAAGCCAAGAAGGTGATCTTGGACGTACATGCGATGGCGAGGGAGATGGACTCTCCCGCCGATGCGGCCCTTTGCCATGCAGTGGGTCAGGGATGCTCCTGTGTCCACACTCCGAGGCATGGACTCGGACTGCCCGTGTACGAGCTCACCGCGGTGTTCCTTGAAGGGGGTGCCGGGCGTGTCGGGCAGGTGGCATGGAAGGCAACTTCATACCTTGTGGATCTTAAGCGCATCCGGGAGCTGGACAAAGAGGATATGTGTTGGGCTCCGTTCCTCTGTCGAATGTCGTCAAACTGGTCTCCGATCGCTCTGGGATAAACGTCTTTACATGCGCAAACATTGTCCGAACAGAACCGGTTCGGTACCTCAAGAGAATATAGCGATAAAACATGTATTGAATTAGTACAATTGTATAGTAGATGACACATTACGGTTAAATAAGTCGTACAGTCTGCTGTTGTTCAAAGGAAGGTGTCCCTTAAATGGACAAGAAAGTAGCGCTGACGGCGGCCATCGTTGTCGCCTTCCTCCTTTCCTCGTCGATTCTGGTCCTGTTCTATAATCAGAACACGGAGGACAAGGAGATAGACCTGATCGCCAGGGTCAATACTGAGGGGTCGGGAATCTATATCGACAGTAAATACGATGCAAGCGACTTCATCGTCGTCGACTCCGAAGGATATCCTCTTCCGGATGCCGATGGGAACATACAGTACCACAAAGAGTTCTGGGAGGGCAAGATTTTCGGCACTCCGGGATCAACCTCGATTCAACACGTGCAATTGCGTCAAATCGTCGAGAGCATGGGATACATGTTCACCCTTTACACTACGGGTGCAAACACGTCCGCTGGATGTAACACAGTGTACTACAATGACAGCATAACCAACGCGGCAGCGTTCGAGAACTCTCCGCAGCTGGACGGCGGCATCATTTGGCAGCCCCAGTACCAGGCGCTCCTCGAGAGCAAAGTGCGTCCATGCAATTCCATGATGACCACGGCGGATTTCGATCCCGGTCACACATGCTGTGTGGTTGCTGCTTCTCACAGTTTCATAATCAACAACTCCGATGTCACCGTGAGGTTTTTGGCGGCATACATCGAGTCCGTAAACTGGCTGAACAACGCCTTGCAGGACAAGAGCTCCGAGGACTACGCATATCTCGTGAACCTTGCAATTCAGAGGACGGGCATAACCGACCGCACCGTCATCGAGGCCTCGTTGGACTCTGTCAATTACACGTACGGGTATGACAAGGAGCTCGGGGACACCCTGGAGCGTCCTCTTGCCAGTCTGGAGAGTTCTATTGCTGATCTCGTTCAGGACCTGAATCTCACCAACAAGATCTACAACCAGGGATTCAGCAGTCCTAGTGAGTTCGCGCAGAGGTATGTCAACGACGGATACCTGTCACAGGCCCTGACCTACGAGAAGAATCCGTCCGGGTACTCCATGAGGACCGTCACTGTCGCCGTTATCGCTGGTGACATCCATCAGATCGCGGTCCACCTGGGTAATGACCTCGGAATCTTCGAGTCCTATGGAATCACCCTCAACATCAGCAGTGCCTCCAACGGAGCCGGAGTGGCTACGTCCCTACAGAACGGCGAGGCCGACCTGGGATTCGTGGGAGCACCGCCCATGACGACCACAGTGGTCAACGGCGGCCTGATCCCGGCGTGAAGGTGTCATCATGGCTACAATATTCAACTGGACCTACGATGAGAACAACAGGTATCACCGTTGGTTCAGGACGACCGTCATCGCGATCACCTCGCTGGTTTGCTTCGTGTTCGCGTGGTGGGACGTGTCTCTGCTGCTGAACTCTACCGCCATCCCCACACCGCTGGAGACCTGGGATGCGCTGGTCGACCTCGTGGTCAACGGTGATTCCGTCACAGGAGGGCGTACGGTCTGGGCGTACATAGCGTCCAGTCTAAGGACGTTCCTGCTGGGATTCCTGCTCGCCCTGGTGGTAGCCGTCCCCCTAGGTCTGGTGATAGGCTACTCCAATACGATCAGGGAGTTCGCCAATCCTGTCATCGAGGTGCTGAGGCCCATCGCACCCATAGCATGGGCGCCCATATTCATCCTGGCTGTCGATTACACAATCGGACCCATACTGGTCGTATTCATCGGTATCTTCTTCCCGGTGCTGACCAACGTGGTGTTCGGTGTACAGAAGATCGATCCGAACCTCATGGATGCTGCCAGGACCATGGGCGCTTCATCGATACAGGTGTTTTACAAGGTCATGATTCCGAGCGCGATCCCTTACCTGATGAACGGTATCAAGGTCGGACTCGGAGTGGGATGGATGTGTATAGTCGCCGCAGAGCTCTACGCTCCCCAGTTGGGCGGAATCGGATACTACCTCTCGACTATGGCAACCAACGGACTATGGCCCAACGCGTTCGCCGCCATCGTGGTCATCGCAATCCTCGGAATAATGACCACCGGACTTGCCGAGTATGTACACAAGGTAATCTCAAGAAGGATGGGGATGTCCAATGTCTGAGCTTATAGAGGAAGGAGTGATTTCGGAGAACGCGATCGAGACCGATGTGTTCGTGCCGGAATCGGAAGTCAAGGAGGGGGAGGCCCAGATCCACATCAGGAACCTCAGCAAGACCTACGTCACCGACGAATCCGAGACTGTGGTCCTGGAGGATTTCTCCCTGGACATCCGCAAGGGTGAGTTGATAACCATAGTGGGACCGTCTGGATGCGGCAAGACCACCATCCTGAGGATGCTGGCAGGGCTGGTCCAGCCCACCTCCGGGCAGATTCTCATAGGGAACCGCGAATGCACCGTCCCGGGTGCGGACCGCGGTATGGTGTTCCAGGATTTCGCCCTGTTCCCCTGGAGGTCCGTGAGGAAGAACGTCGAGTTCGGTCTCGAGATCGCAGGGATGCCAAAGGAGGAGCGCCGTCAGAGAGCAGACAAGTACCTCAAAATCGTCGGACTGGAGAAATTCGCAGATCACAGGGTCCACGAGCTTTCCGGTGGAATGAAGCAGCGTGTGGCCATCGCCCGGGCGATGGTCACGAACCCCGACGTGATCCTGATGGACGAGCCATTCGGTGCCCTCGATGCCCAGACACGCAACATCATGCAGGCCGGACTCCTGAGGATCCTGGACAAGACCGATCAGACGATCATCTTCATCACCCACTCGGTCGACGAGGCGGTGTACCTTTCGGACAGGATCGTGGTTCTGACCAAGCGCCCCGCCAGGATCAAGGAGGTCATCCAGATCGATTGGCCACGTCCCAGGGACCGTGCCTCGGTGGAGTTCACAGCCCTGAGGAAGAGGATACTGGAGGAGCTTGAGAAGGAGAACGTAATGGACTGATTCAAACCGTTTAGCTTTTACAGGCCCAGGGGGTTCATCCCCCATGGGCCGCAACATCAACATCGACGAATCACTCTGCACAGGATGCGGGTTATGCTGTTCCGTCTGCATCCGGGGCAATCTCGGTTTGGTTGACGGTAAGGCGGTAGAGCTGGAGTTGGGAGCATGCTTCGAGTGCGGACAGTGCTTCGCCGTCTGTCCCGTCGGTGCGGTCTCCATGATCCGTTATCCCTGTTCCAATCCTGAGCGGATGGTCCTGCATAGACCGGTGACCGGTTCCGACGAGCTCATGGGGCTGCTGTCCGAGAGGAGGAGCTGCCGGCTGTTCACTGGGGAGCTCGTCTCCAGGGATGAGCTGTCCTTGCTCTTCCAGGCAGCACGTCTCTCGCCTTCTTCCCAGAACTCGATGGATGTCGAGTTCGTGGTCATAGACCAAAGGTTGGAGATGTTTCGCGAACTCCTGGCAGAAATCCTGTCCCCGATGCAGGGGAAGTACCCGCGCATAGCGCAGTTCGTCGAGTATGTCGGCACGGGTCAGGGCACGGACCCATTCCTCTGGGAGGGAAGGCAGGTCATACTGGCGTTTTCCAGAGACCCATCGAACGCATGCATAGCGATGTCCAGGGTGGAGCTCATGGCACAGGCCATGGGACTGGGAGGGTTCTACTCCATGTGGATCCGCATGGCGGATGAGGCCGACCACAGTGCGCTGATGTCCTTCCTCGGCTGTGTCGATCCCGGCAAGAGGATGGGGTGTGCGTTCGTGATCGGTCGTCCGCGGATACGCTACAGGCGCATGGCTCCGAGACCCGAGCCGGTCGTGCATCACCTTTGAGCCCGAATAATACAGTAATATAGGAAGAGGGGCAGGGGGCCCCTCCAAGAGGTTTCAGAAGGTCAGCTTCAGTTGGTCGTACTTGTAGACCTTGTGCGGGCATATGTACTGGCATCTGTAGCATGCGGTACCGAGGCAGTTCTTCGTCTTGACGACGATTTCCTTGTCATCGGTTACTGTGAGGGCGTTCTCGGGACACTCCTTTTCGCACTTCTTGCACCCGGTGCACCCCTCCATGTATCCGCGGAGTTCAGTTCCGATATCGTGGAGGATGTACAGTCCCCTCTCTCCGAGATCGGGGATGTCACGCTGTACCATACGGTGGACGGTGGGGGTTCCCTTGGGCTTGGGCAGCTCCTGGATTCCGACCATGGCGTTGTTCTTGTTGTACATCTCCATGGGCATTCCCTCGTCGCACAAAGCGAGCTCCTGGGTGTAGATCTGCTCGAAGATCTTGTCACCGGCGAACATTACGTGATTGGCCCTGATTCCGTTAGCTATGCTCTGCAACTCATCTAGGAGTTCGGGGTTACGCAGGATATCTGTGGCCATGGCAAGTGAGGTATTACCGTATTGATAGATCGTGTTGCAGCTCGGGGGCAGGAGTCCAACCTCTCTTGCCTTGACCGCGTCCACGTATGTTCCGGAGGCTCCGGCCATGTACATGATGTCGAGCTCGTCGAACTTGATGCCCGCGTGCTCGAGGAGGGTGAAGTGTCCGGCGCGCATCGCACCGATGGCCTTCAGCGCCTCGGCGATGTCGTGGGAGTCGACGTAGATGCCGTCCTGGAAGTGAAGCTTCCCGTCGGAGGTGGTGAGCTTCCCCTTCTTCCAAAGGTGCTCGTCGAGGGCGACTGCGACTGCTGCGATGACACCGGTTCCTGTGATTCCGGTCGCCTTGCCGTGCATCGGTCCGTTCTCCTCAATCATCTCCAGTCCGAAGTCGATCCTGTCTCCCTCCTGGGGCATTATGTCGTCGTCGAGGATCTTGGTTATCCAGCGGAAGTCGTACTCCAGGTCGGAAATGGCACCGGGTCCGGCGAGCATTCCGCATTTGATGGACTGTCCCTCCATGGCGGGTCCGGCGGCAGCGGATCCAGTGAAGATGTCGTCTCCGACCTTAAGGGCCATCTCGGCATTGGTTCCGTAGTCGGTGACGAGGCAGTTTTCCTTCTGCTCGAGGAATCCGCTCTTGTACATCATGGCAAGGGCATCCGCACCGATCTCGTGCCTGATCGCGGGGGGAACCAGAAGCTCGCAACCGTCTTTGACGTTGAGTCCGACATCTACGGCAGAGAAAGATCCGGCATCCCTCTTCTGTTCCTTGATGCCACGGGCCTTGTGGGCGTTCTCGCCCGCGAACGCCAGGTCATCCACGGGGATTCCCTGGAACAGCGAGAGCTGGATTGGGTTTCCGCAGATGCTCACCCTCTCGACCTGATGGAGGTCGATCCCGAGGGTGGCGATAAGTTTGTTCACCGTGTCCATCAGAATCTTGTGCGCCATCTCGGTTCCGACGTTGATGCAGAACGTCAGATGATCCATGATGTTTGCACCAGGGAGCGGGTGGCATTCAGTTACCGAGGTCGATAGGATCTTCCCGGTCTCGAGTTCGACTGCGTGCCCCCTGGTTCCACTGGTTCCGATATCCAGTGATATTCCATAGCTCATTCCTTTCTCCTCCTTAGCTTGTCAATGAAAGATTTCTTCTTCGGCTCGGCGGCCTCCTTTGCCTTTCTGGCTTCGCACTCGGGGCAGTGACACTCGCCGTGCTCATGGTGGTGGTCGTCATCATGGTGATGCTCATGATCATGGTCATGGTGATGCTCATGATCATGGTCATGGTGGTGGTCGTGGCAGTGGCATTCGACATGTTCCTCGAGTTCGTAGTCCAGGCCGGTGTCGTCGATGGCGTGGTACATCCTGTGTTTGAGCTCATGCTCATCGACGTCAAGGACTGCGCACATGAAAGTGAAGTTGACCTTTTCCTGGGGATCCATGGTGCCGTGGTGCTCGACCCCGTTCTCTATGTCTGTGAGATTCAGGGTGATGCCGCTTCCGTCGTCCTTGACGATCGCGGCCTTGATGTGACCAAGCAGGCATCCAGACTCATCGGTGACCCACTGCCCCACCTGCATCAGGGCCTTGGCGAACCTGGCTTCTGCGTCGGCGTTGAATCCTGTAATGGTTCCGCTGAGTCCGACTGCGCATCCTCCAGCCTGCTCGATGGAGGTGGGCTCATGCTCATGGTGATGTTCGTGTTCTCCGCTCATCTCATCATCTCGTACAGTCTGTCGATGTTCTCGTCCGTCTTGGCGGAGATGGCCATGATGGGCTTGTCGGGGTATTGGTTCTTGAGCCATCCGGAGACCTCCTCGATCTGCCCCGGTTTGGCCAGATCCATCTTGTTTATGAGGATGAAGTCGGCCTTGGACATCTGCATTTTGAAGAACTGTTCCTTCTTCTTGATGAGATCATCGAATCTCTGGACATCGGCGACGCCGATGATGAAGGTCCCATCATCGTCGATCATGGACACGCGGACCAGGTCCTTGACCTTGTGGGGAAGAGCGAGTCCGGTGGGCTCGATGATGATGATGTCGGGGTCGATATCCTTCTTGATGTTCTTCAAAGCGGACTGCAGGGTCCCGGAGAGGGAGCAGCAGATGCATCCGTCGGGGAGCTCGATCGCATCGTAACCCTCTGCCTTGAGAGTGGCTCCGTCGACGCCTACGGAACCGGATTCATTGACCACCAATGCGGTTTTGAGTCCGCGTTTGGTGTACATGGAGGCTAGTTTCATGAGAAGGGTGGTCTTCCCGCTTCCGAGGAATCCTCCCATGATGTAAACATACATGGTTGTTCCTATAATTTCCTCTATTATAAGTTGTTTCAGATTACCCGGTTTGAAGTCGTATTTTATTAAGATGTAGGATAACGGACAAACGTCCGTCGATCATCATAAATGCCATTGTTCAGAATCATCGTATAAATATTTTGCAGATGGTCACCATATTATAATGAATTAGCCAGCATTTTCGAATTCTATATATTGATGGTTGTATGTTACATCCATGATACAGACAATCCCGACGACTTGCGTATCCAACTATGAGCAGGTTCAATTTTAATCTATTATTGATAATATAGTTTAAAATTTCCTAAAAAGAATAATCAATATCATATTTAAATATAAACGAACAATCTTTAAATATTGAATATTTAAAACAGGATGTTGAAATGATGAGTAGAACAGCATTTATTGTGGTGTAAGCTTATCTGACCTCCAATAAAACTTAAATAACATGGTTAAAGCATCCATCCGCAAAATCGGTTAAATAAGGTCTTGTACCTTTCTCAACTACAGGTTTCGGGCAACCGAGACCTGAAAAGGAGGAAAATAGATGATAGACTACAAAGGAGTAGACTTCTCCAAGATCCTCAAACGCTACGACGTTGAGGC
>CALUNK010000029.1 GCA_944321985.1 Candidatus Methanomethylophilaceae archaeon
CTCAACGTCTGTCCCGGATGCGCCAAGTTCGGGGAGGACTACAGGTCCCCGTCCGCCGGGGGTGCTCCTGTCAGCCAGTCCGTGATCGACCAGAGGCTCGAGAGGCGCGAGAGGAGGATGAAGTCCAAGGACATCTACGCCGGAACGACATCCGTCGAGCTCGTCGAGGACTACGGGGGAGTCATAAGGGAGGCCCGTGAGGCCAAGGGCATGGACCTTGAGCAGTTCGCCGCCTCGATCCAGGAGAAGAAGGGGCTGCTCGCCAAGGTGGAGGCCAACAACCTGATTCCCGACGACAAACTCATCAAGAAGATCGAGAAGGCACTGGACATCAAGCTGATGGAGACCGTGCAGTCCGGCACGACCGTCGGCGGACCCAGGTCCGACAAGATGACGCTGGCCAACTTCATCAAGAAGGAGTGAGCTCAGCTACCCACTACCGAACGATAAACGGCGTCGAGATAGGGAGAGACGTCGGCTCCCGCGTCCCTCAGGACGATGAGGGCGGCGACCCCTATCTCGATGTCCAACCTCTTCTGTATCCTGTTGCAGTTCTGGATGAAGTCCCTGCGTTGCATCCCGGCCTCCACGGCCCTCTCCATGAGCATCGGGAACACGTCCGAAGAGTCCGTCCGTGCTTCCGCGGAAGCCTTGTTTTCGGCCGTCTGGCTCTTTGCGCTGCGAAGGGACTCCACAAGATCCCTGGGGGGCCTGTACGCCAACGGGAGGTCGATCGACCCCAGGTTCGATGCCGGGCGGACGTAGCCGTCCTTCTGGGTCACGATGCCTGCCTTTGTCAATGCCGAGAGCAGGAGCTTCGAGTCCGATGGGGACATCCATTTGAGTTCGAGGGAGGTGCCCATGACGAACTCCTCCGGTGTGGTCACATCCTTCCCGATGCTGCGGAAGTACGCCGCGGCACAGACTGTCAGCTCGTCTGCCATGCTGCGGAGGATGCCGTGCTCATTGAAAATCCTTGTCGAGATTCGGACGTTCCCTTTATTACGTGCGCGCGTTATTAGTTGTTCTACTAACAGGGATAGGTTTATATGCACCATCCAAGATGGGGGCAGGCATCCCGTATGGTGACCCATATGAAGTACACAAGATTCGAGAAGGCAAGGATCATCGGCGCCAGGGCGCTGCAGATTTCCTATGGAGCCCCCGTGCTCGTGGACTATCCCGAGGGCATGCTGGACCCCATCGACATCGCCATGCTGGAGTTTGACAAGGATCTCATTCCTATCACTGTCGTAAGAAACTAAAGGAGACTTTCAGATGACCGACGAGGAAATCCAACCTGTGAACAACGGCGACCTTCTGGTCGCAGAAGACATCTACCTGACCTCTGGAGTGCACATCGGTACCCAGCAGAAGTCCGCAGACATGAAGGACTTCATCTATAAGGTCAGGCAGGACGGACTGTACGTCCTTGACGTCAAGAAGACCGACGAGAGGATCAGGGCAGCCGCATCTTTCCTGAGCCGCTACGACCCCAAGAGGATTCTCGTGGTTTCCGCCAGGCAGTACGGACAGAAGCCTGCCAGGGAGTTCTCCAAGGCCATCGGAGCACCCGCGTTCGCCGGACGTTTCGTTCCCGGAACCCTGACCAACCCGACCAACCCTGCATTCATCGAGCCCGAGATCATCGTCATCACCGACCCCGCCGCCGACAAGCAGGCCCTCAACGAGGCCCTCAACCTCGGAATCCCGATCATCGCCATGTGCGACGCCAACAACGAGACCCGCAACGTCGATCTCGTCATCCCCACGAACAACAAGGGGAGGCGCGCCCTCGCCTGCATCTACTGGCTCCTCGCCAGGCAGGTCCTCTTCGAGAGGGGAGACCTCAAGGACCCCGATGACTTCAACATGGAGATCGAGGACTTCGAGGCCAAGCTGGTCTGATTTCAGATACAACCAAACCCCTTACCAAACATTTTCGTCGAAACCCTGTCCGCACGTGAGGCGGGCAGGGTTTTAACGTACCTACCACTTATATCCCCCTCATGAGACAGCCTGCGGTTGCGGGGCGCTTCTATCCCGACGATCCCGACGATTTGGAGGAGATGATATCCTGGTGTTTCACGCACAGGCTGGGTCCTGGGCTCCCCGAGCGTACCGGGGATTCCAGGCGGATCATGGGGGCGATGGCGCCTCACGCCGTCTACATGTGCTCGGGCATGACCGCGGCACGCACCTACAGGGCATTGAGGGAGGACGGCCTGCCAGAGCTGTACGTCATAATCGGCCCCGACCACTACGGCACCGCCATGGGCAGGACGGTGCTGTGCTTCGATGATTTCCGGACACCTCTTGGGATCTGCAGGAGCGACAGGGAGGTGTGCGCCAGGCTCGCCGAGTGCTTCCCAGACGACCCCCGTGTCCATTCGAGGGAGCACGCCGTGGAGGTGCAGGTCCCGTTCATCCAGTACATAGATCCCGATCCGCGCATCGTCGCCATCACGATGGGCGACCAGTCCCCCAGAAGCGCGGCGGAGTTAGCGGGCGCCCTGAGAGAGGCCTGCGCCGGACGCGACACCGTGGTGATCGCATCCACCGACATGTCCCACTACATCCCCAAGGAAGAGGCGGAGAGGCTGGACAGCATGGTCCTGGACAGAGTCTCCTGCATGGATGTGGAAGGCATGTACAGGGCCGTGTACGACAACAGGATCTCCATGTGCGGGTACGGGCCGACGGCCACGGCTATGCTGTTCTGCGAGGGATGCGACCCGAAAATGCTCGGACACACCGACTCCTACGATGCTCTGGGCATGGATCCTAGTGCGGTTGTTGGATATGCATCCGCGGTGTTCGAAAGGGGACAGAACTAAATTTTATAGTGCCCCCTCCATTCGTTTCACATGGAAGACAACCAGAACTTCTGTGTCCAATGCGGACAGAACCTGGCAGAAGATGCCAAGTTCTGCCCCGCGTGCGGTGCAAGGGTCCCGGGAAGGAATCCGGAGCAGGTCGAGCAGGAGAGGCAGGCCGTACGTAACGTCATGAAGTACCGCCTGTACTGGGCTATCGCCCTGATGCTCATCTACGCCATCCCGTTCCTCATAATCGGTCTCTACCTGGCCGTGGACCTGGACAGCATCGTCAACATGATAATGACCGATCCGATGTATGCGGACTACGTCAGCTACTACGGATTGACCTACGACCAGCTGCACGAGGTGCTCTACTACGCCAGCTTCGCGTACATCCTCTCGTCGGTTTGCGGAATCGTATCCTCCATCCTCTGCTGGAAGAGGACGCAGTACTGGGTGGCGCTCATCCTCTGCATCGTGTCCATGTTCACGGGTGCGATGGGGCTGTTCGCGCTGTTCATGGGAATGTTCGCGTTCTGGACCATCCTCACGAGCAAGCTCTCTTTCAGGGAGTATGAGGAGCAGCTCGAGGGTCAGCTGAACAAGATCCAGTGAGAAAAACCGATAAAACGTTTTGAGGGGAGGGTCGCCCCTCCCCGTCACATCATTCTCAGATGCGCTTCAGGTATCTGAGGTTGGGCTCGTAGACCAGCCCTTTGTCCATAAGGACGTTGGAGATCTCCTCTAGCTCTATGCTGCTGATGCCCTCCGCCTCGGCGCGCCTCTCCAGCTCGTCCCTGGGTGCGCCCTTGCCATCGGTGTCCAGCTCCTCCAGCATGTTCAGGATTATGTCCTCCAGCTGGCCGTGGTTGTGCTCCTCCGAGCCGCCGTTGTCGATGTCTATCTCGTCTGGCTCGTTGGAGAGGTCCTCGGGGAACCCGAAGTCCACGTCCCTCTCGGGCAGGAGCATGCGAAGGGCGTTCTGGATGTTCTTGAGGTACACGGACGAGTCGGGCAGCTGGCCGTAGTTGTCCAGGGCGTATAGCAGGCCCTCGGCTTCCGCCTCGGTCATCCCCATGGCGAGAAGGTCCGGGATCTTGGCGTCGGGCATGCCAAGGACGGTCTTGGCGTTCTTGAGCCTCCTCCATGTGGACTTCGCCGTCTCGAGAAGCCATTCGTTACGGGTCTGCTCGTCTATCTTGATGATGTGCTCCGGTCTGACGGAAACGAAGACCCTCTGATCGTCGGTGGTGTAGGTCCTGACCCTTCCGACGGCGGCGACGAAGCACGGCGCCTCCAGGTCCGCCATTGCGGCGGAAGCCTCCGGCTGGTACCTGCCGACGTTGATGTAGTAGTTGCCGCCGACGTCCTGGATCCTGACTTTCCACATGGGCTCATCCGGAGAGCCGATGTTCTCCTTCTCTGTCATGACTCCTGCGATGAGCACCCTGTTCATCTTGGCGCCCAGAGGCGACACGACGTATGAGGGCATCTTCTCTTCTGTCGCTTTTATCTCCAGAGAGGAGCTGTTCAGCTCGGTCGCGAAGACCCTCCATGCGGTCTCCCTGGAGTTCATATCGCCGCCTCCACCTCGGCGAGGAGCTTATCGGCCTCCTCCTCCACGTTCACTTCGACGTTGTCGGCGGACCTGACTATCATGTTGGGTCCGTAGTCGTCGCTCATGACGTTGCCTGTGATGGTTATCCTGTGCATCAGGATCCTGCCCATGAGCTCCCTGGCGACAACGCCCTCCCCCTTTGCGGCGGCGAGACCCTCCGCCGCCTTCATCGAGACGCCGGTGAGTTTCTCGGTGTCCGCTCTGTTGATGACAGCGCCTATCGCACCGGTGCCGTCGTCGATGACGATCTTCATCCTGAGGTCCGGTACGCCGTCCACCTGTCCGTGGGCGGTGCAGACGCCGTTGAGTATGGACCTGTTGCACTGAGGGCATCTCTTTATGAGGCCGCTGCCGCCCTTCATGTCGACCACCAGCCCCTCGAGGGTGATGTCGAGTCCGCCGCCGATCCTGGCTATCTCGGCCACCGTCTTCTTCGTGGAACCGGAGTCGACGACTTCGAACACCGCATCGACTCTGCTCACCTCGCAGCGGTCCCCCATGTTCAGCTGGGGGATGCCCTTCCAGGCGCGTATGTAAGCGTTCTTGGCGCAGACGGTCTCCCCGACCTTCAGCTCGAAGTCGTGCCAGGCCGAGTACTGGATCTTCCCTGTGTCGTCCGATATGAGTCCCGAGTAGACCGTCTTGGTCTCCCCCCTGACGGTGATTTTCCTCGCCTCGGTGGAGATGATCTTCCCCGTGACGGTGACGTTGCCCATGCCCTCGCGGATGTCTCCGATCTTGCACTCCTGTGCGGAGAGGGATATGGTGCGGTCTGGAACGTCGAGCGTCACTCCGGTAGCCGGTTCGACCCTCCCGCGGTTGCCCAGGTTGATCTGAACCCTCTCGTTCCACAGTTTGCAGTAGCAGTTCCTGAAATAGTAGACGGAGCCCTTCTCCAGCATGACGCTTCCCGGCTCCCAGAGCGTGAACGAGGCCGTGGACGTCTCGTCTCCGAGGATACCGGACACGATGGTCTTGTTCAGTCCCTTGACCGTGATGTTCTTGCTCTCAACATACACCACCTTCGCGAGGACGTCGACGTTCTGCTCCGTACCGGAGAGGTCGGCAATCTTCTTCACCACAGACGACGCGGTCACGAAGGAGGAGCTGTCCGAGCCCCCGTACTTCCTGATGATGCCGCGCTTGGCGGATTCGATGTTCACGTGATAGTCGTTGAGGTACTTGTTCAGTTCAGCCTCGAGCTGTTCGTCGTCGATCTTGTCTCCGAGCACCCTTTTCATCTCTTCAATATGGGGTGTTAGTTCTGTTCTGTCCAATGTATCGACCTCCCAAGAGCGGGACGTCTCACCATCGGCGAGGACCTATTTAACCCAAAGGAGGGGACGTCCGGACGACCCTCTTGGAGGCCGACATCCCCCTTGAACCTCCTTGACTCCAATGCTCTGGAGCCAACATAGTTAAATGGACAAACGCAATACCTGGACATGGTTCCCAAGAGCAAAATCGAAGAGATTCTGGACGGGTACGACACCAGCGAGATAACCATCGCCACGCTGTGCTCCCACTCGTCGCTTCAGATCTTCCACGGCGCGAGGAAGATGGGCTTCAAGACCCTTGGGCTCACCATCACTCACAGCACCAAGTACTACGACGCCTTCCCGCTTGCCAAGCCCGACGAGATACTCACGTACAAGGACTTCGACGATTTCGACGAGCGTACCGGCGAGCTTCTGGACAGGAACGTCATCATAATCCCCCACGGGTCTTTCGTGGAGTACATGGGTTCGCGCAGGTTCTCCGACATGGAGGTCCCCTCCTACGGCAACCGCGCAGTCCTGAACTGGGAGTCCGACAGGGACATGCAGAGGCAGTGGATCACCGGTGCTGGCGTGCCCATGCCCCGTCTGATCACCGATGCCAGGGAGATCGACGAGCCCGTGATGGTCAAGTACCACGGCGCCAAGGGCGGAAGGGGCTACTTCATCGCCATGGACTACCCCGACTTCAAGATGTCAATAGACCAGACCCAGCCGTACACGATCCAGGAGTACTGTCTTGGTACGAGGTACTACATGCACTTCTTCTACGATCCGTTCAAGACCGACGGGTACAGATGCGAGCAGGGCGGATCCCTGGAGCTCCTGTCGATGGACAGGAGGGACGAGTCCAACATCGATGAGATGTACAAGCTCGGGTCCATAGAGGAGTCCAAGAGGCACGGCCTCTACCCGTCGTTCGTCGTCACGGGAAACACGCCCGTGGTCCTGAGGGAGTCGCTGCTCCCCAAGGCGTTCGAGATGGCAGAGAAGATCGTCAACAAGTCCTACGAGCTCTTCGGAGGTATGTGGGGTCCGTTCTGCCTGGAGACGGTCGTGTCCGACAAGCTGCAGTTCAAGGTGTTCGAGATCTCCACCAGGATCGTGGCCGGAACGAACCCGTTCATCTCCGGTTCGCCCTACGCCGACCTTATCTACCCCGGCCTGAGCACAGGTGCCAGGATGGCCATGGAGATCAAGGACGCCATAGCGCAGGGGCACTTCAAGGACATCATGTCGTGACCTGGTCAGGACGACGTCGTCACCGTTCCGGCACGTCGTCAGGTTCCAGCGAGGCGTCGCCGTCCCGTCCCCTGCCGACGAACTCGGATATCGCTAGCCCCGCCAGTGTGAGCGCGGTTCCGACCACGGCCATCGCGGTGATGTCCTCATCGAGGAACACGGCGGACGTCACCACGGTCACTACCGGTATCAGGTAGATGTAGACGCTGGTCTTCACAGCGCCGAGGCTCCTGGTCGCGTAACCCCATGTGACGAAGCACATCGCGGATGCCATTACGCCCAGGAACAGGATGTGTCCCAGCATCACGGGGTCCGCGAACACCCCGATGTCGGGGGAGAACCCGAGGACGGCCATGGCCGGCAACATGAACAGGAGGCCGTACATGAACGTCCTCCTCGTCGTCTGAACGGTCCCGTAACCGAAAGTGCCTATCTTCCTCAGTATCACGGAGTACACGGACCAGACCAGGGCCGCTCCGAAGGCAAGCAGGTCTCCTGTCGGGTTCAGGTGCATCTCCTGTCCGTTGAACATCACCAGCGATATCCCGATCATGGCAAGGGCGAATCCCGAGACGAACCCGACGCCCAGCTTTTCATCCTTGTATATGAGCCTGACGAGGATGGCAGTGAAGAGCGGGGCGACCGCCACGATGACCCCGACGTTCGACGCCATGGTGTAGGTCAGCGCGATGTTCTCCAGCAGGTAGTACAGGCTTATGCCGCACAGCCCCGCGCCCGCGAACCAGAGCTCCTGCCTGCGGTCTTCGATGCGGAGGAAGTGCGGGCAGAGGGCGAACAGCGCCAGGAAGCCGATCGCCATGCGAATGAAGAGGATCTCCACAGGTTCCAGCGCCGTGAGCAGTCCCTTGGTGGAGACGAAGGTCACTCCCCACACTATGGCGGAGAAGAGGGCGGCCATGTGTCCCGCTGTGCCAGAGCCCGCCATCATGCGCCCTGATTCCCAGCGGTGTATTTTGAGGTTTCCGGGTTCGAAGAACCGGAGTCGCCGGCTCCGCGAGTCGCTGGACAGGTTCTGGCACGCGGGCGCACGACAACCCTTTTATCGGGATGCGTTTGTATCCTCAGCAAAGAGGCGAGTTGAATGGTGTCAAAGAGGCTTCAGGAGATCCCCGCATCAGGTACTTTAGCGATTTCGAATCTTGTCAGCCAGATGAAAGTAGATGGAGTCGACGTGATATCGTTCTCCGTCGGGGAGCCTGACTTCACCACTCCTGAGAACATCATCGATGCATGCTGCGACTCCCTTCACAGGGGGTTCACCCACTACACCCCTTCGATGGGGATCCCGGAGCTCAGGAAGGCCATCGCCGATGTGACGCGCAAGAACAACAACGTTCCCTGCGACGCCTCCAACGTCCTGGTGACTCCGTGCAAGCAGGCGATCTTCATGACAATGCTGGCCTACATCGACCCGGGCGACGAGGTCATACTCGCGGACCCGTCCTGGGTGTCGTACGAGGCGTGCGTCCGTCTGGCAGGAGGCAAGCCCGTGTATGTTCCCACAAGGCTCGAGGACGACTTCGTTCTCGACCCCGCACTGGTGGAGGCGGCGATCACGCCCAAGACCAAGATGATCATCCTCAACACGCCGTCCAATCCGACCGGCGCCGTATTCCCCGCGGATGTGCTGAAGCAGATAGCGGACATCGCCATGAAGCACAACATCAAGGTGTTCTCCGACGAGATTTACGAGGCGATCATCTATGAGGGCAAGCACACATCCATAGCGTCCTTCCCCGGCATGTTCGAGAACAGCATCATTGTGTCCGGACTCTCCAAGAGCTTCGCGATGACCGGATGGAGGCTGGGATGGGCCATCGCTCCCAAGGAGGACATAGCCAACATCAACAAGCTCCAGACCCATTCCATATCATGTTGTGTGTCGTTCACGCAGGAGGCCGCGGTGGAGGCCATTAGGGGTCCGCAGGACTCCAAGGTGGCCATGGTCAACGAGTTCAGGAACCGCCGTGACCTGGCGCTGGACCTTATCTCCGAGATCCCGGGCATGGAGTGCAACGTTCCCAACGGGGCCTTCTACCTGTTCCCCAAGTATTCCGTCGACATGCCCTCCGCGAAACTCGCAGAGGTCCTGCTGCGCGATGGGCATGTGGCCGTCACGCCCGGCACGGCTTTCGGTCCCGGTGGCGAAGGGCACCTGAGGATCTCCTACGCTGCGTCCGAGGACCAGATACGCGAGGGGCTCAGCAGGATAAAGAAGACGCTGGCACAGTTCTGAAGCATTTCGAACGCGCGGACGCTCCACGGCGTCCGCGCACTCCTTCATCCCACGCTACACGTCCATCACGCGCTCATGTGCACGCATATGCGGGCGCGCACGATTATTATAGGACGACTCGGATTACCCCTCACAGCCCTAGGGCATAGAGGGATTATCTTGAGCAGGACTCTTTTCACGGTGGGCCCGGTATACGTCGCGCCCGACACTCTCGAATCGATGAACAAGCCGATGATCACGCACAGGTGCAAGGAGTACAAAGAGCTCCACGGCGGCATCGTCGAGAAGATCAAGAAGACTCTGGACACAGATATGGAGGTGTTCCTCGTCGCCGGATCCGCGACTGCCTTCCTCGAGGGCGCAATCAGAAACGGGGTGAGGGACAAATCCCTCGGCATCACCAACGGGTCCTTCGGTAACAGGTCCATCGAGATCGCCGAACTCAACGGGAAGACCGTCGACAAGGTCAAGGTCGAGTGGGGCAAGGCGATGAAGCCAGAGCACATCGAGGGCAAGGTCGGCAAGGACACCGAGATGGTCCACTGGGTGAGCAACGAGTCCTCCACCGGTGTGTTCAGCGACTCTGTTGCCCTCGCCAACGCAGTCAGGGAGCAGAACCCGGATGCCCTGATGATGGTCGACGCCGTCACCGCTGCTTACGCCATGGACCTGAAAATCAAGGACATGGATGTCGACGCAGTCGTGTTCGGAACGCAGAAAGCCCTCGCACTGCCCCCTGGAATCGCCATCATGCTCTGCTCCGAGAGGCTCCTCGATAAGGCCAAGACGGTCCCCAACCGCGGATTCTACACAGACCTGCTGAAAATCAAGAAGCAGAACGATGAGAACTACGCCCTCACAACCCCTCCAGTGTCCATAATGTACGGCCTGGACTACCAGCTTGACAAGATCATGAAGGAGGGCATGTCTGCCCACTACGCAAGGCACCAGAAGATGGCAGACATGGTCAGGGGCTGGGCCGACAAGAAGATGGGCGGGATGTTCCCCGAGGAGGGCTACCAGTCGAACTCTCTCGCCGTCATCAACCGCGTCGACGGCTTCAACTTCGACGATTTCCATTCAAAGCTGAAGGCCAGGGGGTACGAGATCTCCAACGGCTACGGCGACATCAAGGAGAAGACGTTCAGAATCGGACACATGGGGGACACCACGCCCGAGATGATCGGCGAGCTCCTGTCCGCGATGGACGAGATACTGGAGGAATAAAGATGACAACCAAGATTCTGGTTTCGGATCCCCTCTCCGACGAGGGAATCGAGATCCTCAAGAGCTCCGGCTTCCCGGTGGACGTGAAGCCCGGACTCTCAGAGGACGAGCTCTGCGCCATCATCGGCGACTACGACTGCCTGATCATCAGGTCCGGCACCAAGGTGACTCCGAAGGTCATCGAGGCCGGCAAGAACCTGAAGGTCATCGGACGCGCCGGAGTCGGTGTCGACAACATCGACGTGCCCTGTGCCACGGACAAGGGCATCCTCGTCATGAACACCCCCTCCGCGAACATCCTGTCCGCAGCAGAGCACTCCTGTGCGATGCTGCTCGCCATGGCCAGGAATATCCCGTTCGCCCACGAGTCCATGCACAAGGGCGAGTGGAAGAGATCCAAGTACACCGGGGTCGAGCTCAACGGCAAGGTCCTCGGAATCATCGGAGTCGGCCGTGTTGGAGGGGAGGTCGCCAAACGCATGAAGGCCTTCAACATGACCATGATCGGTTACGACCCGTTCCTCCCCAAGGAGGTCGCGGACAGCCTCGGCGTCAGGCTCACCACCCTCGAGGAGGTCATCACCACAGCCGACTTCATGACCATCCACACCCCGCTCCTGCCTGATACCAGGAACATGATCTCCCTGCCCCAGTTCAAGATGATGAAGCCCAACGCGAGGATCGCAAACGTGGCCCGCGGAGGCATCGTCAACGAGGAGGACCTGTACACGGCGCTCAAGGAGAAGATCATCGCCGGAGCGGCCTTCGACGTATGGTGCAACGAGCCCCTCACGGACGACGAGAAGAAACTCCTGGAGCTGGACAACCTCGTCACCACACCCCATCTGGGCGCATCCACCGTCGAGGCGCAGGAGAGGGTCGCCGTGGAGATCGCCGAGCATGCCGTCATGTACCTGAAGGACGGCATCGTGTCCAACGCCATCAACGCGCCCCGCGGAAAGCTGGATGCCGAGACCGAGCCCTACATGCCCCTCATGGACAGGATGGGCAACCTGGTCCAGCAGATGGTAGGCAACCATCCTCTGGACAAGCTCGAGCTCATCTACTGCGGAGGGCTCGCCGGAAAACAGACCAAGCTGCTGACCGTCACCGCCGTCATCGGATACCTCAGGAACGTCATCGGGACAGCCAACGTCATCAACGCCCTTCCTGTCGCCAAGGCGAAGGGGATCGAGATCGCGGAGACCAACAACGACACGGCCAAGGACTACGCCAGCGTCGTGGAGATCAAGTTCACTTCCCAGGGGAAGACCCGTTCCATCAGGGGAGCGGTCATCGGCGGACAGCCCAGGCTCGTCGGTGTCGACCAGTTCTCCTTCGACATCCCGATGAGCGGCGACATGATGTATCTGAGCTACAACGATGAGCCCGGAGTCATCGGAATCGTCGGGAACGCCCTCGGTTCAGCCGGCATAAACGTCGCCCAGATGACCGTCGGAAGGGACGGTGGTCGTGCCCTGATGTTCCTCGCCGTCGACCAGAACATCCCAGAGGACATAGTGGCGAAGGTCGCCAAGGACGTCGGAACCGAAGACATCAAGTTCCTCGACCTGGTGGAGTGAAGATGGGCGTCGTGACCGTCGACGAGCTCACGCTCGCCATCAAGAACAGCATCGACTCGTCCCACGGCATGGAGGAGGAGCAGGCTTACATGCTCGCCCACCACGTGCTGAACTTCTTCGGGTATTCGGACAGGATTATCGACAACATCCTGGAGCCCGAGGACCGTGACGCCTTCTACATGCTGGAGGATGCCGGCATCCTGACCACCGAGAGGGAGGAGACCACCCTCTACGACGGAAGGGAGTGGAGGATCCACTACTGGCTGTTCAGAAGGGACAAGATCGAGACCATGCTGGTCAGGCCCCAGGTCGACTCGACCGACACCCAGCAGAAGGATTCCGTGTACGCGGACCTGCCGGACGACATCTGGCAGCGCGGCGGTTCAAGCTGAGCCGAACATGCCGAGAACGGACCTGTTCCCCTACGAGTACCGTCCTGGTCAGAGGGAACTGGTCCACTTTATTTCCAGCACCGTCGACGACGGGATGAGCCCGGTCGTCGAGGCCGGCACGGGGACGGGGAAGACCGTCTCCGCGCTGGCGGCCACCCTCCCCACCGTTCTGGAGAGGGGGATGAAGGTCATCTACCTCACGCGCACCAAGTCCCAGCAGAAGCAGGTCATACGCGAGTCCGCGGCGATAGGGAACGGGATCCTATGTGTGGGCCTGCAGGGACGCACGGCGGCTTCCTGTCCCCTGATGAGGGACGACCCGGACCTGGCATCGGGGACCTCGGAGGAGATATCCAAGCTCTGCTCGGAATACAAGCGCAAGGATTCCGGGGAGTGCAGGTGCAGGTTCTACGGGAATATAGAGCACACGAACATCGAATCATGGGTCGAGATGATTAGAGAGCAGCATCCGGAGCCTGAGAGATTCGCGAGGATGTGCGAGGAGGCAGAGCTCTGCCCCTATGAGATGATGAAGTACGCCCTTCCGCATGCCGATGTCATCGCGACCTCCTATCCGTTCGTGTTCATGCCCCAGATTCTGGCTAGGCTGATAGAGTGGATGGGCATCCCGCTTCACAGGACCGTCATAGTCGTGGACGAGGCACACAATCTCCCCGACTATCTGCGCGAGGTCCAGACGTTCGAGTACAGTCGTGCTGCCATGGATCTGGCAGAGAAGGAAGCGCGTGAGAACGGGGACAACGAGGTCCATGAGGGCCTCACAGTAACCGACATTGTGGGTGTCCTGAGGGAAATCTTGGGATGCGCTGTGAAGGAGTATCTGATAGACGATGACGGGATCCTCCCCCCGTACTTCCTCGAGGAAGAGCTGATGAGTCGCCTGGGGACGACGTCCGTCAACATCATGCGCATCGTCCAGGCCCTGGAGGACATCGGGGACTCCATAGCCGAGAGGAAGAAGCAGAGGCGCAAGCTCCCTCGCTCCTACATAGGCAGCATGGGCCGTTTCTTGCGTGCGTGGCTGATGGGTGCCGAGGACTGTCATGTTAGGCTCATAATAGGGGGTGACAATCCGTGCTTCCAGTCCTATTGCATGGATCCGTCCGGTGCGTCCGGCCCACTCAACGAGTGCTTCTCCTCAGTGCACATGTCAGGAACGTTGGAGCCAATAGATGCCTACATCAGGGACATCGGGCTAGACCGCGCTGCATCTAAGACGCTCAACGGGTTCTTCCCAAGGGAGAACCTGCTCACCCTGTACTCGGACGAGGTCTCGATGAGGTACGAGGACCGTTTCATAGAGTCCAACTACTCCAGGCTAAGGCAGCTCCTCTACGACACCGTCAACTCGGTCAGGGTCAACACTGCCGTGTTCTTCCCTTCCTATCAGTTCATGGACCGCATGATCGATGATGGGGTGGCGCGCGATCTCGGTCGTGACATCTACTACGAGCGCAGGGACATGCCGCAAGGGGAGCTAATGGACGTCTTCGACAGCTTCAGGACGTCGGAGGGAAGCGTCCTTCTCTGTGTCACAGGAGGCAGGATAAGTGAGGGCCTGGACTTCCCGGACAAGAGCCTGGAGCTGGTCGTCCTCATCGGCATTCCGTACCCCAAGCCTACCGCGAAGATGAGGGCGATGACCCGTTACTACGACGCCAAGTTCGGGGACGGAAGGTTGTACGTATCGTTAATCCCGGCATCCCGTAAGATGAGACAGTCCATAGGGCGCCTCATCAGATCGGAGACCGATCGCGGCGTGGCCGTGATCCTCGACCGCAGGGCCGCCAACCTGAGGGGGATCGAGCCGATGCTATGCGGAGACATCCCCTCCGCGGTTCAGTCGTTCTTCGCCGTCGGGCGCTGAGCCCGTTTGTGTCCATTTATTACAAACAGGTTAAAGTTTCATCGTCAAGATAATAAAGTACACGCGAATAACGGCGTGTCATGGAGATAACAGTCGATGAGGACGTCAGGCAGTACATAATGTCGCAGAAATGTGATTTTCGCATCTGTACCGCGTGTATGGGACCGGCCCTCGTACCCGTCTCCGTCAAGGCGCCCAAGGAGACTGATGTCAGGATCCCCATCGGGGATCAGACGCTGTACATCTCCAGGATACAGGCGAGGTACGTGAACCATGTCACGATGGACATGATCTACGACGATGACGACATCGATGCATGCCCCGCCTTCTACACCAGGCGCTACTACCGAGGGCGATTCAAGGGTCAGATCAGTCTGGCGGCGTCTGCCGACGCTCTTGCCAGGGCGTCTATGTCAATCTTTTCGCTGAACGCCGTCACTTTCTCAGGGTTGGCCTCAGTTATCGGCTTCACGGGCACTATGGTGCAGTCGTGACCCGGTCTTATCGAGATCTCGTAGGTGCCTATCTCCTTGGCGATCTTCTCGATTTCCAGTTTGTCCATGCCGATGAGCGGTCTGACCACCGGGAAGTCCAGCCCTATGTTCTCGGACCTGATGTTCCTGAGGGTCTGAGAGGCCACCTGTCCGAGGGAGTCGCCCATGATGATGCCCGTGCAACCGAGTCTCTTTCCGAGCTCTCTCGCCGTCCTCTGCATCACGCGTTTGCACATGACGCACTGGTACGGCCTGTCGCATCCACGGGCAATGGCGTCCTGGGATGGGCCATGAGGTGCGAAGTACAGGGGCAAGTCCTTGCCGGTGACCTTCCTGAGCTGTTCGGCGAGGGCTATGGCGTCATCGGAGCCCGCCTCCTCGACATAGGGGCGGTTATCCATGTGCAGAAGCACCACTTCCGCACCCTGCATCGTCATCTTGTATGCGGCGACCGGGGAGTCGATCCCGCTGGATATGAGCGCAATGAGCTTCATCAGAGCTTCACGTCGCCGTAGTCGTCGGCCAGCTTCCTGGGCATGCTGTACTTGCACTCCGGGCAGTAAAGCCCCGTACCCTTCCTGACCATCTCGGTCTTGCATTTGGAGCAGAGCGCCCTGATGCAACCGAGGTGGTCGTCTTTGGTGGTGAGCTGGAGGGATGGTTTGATGCCGGTTACCCTGGCTCTGATCATGTCCCCCTTCCTGAGCTCCTTGGAAACGTCGTCGGTATACTTCTGGGAGATCTTGGAGACGTGGATCGTGGCGTACGTCTCGCCTCCGAGGGTCCTCTCAGTGCCTTCCTTAGCGATGACATCCGCTGTGGCCATGGTGTTCCTTATGTCGGCGACAACCGCGTAGACTATGTCCCCTTCCTTGAGCACGTTGGGGGGATTGGGGGAGACGACTCTCACTATGCACTCCTCGTCGTCGAGTTCGAGCACACCGACCTGGGATGCGTAGACCGTCCCGTCCTCGGAGAAGGTGCCCTCTCCGCCCATGTATTCCTCCTCGATCGCAACCTCGTCTCCGGGAAAAACCAATTCTGAACTCATGATGAATCACCTAATGTTGATAACCGCGATGTCAACACTCTTTTTCGCCTTCTTATGGAATGAAAACGTATGCGGGATTTCGTACTTATAGATTTTATGCCATGTCACCGCACGTCCGCGTTCTCTGCAGAAGCCCTCCACGAAGTCCAAGGTCTCCGCCATGTGTATCGAGTACACGCATTCCGAGGACGACATCGCCTTCTCAAGGAACGCACGGTCCGCGTTGCGGTTCTGACATCCGAATGGCGGGTTCATGAAGACCGTGTCGGCTTCCTCGGTCACATCCCTTATGTCGGAGAGGCGGAAATCCACATCGGCTCCGAAAGCCTCAGCGTTGGCTCTCGCGACATTCAAGGCGGATTCCGAGACATCGTATCCGACGACCATCCCGGCACCGAGAAGCCATGAGCCGATCGAGAACATGCCCGTGCCGCATCCTAGGTCCATGATCTTCAGTCCCTCGATGTCCCCGTTGCTGTATGCGGTGAACAGTATGTCGGCGGCTATGGTCGCCGGCGTCATGTACTGCTCAAGCAGGGGGTCGGGATCCACAAAGTTCCCGACAGCCTGAAGTCTTATCTCGAGGTCCCTCTTCCTCATCCTTAAGGAAGATGTCTAACCCTCATATATGGGCTCTGTTAAGGTGACATTCGGGTATGGAGGGCAAATCCATCCATTGGGGCGATTTCCGATGCGTGGCACATAACCCAGACGTCTAAACACGATGTCGTTTCTGATTGTCCAGTCTAAACAATTATATATCATCCAATCTTAAGGGATTATTAGAAGTACCTACTGGGTTCAGATGTCGAAAGTAGGTGCGTTCGACCCTTACAAACATCTTACCGGAATCGCTTCGGCGGTTCCGGGATTCCTGATTTTTCGCGAATCTCATTTGACAGGTCGTTTTCCATCCAGAACCGATCTGGGGTTTCGTATTTCGTTGCACCACTGCGTTATTCGTAGCGGGTCTGTGACAGTTTTATT
>CALUNK010000030.1 GCA_944321985.1 Candidatus Methanomethylophilaceae archaeon
GGATTCGTCGTCCCTGTCTGCGGAACGCTGACCCTGATGCCCGGACTGCCCAAGGTCCCCGCCGCCATGAGGATGGATCTCCTGGACGACGGAAGGATCGTCGGACTCAAGTGAGTGCAAACCGCGGGGGACACCTCCCCCGCTTCCCCTTCGACAGAGCCGACGGTCTCCTCGACGACATATTCTGTAAACGCGTCGGGGAATCCGTGACGGCGACCGAGAACCGAATCAGAGCTTCTTCAGGTTGATCTTGCCGTCCGCCATGTCGTACCAGCGGTCGGATTCGTCCTTGTCCGGTTCGACCCCATCGCCTACGCGGTACATGTTGCCCAGCAGTATCTGCGCGCCTTTGTGCCTGTTAAGCGCGGCGGATGTGAGCCATTCGACGGCCTTCCCCACATCCTTCGGGACACCGGCCCCCGTCTTGTAGAACTGGCCGATCATGAACTGCGCCTCTACATGTCCGTTGTTCGCAGCCCTGAGCATCCATTTGGCCGATCTATCGAGGTTGCGTGGGATGTCCTCGTTTTTGAAGTAGAGGAGCCCTATCTCGTACTGGGCGCGGACATCCTCGTCGGCGCACTTTAGGAACAAGCGCTCGGCCATCCGGGAGTCCTTCTGCACACCCACCCCTGTTGCGTACATCTTGCCCAGGAAGTACATGGCGCCTTTGTGGCCCTTTTCGTGAGCCTTCTGGAACCAGGAGAGGGCGGCGTCGTAGTCCTTCGGGACGCCCTGTCCCCGGGCGTACATCAGGCCGAGGTTGTACTCGGCATCGGCGTCTCCTTCACGGGCGTTGGTGATAAAGATGTTGTATGCCCTGGAGTAGCCGTTCTCATTCCGATTGCGGATGACGAACTTCGCCCATTCCATGGGCTCCATCTTCTCGGAATCGGGATTCATGCGCGTACCACTGCATGCCTGGATTGGAACCTTACTTAATAAATGGTTGTCCGAAAATACCACTGTTAACCGTTTTATCACACTATTCCGTCATAACAAGGGTTCTTAGAACACTGAGTCCGTCACGCGATACAATTGAGAAGTATTATTATAAGGAGCAATTATGGACGGGGCATGTCAGATTCACAGAGCACCGAGGAAGGGCTGTACATCCCTTCCCGCAGGCACATGGACTGCGCTTCCCCTGAGTACGACCTCCGCGAGGCCGCCGTCCAGGCGGAGAACGGGGCTGCCGAAGCGAACCCCGACGCACAGTACCTGCACGGGCTCTTTCTTTACACCGGTGATGGAGGGACCGCTGTCGACGAGAAGACCGCTCTCGAGATGTTCACCCTCGCAGCATCAGCAGGCTACCGTCCTGCAGACATCGTTCGTCAGGAGATCGAGAGGAACGAGCATGACGCAGAGTCCGAGCTCATCTCATTAAGACTCAGGGGCGAGCAGAGGGATACGAGTTCCTGCTCAAAACTCTTCGACATATACGACAACGGCCTCCAGTCCGTGAAGAAGGACCATGTGGAGGCGGTCAGATGGTACACCGTTTGTGCCGAGAACGATGATGTGGACGCTCAGAACACCGTCGGTTTCATGTACCTCATGGGGAAGGGTGTTCGTAAGGACAGGGATAAGGCGGTAATGTGGTTGAGGAAGGCCGCCGAGAACGGATGCGCTCAGGCGATGTATCGTCTCGGGAAGATGTATGACGAGGGCCTGTGTGACACCGAGCCGGATCTGAAGAGTGCCATATCCTGGTATCAGAAGGCCGCCGACTCGAACGATCCGGATGCCGAGTTCGCCTTGGGATGCATACACTCCATGCCCAGGACCCGGTATTCGGACGACAGGGAGGCCGCCAGGATGTTCGGGCGTGCAGCAGAGAACGGTCATGCGGAGGCCCAGTACCAGATAGGTATGATGTACGCTTACGGCCAAGGGGTTCCGCGCGACCCGTCGATGGCGTCCAAGTGGCTGGAGAAGGCATGCGAGGGCGGTTACCAGCAGGCCATGGTGGATTACGCAAACATGTGCTTCGAGGGCCAGGTCCTTCCAAAGGACTTCGAGAAGGCAGCCAAGTGGTTCACCGTCGCCGCCGAGAGGTGCAACGGTTATGCCCAGTACGCACTCGGTTGCATGTATGGGTCCGGTTACTATTTCCCGCAGAACAGCACCGAGGCCGTCAGATGGTTCACCGAGGCCGCCGAGATGGGTGAGGTCAATTCGCAGTACGCCCTGGCCTGTTTCTACTATGAGGGAAGGGGGGTGGAGAAGGACCTGGAACAGGCGGTCATGTGGTTCGACCAGGCCGCTGACCAGGGGCATCCCGCGGCTAAATCGTTCCTCGGTATGCTCCAGATCACCGGGACCGGCACAACACAGGATGTGGAGGAGGGTCTCAGGAATCTCAACGATGCAGCCGATCAGGGATACTTTGAGGCCCAGTATTACCTGGGGAAGCTGTACTACGAGGGAAAGTACGTCAATAAGAACGTCCCCAGGGCGAAGAAGTTCCTCAATCAGGCAGCCAAGCAGGGTGACAGGGATGCGATTGCCCTCCTCAACAAGATAAAGACGGAGAGATCCCGTTGAATTCCGATCTGAGACACGACGCCCTGCACGGCGACCCATACGCATGCCTCGCACTGGCGTATTTCTACCAGACTGGAAAGGAGCTGGCTCAGAACATCCGCTTGTCTCTCGAGTGGTACGAGCGGGCAGCCAAGTTGGGATGCGCCAGGGCACACTGGGAGCTGGCGCTGATGTACGGAAGCGGGGAGTTCGTCGAACAGGACAACGATCACTACATGAAACATCTGAGCGCCGCTGCAGGTCTCGGGAAGCCGGAGGCACAGATGGCCCTCGCCCGCGAGTACGCCCTCGGCGAACTTGTGCCCAGGGACGACGATGCTGTGTTCTCCTGGTTGATTAAGGCGGCATCCCAGGGCGATTCCTTGGCGAAGTTCGGGGTCGGCTACATGTACGCAAACGGCATAGGGGTGGATAGATCCGTTCCGGACGCCGAGACATGGTTCTCATCGGCAGCCATATCCGGAGATGCGGAGATGTTTCTGCATGTGGGGATGGGCTACGAGTTCGGTCTAAACGCCATGAAGAGGGATCTGGTGGAGGCAGCGAGGTGGTACAAGTACGGGGTAGACATGGGGCACGAGAAGTGCCTCATCTGCTGGAGATCCGTTATGAGCATCCTCGATGGTATGAAGCCGGAAACCCTAGAGTCCCGTTCCTCCAGGCTTCTGAGCACGGATTCCCAGTCCGAGATCGACGAGATTGAGAACGCCCTGGTCGCGGCGGACATGTTGTTTGAATCTGGGGACGAGTCGGGTGCCTTGGAGTACTATCAGAAGGCAGCTGATCTTGGAAGTCCCGAGGCCATGTTCAACATAGCCATGATGTACCACCAGGGGATTGCCGTCAGGAGGGATGACAACATGGCCATGAGGCTCCTGGCCAGGGCAGCCAACGCAGGGTCCGCGGATGCGCAGTTCTATCTCGCCACCGCCTATGAGAGCGGACTGATTCCTACCGACGACTCTCAGATTGTCAAGCTTTACTCGGATGCGGCGTTTAACGGATTCCTCGCGGCGTTCTACTATCTCGGGAAGTACGTGGACCATCCTGAGGTTTATGTCCGTAGGACGCATACAAGGCGTTGATATGTCCTTCGAAACAGTTCTCAAGGCGGCTCAGAACGGGGACGCCGATGCGCAGGTAGCCATGGGCTACCTATTTTTCAAGGGTGAGGGAGTCCTCCAGGACCGCAGAGAGGCCGCCAGATGGTTCGGCCTTGCCGCAGATCAGGGCAATGCGGAGGCACTGTGCAACCTCGGTTACATCAAGGCGCACGGTACCGGTGTCAGGGCAGACCTGGAGAAGGCAATGGATCTTTACAGGAAGTCTGCCGAACTGGGCTATGCACGTGCTATGTTCAATCTAGGTTTCATGTACACGGACGTGGAAGGCATAGAGCAGGACTGGCAGAAAGGCTTCTACTGGTACTCCAAGGCAGCCGAGGCCGGCAGTGTCATGGGCATGTACAGGGTCGGAGTCATGCTCCTGGAAGGCAGGGGCGTGGACAGGGATCCGTCGAAGGCCGCTGAAGCATTCCAGAAGTGTCTGGACAACGGTTACGCCAAAGCCGGATACAGGCTAGGGACGATGTATCTGAATGGTGACTGGGTCCCGAAGGATGTATCCAAGGCGTCGAAGTACATGATCAAGGCCGCGGACATGGGTTCAGAGGATGCCATGTGCGAACTCGGCAAGATGTCCCTGTCGGGCGAGGGGATGGTCCGCAGCGAGAACAACGCCCGTAAATGGTTCTCAAAGGCTGCAGCACGCGGCAGTGAGGAAGCAAAGCAGATTCTTGAGGGGATGAAGATATGAGGATGAACGAGTACCAGAGGGAGGTCGTGTTGGAGCTCCTGTCGGAGATCAAGAACCGTAGCCCCTTCTATGCCGAGAAGTTCAAGGACGTGGACCTTACGAAGATCCGCACGCAGGAGGACTTCGAGACCCTGCCATTCACCGACAAGGGGGACCTCCGTGAGGCGTACCCCCTTGGTCTCGCGGCGGTTCCGGAGAAGGATATCGTCAGGATCCATTCATCATCAGGAACGACTGGGACCCCCGTCGTCATCCCGTACACGAAAAAGGATGTGGATGACTGGGCAGTGATGTTCGAGAGATGCTACCGTATGGCGGGAATCACCGAGAAGGACCGCATCCAAATCACCCCCGGGTACGGACTTTGGACCGCAGGCATTGGGTTCCAGGCAGGATGCGAGAGGCTGGGCGCCATGGCGATTCCGATGGGCCCGGGTAACACGGAGAAGCAGCTCCGCATGATGGAGGACATGCAATCCACAGTTCTCTGCGCCACTTCGTCTTATGCGCTGCTCCTCGCAGAGGAGATCAAAAAGCGCGGAATTAAGGACAGGCTCGCACTCAGGAAGGGGGTCATCGGCTCCGAGCGTTGGGGCGAGAAGATGCGCAACGAGATCGCCTCGGACATGGGTGTGGAGTTCTATGACATCTACGGTCTGACCGAGATATACGGCCCAGGCATCGGCATCAGCTGCGATTACCGTAACGGCATCCACATGTGGGACGACTACCTCTACTTCGAGATCATCGATCCCAAGACGGGGAAGACCGTTCCGGACGGAACCGTGGGGGAGCTCGTCATAACCACACTCAGGAAGGAGGGTGCGCCGTTGATCAGGTACAGGACCCACGACCTCACCAGGATCATCCCCGGGGAGTGCCCATGCGGTTCCAGGTTCCCGAGGATAGACATCATCGTGGGGCGTACGGATGACATGATCAAGGTCAAGGGGGTCAACATGTTCCCCGCCCAGTTCGACGAGGTCCTATCGACGATAGACGGTGCCACCAGCGAGTACCAGGTCATGATAGACCATCTCATGGGCAAGGATGAGGTCACCGTTTACTTCGAGACGGACTGTCCCGAAGACCAGAGGCCTGCGATGGAGCAGGAGCTGGTTCAGAAGATTAAGTCCAAGATGAACATCACCGTGAAGCCGATGGCGGTGAACGTCGGATACCTTCCCAGAAGCGAGAAGAAGACCAACAGGATCTTCGACAACAGGTATTGATACAATGCGCGAGTCCGAGTTCATCCAGAGGGTGTTCAGGGAAGCCGCGCCCATCGTATTGGGCGGGGACCGCACAGCGGAGAGGAAGGACACCACCCTCGGAGTATACGATGTCGTCACAGACTCTGATGTCAGAACGGAGGAGTTCGTACTGTCCAGGATAGCCGAGGAGTTTCCAGGTGATTCCGTCATTTCAGAGGAGACGCACCCCGATGCCCGTGAGGGTGAGAGGTGCTGGGTCCTGGATCCCATAGACGGCACGATGAACTACACCCGCGGGATCCCGTTCTTCGGTATGCAGGCCGCCTTCATGGAGGACGGGGTCCCCGTCATGTCGTGCATATATCTGCCGGTTTTCGACGAGATGTTCGTGGCTACAGAGGAAGGGGCGCGTCTGAACGGTAAGCCGATGCATCCCGCCGAGCCTAGACCTCTCAGGGAGTGCATCCTGTCCGCAGGGGATTTCAGCAGGAGGTCGGAGGATTTCAGGAGGGGTCAGGCCAATCTTATCAGCAGGTGCTTCGACGATGTCGGCCGTTTTAAGATGTTCGGCGCCTCCTGTGTGGACTACGCCTATCTCGCGTGCGGGCGCACCGATGTGCATGTGCGCTTCTTGAACAAGAAATGGGACTACATCCCAGGGATGTACCTGGCTGTGAAGGCGGGGGCGGTGTTCGACAGGACGTTGACGAAGGACAGCCGTCTGCTGATGCTGTGCTCCTCCGATGATGTTCTGGAGGAGGCGGTCCTGAGGCTGTCTTCGGTCATGCTGTCGGGTTCCGGGCGACCGGAACGACCTTTCCTCTGATTCTTTCTCGGTATTGAGGGGGGGGGGCGCTCGGGACCACTGTCCGGCACTCCCTCGGCAATCCGGGATGGGCGTCTCAAGCGTATTGCGATGCTCGTCACCGCGGATTAATGACGGGGTCAGCAGGGGTCCCGTCAGACGTTCATCTGGCGTTTCCACCAATCATTATGAAGTATGCTAGGAGAGCTTCGAGCTGTATCCTCTCGTTGCTACCCTCTACGATCCTGAATTCGATCTCTCCGCACTTGTCGATGAGCTTGACCTTGTCGTAGTCCGATACGCCCAGGTCGAAGATCGAAGAGTGAATTTGTCTGATGACGTCTTGTCCAGACAGCCCATAGGTGATCATGATCTCGTCGAGCGAGTCGCGGGCCTTGATGAAGTTGCCTGCCAGTGCTGTTTCCAACATGGACTTGACCGCCTCGGGGTTGGCAAGACCTGCTGTCTGGTAGATGAGGTCCAGATCGATGGGTTTGCCCAGGGACGCAGCGACCTGCAGGGAGTTGACGGCGCGTCTCATGTCTCCGCGAGCGATGCGGACCAGACCTGCCATCGCCTCATCGTCTATCCTGACCCCTTCCTTCTCCACTATCATCCCCAGGAACTGAGAGATGTCCTCGGGTGATATTGGCCTGAACTTGAACACTGCGCACCTTGACTGGATTGGGTCGATGATTCTGGACGAGTAGTTGCAGGAAAGGATGAAGCGGCAGATGCCTGAGTACTTCTCCATGGTCCTCCTCAGAGCGCCCTGGGCATCCGAGGTGAGGTTGTCCGCCTCGTCTAGAAAGATTATCTTGAACTCGGCGTTGCCTATGGGTGCGGTTCTGGCGAAGTCCTTGATCTTGCCACGGACCACCTCTATGCCCCTCTCGTCGGAGGCGTTGAGCTCGATGAAGTTTCCTCTCCATTCGTCTCCGAACAGCTCCCTTGCGAGCGCGAGGGAGCATGTGGTCTTCCCAGTGCCTGCCGGACCTGTGAACATGAGATGCGGCATGTTCCGCGAGTGCACATATGACTCCAGCCTTGCGGTGACATGCTTCTGTCCGACAACCTCAGAAAGTGTCTTCGGCCTGTATTTCTCCGTCCAGATCTCGTTCATGGCAATCGTCCTCTGCGAAGGCGAATGTTGATAAAGCATTTGGGGTCAAGCGGATGTGTCGACAGAAGAACGGGTCAGCTCCCAATGCCTGGTCGGGGAGTTTTAGCGTGGTGTCATACCACTTCACCTGATGTGGGTTGGAGGCACAAGCAAGCAGTCGGTCATTCCAATGCCGTATCTCTGGTCCTCTGGAACTCCTGTCTTGTATCGGTGAGGTGTTCGAATCCTCTTTGAAATAATGATTAACCTGAATTAATTAATATGAGGAAAGTATCGCCCGGTGCATGGTAAAGAGCGGCGGCTATGCCAGGGCTCACAGGCTGCTCCTGGTGACAATAGCGCTGGGGATGTTTTTGGATGGCCTGGACGGAACGATCGTCAACGTCTCTCTTCCGGACATTTCGGAGTCTTTCGGCATGGATTCCAGTATGTCGTCATGGATCGTTACGGTGTACTTCCTGGTCCTGGCAGGGATGGTGCTGATATTCGGGAAGCTATGCGACAGCGGGGCCATCAAGAAGGTCATCATCGCCGGATTCTTGATATTCAGCATCGCTTCCCTGGTATGTGGCTTGTCCGACAACATAGTCATGCTCCTAGCCGCGAGGGCGGTGCAGGGTGTGGGTGCGTCGATGCTCGCTGCATCATCCGTGATGCTCAGCGTGAAGTTCCTTCCGTCTCATATGACCAGCTTCGGTCTCGGCGTGGGGCTTCTTGGATCTTCGATAGGGGCCGCCATAGGTCCCGCTCTCGGCGGAGTCCTTGCGGAGGCACTATCCTGGCACTGGGTGTTTTTCATCAACGTGCCAGTTGGTATCGCGGCGGCCTTCATAGCCCACAGGGCGATTCCCGCCGACTCTGGGTTCGACAGAAGCACCTTCGACTACAAGGGGTCGGTGCTGCTCTTCCTGTCCTTGGTCACAGGTCTGTACGCGTTAGAATCCATCCCATCCCACGGCGTCACTACGGCGACGTCGGTGTCGCTGGTGCTGTTCGTGCTCCTGTTCTTCGCGTTCGTCCTGTACGAGCGCAGGTTGACTGCCCCCGTGCTGAATCTGAAGGTGTTCCTCAGCGGGAGATTCACGGCGGTTTCCGTCTCTTTCCTGATAATGAACGCCTGCTACATGGGGTGTCTGTACCTTTTGCCCTATTATATGAGGGTGGAGCTGGGCTTTGACACCATCATGTGCGGGTTATTCCTGCTGGTGGCCGCGGTCATGACGTTGATTTTCTGTCTCAAGGTGGGAAAGATGGCCGATATGAGGGGAAACCGGCCGTTCGTCATCGCCGGATGCTTTCTGATGGTGATGGCGATGGCCCTGTTCACGGTTATGGACGCATCCATGCCAACCTGGGTTCTTATCGTGGGACTGGCATTGTTGGGTACAATGTGGGGTGTGGCAGGGGGCCCCGTGGGTGGTAGGCTCATAGACAACGTCCCAGCGAGTCAGAGGGGTTCCGGCTCCGCGTTGCTATCGTTCTTCATATACTTCGGGAGCGCCTTGGGCACGGCGCTGTTCGCTGGCCTGTTCGGTCACGGCTCCTCATCCGCCGGGCAACCCATTTCCGATCTGGATCCCGGGGTGTTCATGGACGGCTTCGAGTTTGCCATGGCCTTCGGGCTCGCCCTCGCCGTGTTGGCACTGGTCCTGTCCTGGGCGGTCAACGAAAGGAGGTCGACGGCATGAATATAAGGTCTAGTTTCGACAGGGTTTATCGTGCGCTGACGGTGATGGAGCAGTGTGTGGATGAGAGGCAGGGGACCGTCGACCTGTCCTACAAAGAGATGTTGTACCTATACCTGATCGACCTGACGGAGGACTGCACCGTATCGAAGCTTGCCGACATGATCAACGTATCCTTGCCGGCTGTTACCAAGAGGATCAATTCCCTGGAGGAACGCGGATTGGTGATGAGGACCAGGAACGAGGTGGATGGGAGGGTCAAAACGGTCACCCTTTCGGACCGCGGAGAGGCGCTGTCCAAGCGCATGGACGACATGTTCTATCCGATACTCGACCGTTTCGCGCAGAGGTTTTCCGAGGAGGATATTGATAAGTTCTGCATGATGTTGGACATGCTCTCGGACGACATTGAGGGAGCTATAAGGGGCGAGGTCGGATGAGCAGTGCTGCCGTGGTTACCAGAGACGAGGACAGGGTGATCCAGGATAGGAGGGGGCAGTGGATGCTCATGGCCGTTATGGCAGCCGCCATGTTCCTGGACGGTATGGACGGCACGATCGTCAATGTGGTCCTTCCTGAGATAAGCGACAGCTTCGATACGGACGCCGGCACCACTTCGTGGGTGGTCACCATCTACTTCCTGATAATGGCCGGATTGATTCTGATATTCGGAAAGGTGGCGGACGGAGGGGCAATAAAGAGGGTGTTCATCGGCGGCATGGCCGTGTTCACCGTCAGCTCGCTGTTCTGCGGACTCTCCACGACGTTTCCGATCCTCCTGGCTTTCAGGGCAGTTCAGGGGGTCGGAGCCGCGATGCTAGCAGTGTCGGCCTTTATGCTCTGCGTCAAGTTCCTCCCCAAGACGATGGCTGCCTTCGCGCTCTCCATGGGCATCCTGGGGATGTCCATAGGGGCGGCCATGGGGCCCGCGCTGGGAGGAGTCCTCTCGGAATTGATGTCCTGGCATCTAGTGTTCTTCATCAACGTGCCCATAGGCATAGTGGCGATACTCCTCGCGATGAAGGCCGTCCCGAAGGACGGGGAGTTCACCGCGAGGGGTTTCGACATAAAGGGTGCGGCACTTCTGTTCGTGTCCATGGTCTGCGGGCTCTATGTGCTCGAGTCAGCACCCTCGCACGGGTTCGACAACGTTTCTGCATTGTGCATGCTGGTCTTCGTCTTGGGCATGGCCGTCTTCGTGTTGGTAGAACGCAGGGCTGCCGACCCCATCCTGAAGCTGTACCTGTTCAGACTGCCCAGGCTGTTGGCGGCGATCGTGACAATGGTGATAATCAACATGTGTTACATGGGATGCATCTACCTTTTACCGTACTACCTGCAGATCGAGATGGGCCTGGACAACATCGGCAGTGGTATGTACCTGCTGATTCCGGCGATTTCCACCCTAGCCTTCTGCGTCTGGATAGGGAGGCTCGCCGACAAGTACGGGAACAGACCTTTCGCCATCGTCTCCTGCGTCGTGATGCTGGTGTCCGCACTGCTGTTCGTGTTGATAGAACCCGAATCGGAGTGGATGCTGGTCCTCGGTCTGATCTGCATGGGGGTCATGTGGGGGATCGGGGGAGGACCCGTCTCGAGCAGGATGCTGGAGAACGTTCCTGATGAGGATCGCCCCTCGAGCTCGTCTCTGTCGTCGTTCTTCATCTACTTCGGATGTGCCGCTGGAACCGCGTTGTTCGCAGGTCTGTTCGGCATGGGGTCCGGAGCTTCAGGACAGGACATATCGGGGCTCTCCGGGGAGGCGTTTCTGGACGGGTTCCATTTCGCCATGATATTCGGAGTAATCCTGGCGCTGGTCGCGCTGGTGCTGTCATGGGCGGTCAACGAACGCAGATGTCAGAGACACGGTGCTGAATGAGTAGGAACCATTGTCTACCTATTCGGCATAATCGGTCACCATGAAGATCTACGAGGCCTACGAGCTGGCCATCCGGACGGGAATGGAGAGGGACCCCCGTCCGCAGGACGAAGTGCAGAAGGTTCTGGACGATGCGAAGGAGGCGTACGACAAGCTATCCGAGGACAAGAAGGACCTCTTCGATCAGGAGAGGCTCTGGAACCCGTACACCGACTCCCGTTTCTCGGTCATGGCAGACGAGGCCCGTGACATGGAGGCGGAGTGTCTCATGTGGGGCATAGACATCGGGCCCGCCGAGATCCTCCTGGCAGACAGGCTCAGGGAGAGGGGCAGGACCGTGTCCGCCGTCGTAGCCCACCACCCTATCGGCACAGCGAGGACGAAGTTCCCCGAGGTCATGTGGATGCAGACGGACATGTACCATGAGATGGGCGTGCCGATAAACGTCACTGAGGGTCTCATGAAGCCCCGTATGGAGGATGTCCTTCGCGGAGTCATGGGGTCCAACTACAATCAGGGTGCGGATGCAGCCAGACTGTTGGGCATTCCGCTCTTCAATGTGCATTCGCCTGCGGACAACATGGTCCAGAGATACCTCACCGATCTGTTCGGGAGGACCGAGCCGAAGAGGCTCGGGGATCTAATCGATGTTCTGTACACCGAACCGGAGTTCAGACAGGCCGCGAGGTACAACAGCCCGCCGGAGATCATGGTCGGGAACAAGAACAGCCGGTGCGGCAGGATCGTCTGCAAGATGACAGGAGGGACCTCCGGGCCGAAGGAGATATATGAGAAGTTCGCCCAGGCCGGTGTCGGGACAGTTGTGGGCATGCACTTCCCGGAGAGCCATATCGAGGAGGCCAGGAAGAACAACGTGAACCTCGTGATATCCGGCCACATGTCCTCCGATTCACTGGGCATCAATCTGATCTGTGACGTGTGGGAGCGGCACGGCATAGACATACTCCCATGTTCCGGATTCACCCGCTTCAGCAGGAACTGACATGTTCGAGAGGGCCTCCACAATCATACGCGACGGGTCCAAGCTGGACTACGCCTACGTTCCGAAGAACCTTATCCACAGGGAGGAGCAGATGGCCAGGATGGAGACCCTGTTCAGGCCTCTGGCGGAATCCGGCCGCCCGTGCACGGCGTTCCTCACAGGGAGCGTCGGAACGGGGAAGACCGTGACCGCTATGAAGTTCTCCATGGACCTGTCGGATTACATGGCCAAGGCGGGCAGGCCCATGGACACCGTCTATGTCAACTGTCGCAACACTTCGGAGTCCGGGGTGCTCCTGCAGATCCTCAGACGCTACGACAGGGGATATCCGGACAGGGGATTTTCAGCAGACGAGATGGCCCGTGCCATGATGTCCCACATATCGACAGGCGACCGCGGGATGCTTGTGATCCTGGACGAGGTGGATGTCCTTCTGAAGAAGGGCTCCGTAGACATCGTCTACCAGCTCACCAGGACAGACACTTCGCGTGCGATGCCCGTGTGCGTTATCCTGATCTCCCAGGAGCCCATAGACGCACTTCTTGACGAGGCTTCCATGTCCACGTTCCGCAGGACCAACACCGTGAAGTTCAACCGTTATTCCCGCGGGGAGCTTAGAGAGATCGTCGAGGCCAGGGCCGAGGAGGCGCTGTATCCGGGAAGGATAACCCCGGATGCCATGGACCTGATAGCCGAGCATGCCTCCGAGTACGGGGATGCCAGAGTAGCCATAGAGCTCCTGGACAGGGCGTCTGGCATCGCGGAGGAGGACACCGAGGGGGAGGTCACCACAGAGCATGTCAGAGCGGCCAAGGCCATGATTTACAGTTCAGTGTCCGAGAGCAGACTGAAGTCGCTGGACATTAACAGGATGATCGTGGTACTGGCTGTCGCCCGTGCCATGAAACAGAACCTCACAATACCATCCGCCGCGGTTGAGAAGACCTACGCGGTGGTCTGCGAGGAGTACGGGGTCCAGGCTAGGAAGCACACGCAGTTCTGGACGTACCTTCAGGACCTGGACAGGTTGGGGATACTAAAGGTCGGGGTCACAATAGAGCCGAGCGGGAGGGTCGCTACGGTGGCTCTGCCAGACATACCGTCAAAGGCTCTCGCTTCGAAGATGGAGGCCATTATCGAGGACGCTATAAAGGAGGAAGACGATGAGATGCGACCTCTGTGACCGCGAGGCGGTCACTTTCGTCAGGTACAACGGGTCCCACCTCTGCGACAGACACTTCATGCGCTACGTCGACCGCAGGGTCAAACGCGAGATCAGGAAGCAGGTCGACGTGCATCACGGAGACAGAATCGCCGTGGCGGTCTCCGGCGGGAAGGACAGCATGGTCGCACTGAAGATGATCTCCTCGGTGTTCGGGCCGAGGAACGGCGTGGAGGTCCACGCGATTACCATAGATGAGGGCATCGAGGGCTACCGTCCACCCAGTGTGGACATCGTCAGGAGGTTCTGTGAATCCAACGGCATTCATTTCCATCTGAGGTCGTTCACCGAGCTGGGGGTGACCATGGATGAGGTCGCTCCGTTGTCCGGGGACTCCAGTCCATGCACCTATTGCGGGGTCTTCCGCAGGAGTCTGATGAACGATGAGGCCAGGAGGATAGGCGCGGACTGGTTGGCAACCGGTCACAACTTGGACGACATGGCGCAGTCCGTGATGATGAACTTCGTCAGGGGAGATGTGGAGAGGCTGGCGAGAATGGGTCCGCACGAGATTGTACAACCAGGGCTCATACCCAGGTTCATGCCTCTGAGGATGATTCCGGAGAAGGAGACGCTATTGTACGCACTGGTGTCTGGAATGGAATTCTGGGACGGCGTCTGTCCGTATTGGCAGGAGGCTCTGAGGAACCAGTACCGCGATATTGTCGATGGACTGGAAGACAGATCCCCCGGGGCCAAGTTCGGCATCCTGTCGTCCTTCGACACACTGCGTCCGATGCTCCATGCAGAATACGCCGGAACAGCATTGCATCCCTGTCCCAGGTGTGGGGAACCCACGGTGGGCAGCAGGTGCAAAACGTGTGAGCTGCTGGACACCCTTAGATCCAGGCTATCCGAATAACGCTTCCGTTTACGGATGCGGATCCCTTGCGTTTAATCAGAATGTCGAAGATGGGGAGGGGGTCATCCGATGATTCCGATGCGCAGGGACACATAAGGCAACCGTCACGAGGCCCTTCTCCCGTCCGGGTTCGGAGCCTTATAATGTTGTCGGATTCACGCTCCTTTACGATCGGCGGACGAATCCGTAACGCTATCGGACGGAGTCGGCGGAGTACTCGGCCTTGTTCTCAATCAGAAGTCTCTGAACGGGACGATATCGCAGCATCCGCATTCGAAGCAAAGTGTAATGCTGAGAGAAATCGCTCTCGATTCGCCTCTGAGTGAGGATATACCTTACTCTATTTAATGATGCACCCTCTGCTTCATGATGCCCATGAGCTCTGATGTTGCGGCCTTCTGCTTCCTTGGATCGGGATCGACATAGCAGCGAAGTGTCGTCGAGACATCGGCGTGTCTCATTAGAATGCGCAGCGTGTTGCAGTCGCATCCCACTTCATTCGCCAGAGTCGTTGCATAGAGACGTCTCAAAGAGTGGGTTGTGGCGATGATTCCACAGGATTCCCCCAACTCCTTGATCTTGGCGCTCAGCGTGTTCGTGTGACATCTATTCCACACCCGGTGAGTGTCCAGGAGCTGGAATAGAGCACCATCCCCTGAATCCTTCCCATGAGTCTTCTTGTAGGCCCTGAACTCATCTATGGCTGTCTGGACAAGCTCCGGGATCTCCATGTCGACAATCAGGCCGTCCCCATGTCCCTTCCCACGAACGGTGATGCGGTTGCCGTGGATGTCGCTATCATTGAGGTTACAGATCTCGAATCTTCTGAGACCCATGAATGCCCCGAGGGCCAACGCCACTCTGATGTTCGGTTTAGCTGCGGCGTACATGATCTCGAACTCGTCGAGGGTGATGAACGTCCTGTCGATGATCGGACGGTTGATCGGTACATCTGCCTGGGCCCAAAGATCCTTGCCGGTGTGGAATATGCACATCCTGGAGAACAGGCACAGATACTCCTTCTTGACCGAATCCTTCACATGGAGGTTTGTGGCCAGCCATACGATGTCGTCTGTCGAGAGGTCTGCCATGGACGTGGGACGTCCAGCATCCTGTAGCATCCTGAGCATCTTCCTGATCGGGAACAGGATGCTGTCGACTGTAATGCCCTTGCGTCCGTGCGTCCTGAGGTAGTCTTGGTACTGATAGAGTTCTGTCAGATTCACGTCTTGATTCGTATCCATACATTTCACTTCCTCCCATCCGTTGGAACTGGTTTGGTGGATCCGAATCATCGAGGGGGAGAGGGGGAGAGAGACAAACGGTTCAGATTTTATATCTCGAGCCCCTAGAGTCCTCTGATGCTTCGGCATCCGCTGGTATTCGATTCCGGCGTCCGTCCGGTTCGTCTCGATTCGCCTCGTGTCAACCGGACGGAAAACCCTCTATTCTTGTCACCACGCTTCGCAAATGTGTCTGTATTCGCACCTGTCGCAATGCCCTCCCAGTACCGGGACGAACTGCAGATCGTCGATAGGTTCGATGACCTCTTTCACGATGTGTTGCTCGATGGATGCGGTACTGGTGTACGGCACGCGTCTCTGGATCCTCTTCGGCTCCTCGCGCAGATAGTCCAGGGTGGCGATGATGTCCCTGGGCGGGATGCCCATTATTCTCGAGATCATCATCGTGTAGATCCGAATCTGCTGCTCGTCCTTTTTGCCGGGATAGCCCGTTTTCCAGTCGTCGATGTACACCATGCTCCCTCTGATGGAGAGCAAGTCGATGAACCCGATGATCGGCACGCCGCGGATCTCCGAGCGCACGTGGACCTCCGGATGCTGCGT
>CALUNK010000031.1 GCA_944321985.1 Candidatus Methanomethylophilaceae archaeon
AGCTTCTCGTCGATGGCCTGCTGGGCCGCGGCCTTGGCGCCTTTCACATCGTATTTCAGCACTGCCTGTTTCGCTTTGTTGTTTGTTTCTTCCTGACTCATTTTATCCTCTCACTGTTTTTCATCCTGTCTGCTTCCTTCACTATCTTTGATATTTCTTCTGCTGCGTCCTTTTCCATCGGAGACTGGATATTTTGTAAGATGTCCATTACCTTTCTGTGGGCTACATCTACTGTATAATATCCTCCATTTCCTTTCCACTCGTCGTACATAGTCCTGTCGAATATCTTCGGATGACTTACGTCGAACATTTTGTTCATGGATTCGGGGGTAGCAATGAAGTCTCCTCCCACTCCTGCCTTGAGTATGCGGTCGAAACTGAGAGTCTCCTTGTTGACAACCACACCCTCCATGATTTTTCTTATCAACGGGATTAAATCATCCATCATCACGGCCTGTTCCATTGAAAAGGTCATTCCGAGTTCAATCATTCCCACGCCGAATACGTTAGAGGTCCCTGCCAGAGCCGGTGTCAGACCGTTCATCGTGGCTTCGACCGCAGATTGGAAATCGGGGATTTTCGAATCCGATATTCCTCCTGAGTTGACACATGGAACGCCGTAGAACTGTGACAGTTGTGCGTTGCATGAGCTGATCAGCGCGTTCTCGGGGGAGCCGAACGGAGCGGTGTTAGACATGAAGTCGAAATTGGTTGTGCAGCTTCCGTAGAGACATTTGTTTCCAGGGTTGTAGAGCTGGGTAAGTGTTATCCCCGCCAGTGCCTCCGCGTTGTGAACAGCCAGAGTGCCTGCCAGGTCTATGGGCGATGTTGTACCAGCCATAGCCATGGTCATGCTCATAAACGGGAATCCGTATTCTGCGGACTTCTTCGAAATCTCGCAGAATGGTGTGTCCAGTTGAAGAGGGCTGGATGTACAACTGCCCATTATGAAACATGAGTTCTTTCTTGCAAACTCGTCGTCTCCCCCGTAACAAGTCCTCATCACACGGAAATAGTCATCCATATTCTCTGGTATGGGGTCCAGAAGGTAGGGCTTGGCGGTGTTGGTGACCATGGCCTCTACCTCATGGAGAGTGCGTGCCATATTGCCATCCATCAGATCCATGGCAGATACGGGCTGTGTGGTGTAGTTGATGTTCTCGCATCCTTCTATGATTTTCGAGATATTCGCTATGTCATTAATTGTGGCATCGCGCGTATTGTAGTTGCCGTGACCGTCGTAATGGCATACGCGGGTTCCGATTCCAAGATTTCCGAAGTTTACTACGGAACCGTCGCTGGCCATAGTTACATCATGCTTCCCGTCGTAGCTTTTCATTTCGAACTTGGAAGGCACCTGGTCGATTGTGTCTCTGATCAAGGATTCAGGAATCTTGACGATTTTCGTTTTTCTATCTACCTCGCAACCGTTCTTTTCCAGAATGTCCAGTGAGTCGTTGTGATTCACACTGATTCCGATTTCTGAAAGGATGCGGACACTAGTATCGTCAATCATCTACACCTCCTCGTCTGTCAGGAATTTCAGTTTAGCGGGATTCATAGTCCACCTCATATTGACTACTCAATCGAGTATGAAAATTAAATTGAGTAATCAACATATAAAACTAACGGCAAAATGTATTCTATATGACTAATATAGGCAAAAAATCATCATTAATATATAATATTGGATATAAATTAAATAAAATATGAAAATAATAAAATGTTGAGTCATCAACATATAAATAGTTCTAATTGAGTTATCAATATGTTGAAACCGGATCTACACATGCTCTCATCCGACACCAGGGCATACTATTCGGTCGAAACGAAGGTGGTAGAATGGAGAATATAACAGCAAATCCGTTGTCTAAATCGGATCTGGAAATGATTCATGTAGCAACTCTTCGCGTTCTGATGGATCCGGGAATCCTAGTGAACCATGACGGCGCCAGGAAGGTGTTCAAGGATGCAGGATGCGAGGTGGATGAGAACACAAAGATCGTCAAGATCCCTGAACATCTGGTGAAGAAGGCGTTGGAGACAGCGCCGAGGTCTTTCACCCTGCACAGTCGTGACGGTCAGCATGATCTCTCGATGGTCTCTGACGGAACTGTCACCAATTATCTGACATTCGGAGTTGGAGTGAAGATGACAGACTACTTAGGAAAGGGCGAGTATAGAACCAGACCCAGCACACTTCAAGACATCGGGAACGTCTGCAGAGTTGTTGATGCATGCAAGAACGTGGATTGGATCTGCTCACCTGTGACTGCGATGGACTATGTCACCAAGCCCGAAGTCCGCACTCTTCACGAAATCGACACAATTACAACAAACACATCGAAGCCCTTTCTTTCCGACCCAGAGCCCCAGTATCTTCCCGAGTACTTCGAGATGATCAAGGCGTTCTACGGCGGTGATGAAGAGGAGGCGATGAAGAAACCGTTCTTTATCGTAGGAAGCTGCCCCTCCAGCCCTCTCCAGTTGGACTATGCTTTGTGCGAGTTCGCCACGACTGGTGGAAACTACGGATTCCCCATGATGGTTCTCAGCATGGCTATGGGTGCAGCGTCATCACCCATACATTTGGCTGGAACCCTCGTGACGCATAATGCGGAGGTTTTGGCAGGAATTATCCTGACTCAACTCGCCCATCCAGGGAGGAACACATTCTATGGAAGCTCCACGACATGTTTTGACTTTATTTGTAATGCCGCTCCCGTTGGTTCACCTGAACTTGCGCTTATCAGTGCGGCCGTGGCCCAATTGGCACAGTATTACGGCATGCCATCCATCGTCGCAGGTTCCTAGTCTGACGCGAAGATTCCCGGTGTCCAGTCAGGACACGAGAAGACGCTCACGTCAATAATGCCTGCCCTTGCCGGAGCATCCAACATTTACGGATCGGGGATGCTAGAACTCGGGATGTCATTCTCCCTAGAGCAGCTAGTAGCAGATGACTGCATCCTCGGCATGGTGAGATATGCCAGACATGGAATCGAGGTTAACGAGGATACGATCTCCTACGATGCTATAAAGAGGGTTGGAATAGGCAACGACTTCCTCGGTGATATGGATACCCTTTCCAACGTCGAGCTTCCGTCTCGCCCCACCGTGTTTGACCGCAATATGTTCGAGACCTGGATGACGGAGGGTTCGCTCGAGGCCATCGACATCGCCCATGAGGTCGTGGAGGACATCCTTGCCCACCATGAGCCGACCCCGATAGATTCCGACGTCCGCAAGGAACTCGATAGGATAATCAAGGAGGCAGACGAGAAGTTCGTAAGACAGTCATTTAATTTCCGATTAGAGCCCTGAAATGCTTCTTGGGTTTGTCTGGACAATAGTTAAAGCATCATGTGATATAGGGAAGAGCGTGCCTGACAGCAATATATATTGGAACTCCTACCTCCCGATATTCTTCGACAGGATGAATGCTTGCATGCGCAAGCATATGACCGGAGAGGTGAGCAACTACGGTCTGACTAGCGCACACGCGGTGTACCTCATAGCGCTTGTGTTGAACGGCCCGATGACTCAGAGGGAGATGTCTGCGTTTCTTGATATGGATGCTGCCAACACTAACCGTGTGGTGAAGACCCTGCGCGAGAAGGGAATGGTCTATGACGACCGTATATCCCCTGATGCAAGGAATTACAGGATTCACCTGACAGAGATAGGCAGAAAGCTGGGAAAGGATGTCATGGACTCTACGACGAGATGGATGGACGACGTGATGAGCGTCGTCCCCAGAGAGGACGTTCTTAACATGCGTAGCACATTGCTCCGCATTCTCAACGAGATGGATCCGGATCTGGAGGACTATATGAAATCCAAATATGCTAACCAGTTCTACACCTATCTCCATTCTAATCCAGAAGGCGAGAAGGAACGCTTCTTCGTTTCGAGAAGGGTCAGGGACGGAGATGAGGAGTGAGGTGAGAAGATGCGCAAGATCGTGGGGATATACGCGAGTCCGAGGGAAGATGGCAATTCTAGAGTCATCTGTGATGCCGTCCTCGATGGTGCTATGGGGCTGTCGACCAACATGATTGAGGTCTTCCATCTTAATAAACTAAATGCAGCCAGAGGATGTCAGAACTGCGAGAGATGCAAGGATCTTGGCAGATGCGTACTCATGGATGATATCTCCCTGGTATTGGAGAGCATTCGGGATGCGGACTCTCTGGTTGTTTCGATTCCTGTGTTCTTCGGCCATGCAGCCGCTCAGTATAGGATTCTCGAGGACAGGATGTACAGTTTCCTAGATAGAGGCCTTTCTTCTACCATACCTTCAGGAAAGAAGGTGGCGATTGTAGTCACATATGATAGGAATGATGGATCTGCGGCGTCAGTGATGAATGACCTGTCTGAGTTTTATAGACATCTTGGATTCGAGATTGTCGGGAACATATTGTACTGCTGTTACGGGAGGAGAGATACTGCATCGACGGACAATGAGGTCCTCTCCTTGGGCAGATCTGTGGGCCATAGGCTCTGATTTAGAATTTTCCAGGAATCATATAATTATTTCTCTGAACAGTTACGGTAATATTCTCCAGTCCCGAGAAAGGAGGGCAACTTCTGCAGCCTGGGTATAGCTGCAATAGAAGGCGCAATGGGTTTTGTCGACCAATATCATTCAGATTCGTCGTCTCAACGGCTTAGTGCTCAGTCGCGGATGCCAGCACTGCAACAGATACAAGGAAACTGGTATGTGTGTGCAGAATGACGACCTCGCGCGTATTATAGAGGACATCAAGCAGTCTGATGCGATAGTCCTATGCATTTCGATGTATTTTTGTCGTCCTTGCGCTACATATTGTTCCCTAGAGGACAGCTGTACAGTCTTTTTAATACGGATTTGACTTCCAAGATTCCAAAGGGGAAGAAGCTGATTACCATTATCTCTTGTGCCAAGGACGTGGCAAGAGGGGAGCAGCTCGTCAAGAATTTCGAGATAGTGTATTGCGACATGCTCGGTTTCGAATCCCTCGGTAGTCTTGTATACGCTAGCGGGCTGATGTTGGCTCTGCGAAGAACGACCATGTCGCTCAGTCTAAGGCTCTTGAATTGGGGAGGAAGCTCAATTCTAATGCCGATTTGTAGAGAACATACTATAACAACTCCGCCCGATTTGAAGCAGATTCATCTGTCCTAAGGCCTGAGTCAATCAGTGAACTGGCCATGTATCAGCAGGAATGACAACAATCGATACACAAGAGCGCACGGACACGATTTCTACTATTCAGCCGGGTCTAATTGAATAGCTATTATCGAGTCGTTAGAACTTAGATTCGCTGATATACTGGCGGATTAGGTTTAAAATGACAGTGGGTATCCATTATCTATGGCAGGAGTCAAGCCTGTGAAGGCAGGCTGGTGGAATGCGTTCAGGCCATGGACCCTCCATGGCGCGGTGGTGCCCGTTCTGATAGGTTGCGCACTAGCGTACTTTCACCAGGCATTCGGGGCGCTGGAGTGGGTCTTGGCGATCCTGGTCCTGATAGGCGGCATCCTCCTCCAGTCCGCATCCAATCTCCTGAACACCTACGGGGACTTCTCCAAGGGAACGGACACAGTGGAGAACGAGACCCGTTCTCCAGAGCTGGTGACGGGAGTTCTGAAGCCCAGGGACGTGCTCCTGGCCGGGTTGCTGTGCATACTGGTGACGTGCGTCATCGGACTCGTGTTCATCTGGCACGTGGGCTGGGCCATCATGATATACGGCATCCTGGGAGTCGCGGGTGCCGGGATGTACACGGTTGGGCTGTCGTACAAGTACTACGGTCTGGGCCAGCCCTCGGTGTTCCTGATGATGGGCATCCTGATGCCCCTGGGCACCTACTACGTGCTGACCGGGGACATGTTCGATTGGGAGGTCCTGTTGATCTCGCTGCCGAACGCTTTCATGATAACCGGCGTTCTGACGGGCAACGAGACGAGGGACTACCATGAGGACAAGAGGGCAGGAGTCGGCACGCTGTGCGGTCATCTGAGCTACGAGAACAGCATGAGGCTGTACCTGTTCATGAACTGCGTCTCGTATCCAATCCTGCTGGTGCTGCTCCTTACGGGCGTCGCCCCGTGGGGTTGCGCGCTCGCATTCATCCCCCTGTACGATGCGTACAGACTGGTCCAGAACTCCCGGAAGGCACCGACCGATCCGCATGCCAGCTTCATGCTCGTGCCGATGGCCTTCAGGCAGAACTGGCACTTCGGCGTGCTGCTGGTTCTAGGTTACGTTTTATCACAGTATCTCACTGCGGTGATTTGATATGGCAGAAGAAGAGCTCAAAAAAGGCGTCCAGTTCGAGGGCAAGGAGGAGTACATCAAGGATGTCTTCACCGAGATCGCGGACTACTACGACGAGATGAACGAGATCATGAGCATGCACATGGTGCAGGGCTGGCACAGGTTCATGATGAAGAAGGCCGGCGACATACATGGGAAGAGATGCTTGGATGTCGGTACCGGAACGGGGGAGATCGCCTTCCATGTTGCTCAGAGCGCAGGGGAAGGGTCCACCGTGGTGGGTGTCGACATCACGCCCAGGATGCTCGAGCTGGCGGAGAGGAAGGAGAGGGAGCTGAACCTCCCGGTCAAGATCGACTGGCAGGTCGGGGATGCCCTGGACCTGCAGTTCCCAGACGGGTCCTTCGACCTCGTGACGTCGGGATACATGCTTCGCAACGTCACCGACATCCAGAAGGCCGTCTCCGAGATGCACAGGGTCCTCGCTCCCGGAGGCAGGGTCGTTGTGGCAGAGCTCTCGAAGCCGAAGAACTCCGTGGTCCGCTTCTTCTACAACATCTACATGAGGAGGGTGAAGAGGTACGGCCGCAAGTACGACAAGGGCAAGTCCATCGACGGTCGCCAGTCGGCGTACGAATGGCTGACATGCTCCATAGAGGGCTTCCCGTACGGCGAGGACATGGTCAAAATCTTCAGGAAGGCCGGGTTCGAGGATGCGAGGTTCTACGTCAAGAGCTTCGGCGCCGTCAACATTTACGTGGGGACCAGATGAGGGAGTACACCCTGTACCTGTTCGATTTCGACAACACGCTGTTCGACACCAGGTGCGGGATAGAGGCGATCCTGAGCGTGTCGCTGCCCGTGCTGGGGGTCGAATACAGTCCCAGGAGGTTCGACGAATGTCTGGGGCTGACCATGGAGCAGGTGTACGGCCTGTACATGGGGGAGGACGCATCGAGGTTCGACGACTTCCAGGATGCGTTCATGGGGGTGGTCAGATCCGATGCGTACTTCGGGGCGCCCCCGTTCCCGGAAACCGCACGTGTGCTGGAGTCGCTGAAGGCCAGGGGCAAGAGCATAGGCATAGTCTCCGGCAAGAAGGCCTATAAAATTATCAACCTCCTGAGGTCCAGGAATCTGGAGGGCTATCCGGAGACCATCGTCGGTTACGACGAGACGGTGCTGCACAAGCCGAACCCGGACCCTTTGCTCATGGGCATGTCGTTCTTCGACGTGCCGAGGGAGGACACAGTCTACGTCGGCGACAGTCCGAACGATGCACAGGCGGCGAAGGCCGCAGGCATCGACTGTGTGATAGTGGACAGACACAACCAGCTGAGCGTCGAGGGAATAGAGTGCACAGAGCAGGTGGACTCCCTGGACGAACTCATCCTCTGGTGATCCTGGACAGGAGATCCACGGCTTCCTGGACCCCTGACGAGGCTGCTCTCACCAGCAGTTCCATGGCCTCCCGCTCCTCCATCTCGATCATCCCGGAGATCCCGAAGGCTCCGAGGTTGTACATCGCGGTCGGTTCTCCCTGATCCGCGGCCAATCTGTACCATTCCGCCGCTTTACCGACATCGCCTCTGCTGTACATGATCCCGGCGAGGCTGGTCTGGGCGTACGCGAACCCTTCCTGTGCGGCGGATTCGAACCACTCCTCCGCCTTCTCCATGTCGGACTCCCCTAGGGATCCCTCCGAGTACATCAGGCCGAGGTTGTACATGGCCTTCACATCACCCTTGAGGGCGGCATCCATGAAGCGTCCTTCGGCGGATGCGTATTCTCCCCTCTCATAGAGGATGCCGCCGAGACAGAGGCAGGCGTCGGTGTCGCCCTGGTCTGCGGAGAGCTCGAACAGCCTCTCCGCCTCCACACGGTCTCTGAGGATGCCTTCTCCGCCATCCAGCATGAAAGCCAGGTTGTACTGCGCGTCAGCGTCTCCGAGGTCCGCGGCCAAACGGTACAGTTCCGCCGCCCCGGTCTTGTCAACGGGGACCCCGTCTCCGTTGCGGTACATGGAGGCCAGAACGCACATCGAATCCACGTCGCCCAATTCGACCGCCCTCGAGTAGTAGGTAGCCGCCCCCTCCTTATCCAGTGGTACGCCCACGCCCGAGGAGTATGCCGCCGCCAGATTCTTGATCGCGCGGAGGTTCCCCGCATCGGCGGCCCTTTCGAACCACGCGATGGACTCCTCCGGCTCGGTATCGGAGAGCAGGACCCCGAGGTTGCACATGGCGACGGTGTTTCCCGCCTCCGCCGCTTTGGACAGGTACGTCTTGGCGCCATCGCTGTCCGCCGGAATCCCCTCGCCGACCATCAGCATGTATCCGAGGGAGGACGCGGCCTGGTCGTCGCCCAGTTCGGATGCCCGGGCAAAGAACTCCCTCGCTTTGTGCGGATCCTTCTCCACCCCGTCTCCCTCGCGGTATCTTCTCCCCAACTCCCTCAGGGATGCGGCGTCCATTCCCGTTCCGTCTGCCATGACGGAGGTGATTGCTTACCCGTTGATAACGGTGACCGATGCGACGTTTCGATTCCTGACGTTCAGCCATCTCACGGCCTCTCGTATCTCCCGTCGTAACCGTCCCCTTCGCAGAGGACGGAATCGCCCACCAGCCTACCTATGTGCTCGGCAAGCCTGGCGGAGGCCACCATCGCCTTCTGGTCGTAGGCGTCTACATAGCACTTCAGCGTGGTGGAAACGTCCGCATGGCGCATAAGCCTCCTGACCGTCTGAAGGTCGCATCCGGTCGTGTAGTACAGGGTGGTGGCGAAGTACCTTCTCAGAGAATGGGTCGTGATCCTGATGCCGGTGTCCTTGCCGAGGTCCGTTATGGCGTTGGAGATCTTCGACGGTGACACCGATCTCAGGGTTCCGTCCCGGGACATGCATTGCAGAAGGTAGTCGTCACCGCGCCGTCCTCTGCCCTCCAGCGACGCCCTGTACTCCTGGATTGCCCTCTCCACTGGGGCAGGTATCTGCATGTAGGCCACCAGCCCGTCCTGGCCGTGGCCCTTTCCGTGGATAGTAAGCGTACCGCGGTCGATGTCGTCGTCGCGTATCGCCTTCATCTCCGACCTCCTCAGCCCCATGTACGCTCCGAGGCAGAGTATGACCCTCTGGAACGGGTCCGCGGCCACGTACGCGATGCGGAAGTCCCTGTCCTCGATGAAGACCCTCTCGCGGGACTCCCTGTTGTGGAGTATGTCCGCCTGCTTGACAACGTCGACGCCGGTGTGGAAGGTGACCATCCCGGCGAGGCTGCGCAGGTACGCCCTGCGGACGTCCTCCTTCACGGGCACAGTCCTCCAAAGGTACTGTATGTCGTCCGAGTCGATGTCCTCGGCATCGGTCGACCTTCCGTCAGCCATGAGAAACAGGAGGCAACGCTTCACGTTGCTCCTGTGGGTGCGGAGCGTGTCCTCCTTCCTGTTCAAGGATCTTAGATGTTCCAACCATTCGTCCGTCTGGCGCATCATGACGCATTCTGTGTGATGGTCCATGGGGGTGGTATGGCGGGATTGTGTCGATACCTATGGGCGTTATCCCTTCGGTATCGGCGGGAACATCGGCATCACGAGTCGGTGCGGAACGGGAGAGCGGTTCCGATACGGCCTATTGGATGATGGTGACAGGCCCGTAGCCAACGTTATCTACATAGTAGGCGATAGGCGTGCTCGGGATGTGACAATGTCTGACAAGTTCGGAGGGATGCTAGCAGGTTTCTTCTACATAGTCTTCGGACTCGTGTGGATCTCTATGACGGCGTCCATGACGTTCGGTCCGGGTCCGATTCTATCTGTGGTGGGTCTGATCGTCGTCATATACGGGCTCTACGTAATCTTCAGGTCGTTTCGCTCCAAGGAGTTCAGACCGAAGGAGAGCAGGGTTCCGGGGTTCGAGCTACCAGACGAGGTGGTGCCGGAGAGGCACGACGGGGAATCGAACGGATTCTGCCCGTACTGCGGTGCACCTCTGGAGGACAGGTTCCAGTACTGCGGGGTATGTGGGAGAAAGCTCCGATGACGTCTGTGAGAGTAGTCGGTGGCATCATCGTCGTTGTTGGCTTCGTTCTGTTCATCTCGATGCCGATTCTTGTCATGTCGTACAGCCCTTATTGGGCATTGACAGTATTCCTCTCCATTCTGATGATCGCGGTAGGTTCGGTACTGTTCAAGACAGGGGGCGGTGTGACCAAGCAGGATTTCCTCACGGAGCAGGTCTTCGAGGTCCCGTCGCGGGAGGATCCGCATGTCGTCCCATCCGATTCCAGATATGGGAACGGCTACTGTCCTGGCTGCGGCTCGCCGCTGTCGCACGGTGACCAGTACTGCGGTGTATGCGGGAGGAGGCTCCGATGTCGGACCGGATCTTGAGGAACGCCAGCCTTATACTCCTGGCAATCTCGGTCGTGTCCATCGTCGTCACGGTGGTGGGGCTGGCTTACGGCTTCCCATTCCTCGCTCTGTTCCTTTGTTTCCCTGGCCTGGCGACCTTCGGTGTGTTCAGGAAGGTGGAGAACGAGCCCGGTGCGGGGGACCGCTGTCCCGAATGCGGTTCGCCGGTGAGCCCGGAGGATTCGTTCTGCAGGGTGTGCGGTAGGAAGCTATACCGACGAGAACGATGTCCTGACATCTAGTCAGTCAGACGTTGGGCGCTCTCCTGTCAACGATATATGGAATCATCCACTGTGCGTTATCGTTGCATTATTTCGTGTCGGGTGTCAACGGACACGATCGGAGTGGGGAGGTCCGCTGGCCGAAGCCAGCGGTGGGGTTTTGTCAGAAGCACTTGGGTTTCTTCGACTGGTACAGCGCCAGGACCGCCTTGTACAGCATGTACACGTCGGCTTTGGCGGTGACCTCTACGGGCGCGTGCATGGAGAGGACGGGCACGCCGATGTCGACCGTGTCGATGTCGTGCACAGAGATTTCCGAGGCGATGGTTCCTCCGCCTCCCAGGTCGATCTTGCCGAGCTCGCCGATCTGCCAGGTGACTCCCGCATCTCTGAAGATGCCGATGACGTAGTCCATCATCTCGGCAGAGGCGTCGTTCGTGCTGTACTTGCCCCTCGCCCCGTCGTATTTGGCGATGCAGGGTCCATGGTTCAGATAGCAGCAGTTGTTCCTCTCCTGGACGTCCGGGTATGCGGGATCGAACGCGGCGCTGACGTCGCAGGACAGGCACACGGAGTTCTGCAGCACGTGCCTGACCTCGCATCCCTCGTCCTGGGCGAGGTCCTCCATGAAGTCCCTGAAGAAGAACGACCTCATGCCGGTGACGCCGTCGGAGCCGGTCTCCTCCTTGTCGGCGAAGATGGTCATGGTCGTGTACTCGGGGTTCTTCACGTCGATCTCCGCCATGAACTGGGCATAGGCGCAGGAGCTGTCGTCCTGGCCGTAACCGGCTATCATGGACCTGTCGAACCCCATGTCCCTCGCCTTGAAGGCGGGTACGGCGCAGAGCTCGGCCGTCTCGAAGTCGTCCTCCCTGATGCCGTACTTCTCGTACAGGATCTGCATGATGGCCAGCTTCACCTTGTCCTTGACCTTATCGTCGTCGTACGGCCAGGATCCGAGCAGGAGGTTGAGCTGTTCCCCCTCGACGATCTCCGAGGCGCTCTTCTTCATCTGGTTCTGGGCCAGGTGCGGCAACAGGTCCGTGATGAGGAACGAGGGCTCGTCCTCCTCTTCTCCGATCCTGATTTTCACGGTCTTCCCGTCGGATGTGTGGACGACGCCTCTGATGGACAGCGGGATGGTCGTCCACTGGTACTTCTTGATGCCACCGTAATAGTGGGTCTTGAAGAACGCCATGTCGGCGTCCTGGAAGAGGGGGTGGGGCTTGAAGTCCAGCCTGGGGCTGTCGATGTGCGCTACGCACACGCGGACGCCCTCGGACACCGGCCTCTTGCCCTTGGTGCACATCATGATGGTCTTGCCGCGGTTGATCTTGTAGAACTTGGAGCCGGCAGCATACTTCGTGCCGCGGACATACTCGGAGTAGCCCTTTTCCTTGAGGATGGGGACCACATAGTCGATGACCTCACGCTCGGTCTTGTTAGCGAGGAACTTTTTGTAGCCTTCACAGAAATCCTCAGCCTTCTCGAGGAGCTTCAGGTCCTTCTCCGGGAGGCTCTTCGGGTTGGACAGGATGTCATCAGCCAATGTCTGGCCTTTGGTCTTCTTTACCATGATTTGGAACAGTGTTTGCGCTCGTACTTCAAACTTACTGTTCATGCGACCGAATCGACGGACGGTGGGCACCCGTGTCGAACGTGCAGGGTTTGAAGCAATCACACTCCGATTCGGAGTCGGTGTGTTGCCATCGTGTCCGAGGCATGCACCCGTAGCAACGTTCGGGTGTTCAGTTGCGTTTCAATATTCTTTCAAGTTCGGCCATGATCTCCAGGACAGGTATGGCGGCGATGCAGGACTCCTACACAAGCTCGTAATGCTCGGGCGGAGTCTCCATGATGTATGAGAACGCTTCCACGTTACCGTCGGAGGTCTCCACGGTGACCGGCACGAGGGAATAAACGGGGACCTCCTCCCAGATGTCCATGCGGTTGACGTCCTCGGCATTCGCATCGAAGACAACGCCGCTCACGCAGCCCTCGGAGGGCACGAGCGTAAGGTAGTCCCATCCGCAGACCTTCGAGAACCCGTGAAGGACGGCTTCGGTGACGTGGGTGGAATGCCCCAGAATCCTGTCGCGGATCGAATCCACAGTCAGTGTGCCGTAGGCGAATATATTCATTTTAAAAAGAAGGGGCGGGCAGTGCCCGCATTTGAAATCCTTCAGAGGGCTCCTGCACCCTTGGCAGCCTCTATGCAGGCGGTGCAACCGTCGTGGATCTTGGGCAGTCCCTTCTCAAGGAGAGTCAGGACCTTGGCCAGGCACTCAGACATCGTCCTGTTCACCATGGCTATGTCCACAGGTTCGTCCTTCCAGACATCGTAATCCGTGATGGTGGCGAGACTGCAGTAGCACAGTCCGAGCTCTCTTGCCAGCTGACATTCGGGGACGACCGTCATGCCTATTATGTCCGCGAACTGCCTGAACATGTTGCTCTCCGCTCTCGTGGAGAACCTGGGCCCTTCTATGCAAAGATAGGTTCCACCCTTGTGGTATCTGATCCCCATCTCCTCAGCCGTCTCGGCGAAGATATCGTTGAGGTAAGGGCAAAACGGATCGGGGATGGAGATGTGGACCGCCCTGTCGTCGAAGTAGGTGTACTCTCTCTTCTTCGTGAAATCTATGAATTGGTCTGCAATCACAAGGTCTCCGGGAACATACTGTTCCTGAAGGGAGCCCACCGCGCATGCGGATATGACGTACTTGCATCCCAGTTCCTTCAGTGCCCACATGTTCGCCAGGTAGGGGACGTTGGTCGGAGGGTGCTGGTGCTGTTTTCCATGACGGTATAGGAATGCGACCTCCACCCCGTTTATCCTGCCGACGAGGATGGGGTCGGAGGGCTTTCCGTAAGGTGTGTCGGGGAAAGTCTCCTTTATTGTCTCGAAGGTATCGGGGTTGTAGATCCCAGTGCCGCCGATGATTGCGATTTCGGGCATGAACCGTTATCGGGCGGGCCCTATAAAGGTGAGTGCCTTCTTCCGAGGGAGGGTGTTGGAGCCGACCACAGTTTTCATGGGGTAATCTGTCCTATGTTTGTACAGAAAAAGACGATTTTTGTGAACAACATATCATAAAAGATGATTTTCCCACGATAATCATTCAAAAATTTGTTTCATAAATCTTTCAAAATGGCTCATACACGTTGAAAAACGGGAACAAATCAAAGACGTTTCTACTTAAATTTAAGTAAACAGGATTCCAGCATTTTTTTGGTATTTAAAATTTTACAGAAAAATCATGGTTTTTATCGTAAAAACGAATATTTTAAATATCAGAATTTTTGAGCAAGTACATTTAGTGTGTGATTAATTTGACCTGATATAAAAATATTACGTTTAATATGCATAATGATTAAATACTGATGGATTGAGTTTAATCCAATAACAGACAACTGGGACAAAGGAGGTTGGGATGACTGCCTCCGGTCCAGGGGTGCGTTATATGTCAGAAGAAGAAAGTTTCGTGTCATGTCAGAGGAGGCCGGCGAACACCCTCGCCAAGTCTATTGACTGGAAGCAGGGTCTGATCATCGCTATGGGTGTCCCTATTCTGATCCTTCCCTCTCTGTACGATATTTCAGGCTCTGTATGGGCGTTCAGTATCGTAATCTGGACGGTGTCGGTTATCCAGGGTTTCCTCCAGAACATGGCCATAGGAGAAATGGCTGCGGCACTCGAGGTGCCCGGTATAGGTGCGTGTGCACAGAGGGTTTTCAACAACCCGCAAAAATACAAGGGAAAGAAGTACAATCTTGGGAAGTTCGTAGGTGCATTCTGCGCTTGGTCTTACTGGTTCACATGGACTCCAGTTATCCCGATTTTCACAATTACAGCGGGAGCCTATCTGCAGGAGTTCATCGAACCTCTAGCAGGTGTTAACTCAACCATACTCAACCTTATACTGGGATTCATCATATTCTCGCTCATCACGTTCTTCGGTTCCAAGGGTCTTTCGGGAGGAGCTACCTTCGGTCTCGTTCTCGCAGCCATCACCATCATCCCGCTGGTTGTTGTCGTCATGATTCCGTTCTTCAACGGAGCCTTCAATCCCCAGATCATCGTTGATGAGTTCCTGCCTCCAGAGTGGGGCTGGTCTATCCATGATATCTTTGTGATGTTTGGTGCGTTCGCAGTGGCGCAATGGAGTGCTTGTGCCTGGGAATCCACAGCTACGTATGGTGCCGAGTACAAGGACCCTGGAAAGAACCTGCCCAAGGCGCTCATCGGATGTGGACTTGTCTGTCTCGTCATTTACTTCCTCGTCTCTCTGTCCGTGTTCGGAACACTGGGGCTGGAGGGAATCAACGAGTACGGCTACGCCACTCTAGTACCTATCGCCATCATCGATTTCGGTAATGTCGGTTCCTGGATTGCTTTGATTCTGCTGGTTGCGGGAATGGTCATGCTGATTCAGACTGCATTCCTTGGATCTTCAAGGACACTGCACTGCATGTCTCAGCACGGCAACATGCCCAAGTTCATCAGTCACACTAACAAGAACGATGCTCCTATCTACGCCATGTTCTTCCAGTTCGTGGTTGGTATGCTCATGATTCCGTTGGGAAGCCCTGCTATGATTCTTGCTGCCTCCTCGTTCGGATTCTGCATCGCACTCGGATTCGCCATGATGAGCTTCATCAAGTTCAGGCGTGAGGATCGCTGGAAGGACATAAGGGAAAAGAGGGAGTTCATTGCTCCTCGCGGTTGGTACTATGTTGCATGGGCAATCATGATCTACCAGTTCTTCGTCCTGATTCCCGGATGTGCTGTCTACAGTATCAATATCTACGGTTATCAGTCCGTGTTGCTTGGTGCGATCATCCTGCTGGTTTATGTACCAATTTGGTTTATACTCCACCGCAACGATGATCCCGAAGATACAACAGAGGAGGACTACTCGTCTGGATGATCCGAGGGATTATCAGAAGCAACGATGATCCCGAAGACACAAAGACTGCTTGTCTGGATGATCCGAGGGATTATCAGAAGAAAGCCAACAAACGATTTCGTTAAAAGTGGCCTCTTGCTTCGTTTGAAGTAACCAAATGAAACAAAGAGGCAAGAGGCCATGCAC